>CACBXQ010000024.1 GCA_902543245.1 uncultured Pelagibacteraceae bacterium | reverse complement strand
ACTTTGAAATTAGATGAAGGCAACTCAATCATTTTGTAATTTCTTACTTGAGCATTCTTTATTCTTGCTATCATATCTCCTATCGGGTCACTTAAACTCATAATTATCCTTTCTACCAGCTAGATTTAACCATTCCTGGAATTTTTCCCTCAAGACCTAGTTCTCTTAAAGCTATTCTTGAAATTTTTAATTTTCTATAAACACCGTGAGGTCTACCTGTTATTTCACATCTATTCATAATTCTAATTTTTGATGAATTTCTTGGTAGTTTTGACAATTTTTGTTGGGCTTTAAATCTTTCCTCTAATGAAATTTTCTTATCCATTATAATTTTTTTTAATTTTTTTCTTTTGGCTTCATACTTTTTAGCCATCATTATTCTTTTATTATTTTTATTTACTGCGCTTACCTTTGCCATATTAATTCACTCCTTTTGTTTTAAATGGAAAATTTAATTTTCTTAATAATTGTAAACTTTGTTCTGCATTAATTGATTTTATTACTATTGAAATATCTAGACCTCTAATTTTATCCACTTTATCAAAATTAACTTCTGGAAAGATTATATGTTCTTTAATACCAAATGAGTAATTACCAAATTTGTCGAATCCCTTATCAGATAAACCTCTGAAATCTTTTATTCTTGGTAATGCTATATTTACCAATCTATCAATAAACTCATACATTTTCCCTTTTCTTAAGGTCACCTTTAATCCAGCCTGACTCCCTTTTCTTGTTTTAAAATTTGAAATTGATTTACGAAATTTGGTTATCACAGGTTTTTGTCCTGTAATTTTTGCTAGATCTTCTTCACAAATTTTGATAATTTTATTATCTGTACCGTCAACTCCTAAACCCATGTTAAGTATTATTTTTTCAACATGTGGAACCATGTATTTATTTTTTAACTCAAACTGTTCCTTAAGCTCAGGTACTATTTTATTTATATATAATTCTTTAATTCTAGTCATTATTTTTTAATTTCAACTTTTTTTTTGCTCTCAACTAATGCTAAATTAGAAATGTTAACAAAATTCTCTTTTGATACAATCCCACCTTTTTTTTCTTTTGTCGTTTTGATATGTTTTTTTTATCATGTTTATACCTTTAACTTTTGCTCTGTAATTTTTTCTATCTATCTCTATTATTTCACCATTTTTATTTTTATCTTTTCCAGTTAAAATTTTTACATTATTACCTTTTTTAATAATACTCATAGTACCTCCGGTGCTAGTGATATAATTTTCATTAATCCTCTTGATCTTAATTCTCTAGTTACTGGTCCAAAAATTCTGGTTCCCACAGGTTCGCCCTTATCATCCACAAGTACGGCTGCATTATTATCAAATCTAACTTTAGAGCCGTCATCCCTATGAATACCTTTTTTAACTCTGACAACTACGGCTTTGTGAACTGTACCTTTTTTAACTTTTCCTTTAGGCATTGCTTCCTTTACAGCTATTACTATTGTGTCACCAATACTAGCATATCTCCTTTTTGAACCACCTAATACTTTTATGCATTCAATTCTTTTTGCGCCTGTATTATCTGCAACTTGTAATTCTGTCTGCACCTGAATCATCTTTTATCTCCAATAACTTCAAATTTTTTATTCTTAGAATGTGGTTTGCACTCTATTATAGATACAATATCACCACTTTTATATTTATTTTCTGGGTCATGTGCATTATATTTTTTTCTTACTTTTACAACTTTTTTCAACACAGGGTGCTGATATTTTCTCTCTACTACTATAGTTATTGTTTTGTTAGGTTTGTCACTTACTACTACACCAGATAATATTTTTTTAGGCATTCGAGCTTCCTTTTAATAAAGTTTTTAATCTAGCAATTGATTTTTTTGTTAGCTTAATCTTTGAATAACTATTTAATTGTCCGTTTATCTTTTGAAAACGTAAATTAAATAAATCTTTTTTAAATTTATTAATATTATCTACAATCTCAGTTTTTTTTAATTTTTTAATTTCTTGCTTTTTCATATTTAAATTCTTTTAATTATTTTTGTTTTTATTGGCAGTTTTGCG
>CACBXQ010000023.1 GCA_902543245.1 uncultured Pelagibacteraceae bacterium | reverse complement strand
TATGAGAAAAAAGTTTATTAAATAATAAAAAAGTTTGTTTAAATTTAACTTTTTTGCCTCCACCAAGAATTGAACTTGGAATTCATCCTTACCATGGACGTGTTATACCATTTAACTATAGAGGCAAATATGTATTAAATTTAATGTATAATTTAAATTTATTCAAATTATTGCCTTAATCTTTTATTTAATTTGATTTATTATTATAAGAATTTTTTTTTAAGGAGTTAGTTGTGGGTATTCATTACGATTATAAATCTACAAGAGGCATGAAAGCCATGGAAAAGCAGGCTAAGAGAGAGAAAAAGTTAGCTGAAAAAAAAGCTAAAAGAGCTGCTAGAGAAGGATCCAATTCAGGAACCCAAAACCAAGTTATTGATGTTGAGAAACCTATAACGTTAGAAGATTTGACAAATCCCGATAAGAAGTAATTAAAATATTATGAATAGAAAAAATAAAAATAAAAATCTTGAGGAAGCCTTAAAAAAAAATCTTAAAAAAAGAAAAATTTTTAAAAAAAAAATTAAAAAAAAATAAGCCATGCCAGTTTTGTCAGATAAATGGATTAAAAAAATGGCTACAAGTCAAGAAATGATTAAACCATTTGAAGAAAAACAAATAAGAAATGGTAAAATATCTTATGGTCTATCTTCGTTTGGTTATGATGCTAGAGTTTCTAATGAATTTAAAATTTTTACTAATGTAAATTCCGAAATCGTTGATCCAAAAAAATTTAAACCAAGTAATTTTATAACAAAAAATATAGATGAATGTATTATACCACCCAATTCATTTGTTCTTGCAAGTACTGTAGAATATTTTAAGATACCGAAAAATGTTTTAGTTATATGTCTTGGAAAATCTACCTATGCAAGATGTGGTATCATAGTCAATGTAACTCCTTTAGAACCAGGATGGGAAGGTCATGTTACGCTCGAATTTTCTAATACGACACCATTACCAGCCAAAATATATGCAAACGAGGGAGTAGCTCAATTTGTTTTTTTAGAAGGCAACGAAAATCCTGAAGTGTCATACTCAGACAGAAAAGGTAAATATATGGGTCAAACTGGGGTAACTTTACCAAAAGTATAAATAAAATGAAAACACTTGAAGTTTCTGGAAAAAGAAAACTTAAGGGTATTATCAGGGTATCAGGATCTAAAAATGCTTCATTGCCAATATTAGCAGCATCAATTTTATCAAACAAATCTATAAAAATTTTAAATTTACCAAAGGTAAAAGACATTGAAACAATGATTTCACTTTTAATCTCTATGGGATGCAAAATTAAAATTAATAATAGAAAAAAATCTTTAGAAATAAAAAATTCAAATAAAATTAAAACTTTCGCTTCATATAAACTTATGAAAACTATGAGAGCAGGTATTTTAGTTTTAGGGCCACTTTTAGCTAGATTTAAAAAGGCTAAGGTGTCTCTTCCAGGTGGATGCGCCATTGGTGCTAGACCTGTTGATATTCATCTTAAGTCATTATCTAAATTGGGAGCAAAGTACAAAATAAAAGATGGATATATTTATGCAACAGCACCAAATGGGCTAAAAGGAAATAAAATTATTTTTCCAAGTATTTCAGTCGGGGCTACAGAAAATATTATTATAGCTGCATGTTTTGCCAAAGGTAAAACTATTTTAAAGAATTGTGCAATAGAGCCTGAAATAGATGATTTAATTATTTTTTTAAAGAAAATGGGTTTTAATATTGAATGGAAAGGTAAGAGAATTTTAAGCATAGTAGGATCTCATGAAACAAAAGAATTAATTCACTCTGTAATGCCTGATCGTATTGAGGCAGGCACATACTTAATAGCTGGAGCTCTCACAAATGGCCAACTCTGTATTAAAAATATTAACCCAAAAATAATTTTAACAGAAATAAACATATTAAAGAAAATAGGAGTAGAAATAAAAATAAAAAATTCAGATTTAATAGTTTATAGAAAAAAAAACTTAAGAAGTTTAAATATTAAGACTGCACCATACCCTGGATTTCCAACTGATCTACAAGCTCAAATAATGGTATTATTGTGTATTGCAAAGGGAAGATCATCTATAACTGAAGAAATATTTGAAAATCGGTTTATGCACGCACCTGAATTAAATAGAATGGGAGCCAAAATAAAAATTAAAGGTAATAAAGCCTATATAGATGGAAACATTAATTTTAAATCAGCTGAACTAATGGCAACTGATCTGCGCGCATCTGTTTCATTAGTACTTGCAGCACTGTGTGCTGATGGCACATCTAAAGTTAATAGAATATATCATCTTGAGAGAGGATATGAAAGTTTAGAAAAAAAATTGAAAAAAGTAGGATCGA
>CACBXQ010000022.1 GCA_902543245.1 uncultured Pelagibacteraceae bacterium | reverse complement strand
TATAGATATGATGAAATGTATATATTGTGGCTTATGTGAAGAGTCATGCCCTGTTGATGCTATTGTACAAGGCCCAAATTTTGAATTTTCAACCGAAACAAGAGAAGAGTTATATTACAACAAACAAAAACTTTTAGATAATGGAGATAGGTGGGAAAGTATCTTAGCAGCTAATATAAAAGCAGATAAACCTTTCAGATAATAATGATTGCTCATTCAATTTTCTTTTTCACCTTTTCAACAATTGCCGTGATATCTGCTGTAATGGTTACAGTTTCCAAAAATACAGTATATTCAGTTTTTTTTTTAATTTTAGATTTTGTGAGCATATCTTTCCTATTTATTATGATTGGTGCTGAATTTTTAGGAATGATAATGCTAATTGTTTACGTTGGAGCTGTTGCCGTGCTTTTTTTATTTGTAGTTATGTTGCTCAATGTTTCAAGGCAGAAAAGTCAATGGTTTAATAGAAGCTCTAACCATTTACCTATTGGTATACTAATAAGTATAATTATATTTTTTGAATTAATTATAGTTATAGGTGGATGGAAATATAAGCCTGACGTTTTAACAATTAATAGTATTAATTTTGACCAAAATTTAAGTAACACACATCAAATAGGCAATATTTTATACACTGATTTTATTCATTTGTTTCAATTAAGTGGCATGATTTTGTTAGTTGCTATGATTGGCGCTATAGTATTGACTTTTAGAAAAAGAGAGGGAATTAAGAGACAAAGCTATTTCACGCAAATTAGTAGAGAAAGATCTGATGGAGTATCTGTCGTAGATGTTGAGGCGGATAAAGGAGTAAAATTAGATGATTGAAGTAGGTTTAGGCCATTATCTAACCTTGGCAACAATAATATTTAGCATTGGAGTAATAGGAATTTTTCTTAATAGAAAAAATGTTATCGTAATTTTAATGAGCATAGAGCTAATTCTTTTAGCTGTTAATATTAATCTTGTTTCCTTCTCTATTTTTTTAAACGATTTAAATGGACAAATATTTACTTTATTTATTCTAACAGTTGCTGCTGCTGAGGCTGCCATAGGACTCGCTATAATTGTAGTCTACTACAGAGGATCTCAAACAATCAGAGTAGAAGAAATAAATAAATTAAAAGGTTAATATGGAATATGCAATATTATTTTTACCATTAGTAAGCTCAATATTAACTGGTTTTTTCTCTAAATATTTAGGTGAAAAAATATCTTTATTTCTATCCTGCGCATTAGTTTTAACATCAGCAATTTTATCAATTTTTATCTTTTATCAAGTAATATCATTTAATTATGAAAATAATTTGTTGATATCTAATTGGATTGACTCAGGCGCACTTAATGTGAATTGGTCAATTAAAATAGATGCTTTATCATCAGTAATGCTCGTAGTTGTTTGTGTAGTTTCATCTTTAGTACATATTTATTCTATCGGATATATGTCTCATGATCCTCATAAACCAAGATTTATGTCTTATTTATCTCTATTTACATTTTCGATGTTGGTCTTGGTGACCTCAGATAATTTTATACAGTTATTTTTTGGTTGGGAGGGAGTTGGTCTATGTTCGTATTTTTTAATTGGTTTTTGGTACGAAAAAAAATCAGCTAATGCTGCAGCGATGAAAGCTTTTTTAGTAAATAGAGTTGGAGATTTTGGATTAGCTTTAGGAATTTTTCTTATTTTTTATTTATTTGGTACTGTAAATTATAATGATGTATTTTTAAACATCCCTAATTTTCAAAAAAGCGAAATATCACTTGCTGGTTTACAGTTAAACTCAATAACTGTAATTAGTATACTTTTATTTATTGGAGCCATGGGAAAATCTGCACAATTTTTATTACATACTTGGCTACCAGATGCAATGGAAGGACCCACACCTGTGTCTGCTCTCATTCATGCCGCCACAATGGTTACAGCTGGAGTTTTCTTGGCAGCAAGATGCTCACCAATTTTTGAATATTCAACAGTAGCTTTAGATTTTGTTCTTGTAATTGGGATGATTACTGCTTTTTTTGCTGCAACCATAGCACTTGTTCAAAAAGACATAAAAAAAGTTATTGCATATTCTACATGCAGCCAATTAGGTTATATGTTTATAGCCATTGGAATAGGTGCTTACAATGTAGCTATATTCCACTTATTCACTCATGCTTTTTTTAAGGCATTATTATTTTTAGGCGCTGGCTCAGTTATCCATTCTTTAAATAATGAGCAAAATTTAGATAAAATGGGAGGTTTGTGGAAGAAAATGCCATATACCTGGATTCTAATGATTTTAGGAACTTTGGCATTAACAGGGTTCCCTTTGTTATCAGGTTACTATTCAAAAGATGCAATAATTGAATTCGCCTATTTAAGAGGAAGTTTTCTGG
>CACBXQ010000021.1 GCA_902543245.1 uncultured Pelagibacteraceae bacterium | reverse complement strand
GTAAAACCAACAAAAAAAATTGGAATTTTTTTATGGAAAGTTATTGATTTAAAAACTATTGATAGATTTGGTCCAGATGGAATATCAAATTTTATAAAATTCTTATCTAATAAAGCTGTTAAGTTTCAAAGTGGTTATATTTATCATTACGCTTTTGTAATGTTAATTGGTGTATCAATTCTTCTTACTTATTTAATGGTGTATTAAGATGAATTTTCCTATTCTTTCATCCTTAATATTATTACCTTTAGTTGGATCAATATTTATTTTTTTATCAAAATCTAGTGATGATAGCGAAAACAAGAATATTAAATATGTTGGATATTTTACCTCTTTTTTAAATTTTTTAATATCTTTATATCTTTGGTTTGTATTTGATAAATCTACACATCTCTTTCAGTTTGTAGAGACTAGACCTTGGTTAGAGGGATTTATAAATTATAAAGTTGGAGTAGACGGTATATCAATTCTTTTCATAATTCTTACAACGTTAATTACCTTTTTGTGTATTTTATCTGTGTCAAGCACCGTTAGGATAAAGTTAAAAGAATATCTTTTAGCAATTTTAATAATGGAAAGTTTTATGATTGGGGTGTTTTGTTCATTAGATTTAGTGATTTTTTATCTTTTTTTTGAAGCAGGACTTATACCAATGTTTTTAATAATTGGAATTTGGGGCGGTCCGAGAAGAGTATATTCAGCATTTAAGTTTTTTTTGTATACTTTGTTAGGATCAGTTCTGATGTTGGTTGCTATAATTAGTATTTACTGGCTATATGGTACTACTGATTTTAATAAGCTATATGACCTTGGTATAGATCCTAATTACCAATATTTATTATGGTTGGCATTTTTCAGTTCTTTTGCTGTAAAAACTCCTATGTGGCCGGTGCATACTTGGTTACCTGATGCGCATGTTGAGGCTCCAACAGCAGGATCAGCTTTACTTGCAGCTATATTATTAAAGATGGCGGGCTATGGTTTTATTAGGTTTTCAATTGGTCTTTTTCCTCATGCATCAGAATTTTTTACTCCATTAATCTTTGCTTTATCGGTTATAGCAATAATTTATGCCTCTTTAGTAGCATTGATGCAGGACGATATGAAGAAATTAATAGCATATTCATCTGTTGCACATATGGGTTTTGTAACAATAGGGATTTTCACTTTTAATCAGCAGGGTTTAGAAGGAAGTATATTACAAATGGTAAGCCACGGATTTATTTCTGCTGCATTATTTTTATGTGTTGGAGTTGTTTATGAAAGAGCTAATTCAAGAATGATTTCAGATTACGGTGGGTTAGTCTCTATAATGCCAAAATATGCAATTGTATTCATGGTTTTTACACTTGGTTCCATTGGATTGCCAGGTACTAGTGGCTTTGTTGCTGAATTTTTAATTTTAATGGGTGCTTTTAAAAGTAATTTTGTAGTTGCTATTTTTGCATCTATTGGAGTTGTGCTTTCAGCTGCTTACATGCTTTGGTTATACAAAAGAGTAATTTTTGGAAATATTAAAAAAAATGAACTTTTAAAAATGTTAGATCTAACAAATACTGAAAAAATAATTTTTGGATCATTAGTAATACCTATAATTTTGTTTGGTTTTTACCCTGATCCACTGATAAATACTATTGAAAATTCTTTATCAAGTTTAATAGAGGAATATAATTTAAGATTGGTAATGGTAAATGATTAATTATAACTTAATTTTACCTGAAATTTTTATTTCTTTATCAATTATGTTTTTGTTGATTTTTGGGGTATTTAAAAAAAATAGCTCAAAGATTGTTTATAATTTGTCATCTCTTTCATTAATTATTGGGTTGGGTTTGCTTTTAGTTTTCTCTGAAACTTATGATTATTATTTATTTTTAGATAGTTATAAAATAGATAATTTGTCATTCTTTATGAAGCTGTTGACAATTTTATCGGGTATATTTGTGCTTTTAATTTCATATAATTATATTGAAAAAATTAAGATTATAAAAATCGAATATCCTATACTTATATTATCTGCAATTCTGGGAATGTTAGTAATGATTAGTTCTAATGACCTAATGGTTTTTTATATGGGTTTAGAATTACAATCATTACCTCTTTATGTACTGGCTGCTATAAATACGAATAATGTTAAATCATCAGAGGCGGGTCTTAAATATTTTGTACTAAGTGCGTTGTCATCTGGATTACTTCTTTATGGATGTTCGTTGATTTACGGTTTTACTGGATCTACTAACTTTGATGTAATTTCATCAAATATAGGTTCTGATGAATTTGGTAATATTTTTGGAATAATTTTTATTCTAGTTGGATTATCTTTTAAGATTTCAGCAGTTCCTTTTCATATGTGGGCTCCTGATGTTTATGAGGGCTCCCCAACAACAATAACTTTATTTTTTTCTGTAGTGCCAAAAATTGCTGCATTAACTGTATTTATCAGATTTTTATATGTTCCATTTATTGATTTATTTGAACAGTGGCAATCTATAATAGTATTTATATCTATCGCATCTATGCTGCTTGGTTCCTTTGCAGCTATAGGCCAGACAAACATTAAAAGGCTTATTGCATATAGTTCTATAGGACACATTGGATATGCTTTGGCAGGATTAGCAATTGGTACTAATTTAGGAATTCAAAGTTCAATCACATATATTACAATTTATTTGATAATGAACCTTGGTTTTTTCTCATGTTTATTAATGTTAAAAAGAAATGATGTTTACTATGAAACTATAAATGATCTATCAGGTTTATCAAAAAATCATCCTATAATTTCTCTGTGTTTTCTTATACAATTATTTTCTTTAGCTGGAATTCCACCATTAGCTGGTTTTTTTGCAAAATTTTAC
>CACBXQ010000020.1 GCA_902543245.1 uncultured Pelagibacteraceae bacterium | reverse complement strand
CTTGATGAAAATTTTGCAAGAAAATTTATTAGAAGAATTTTTCCTCTTTACTACAGTTTTTGTTTAATAGTTCTTGGAATTACTTGTATTATTTATATTTTATTCTCAATATTAAATTATGAGTTTTATATAATATTAATTCTTACAATCTTATTTGCTATTTCTTTATTTGTATTAATGCCGATGATTAACAAATTTAGAGACAATAAATTAGAAAAAAAATTTAAAGTTACTCATGCAATATCAGTTATAATTAACTTAGTTCAAATGATAGGACTTGTAGTAATATTATTTTAAATGAAAAAGATATTATTTATTCTTTTTTTTTTATGCTTATCCTCTAATTTATTTGCTGGAAATATAATTGTTACATCTGGATCTTCAGATAATTTAAAAGTAACAGACGGAGATACTATAGTTATAAATGGAAAAAAAATTCGTTTTTCTGGAATTGATACTCCTGAAATAAATCAAACCTGTATAAAAAACTTTAAAATTGAAGAATGTGGAGTTATTGCAAAAAATTTATTAATAAATAAAATTGGTAAGTCTAAGGTTGAATGTGTTGAGGAGGGAAAGGACTATTTCAATCGAGTGTTAGCAGAGTGCTTTATTGAGGATGAAAGTCTCTCTAAATATCTTGTCAGAAATGGTTATGCATTCGCGTTCAAAAAATATTCAAAAAAATTTATTGAAGATGAAAACTTTGCAAAAAAAAATAATTTAGGAATATGGGCTACTACTTTTCAATATCCTTGGGAATATAGAAAAACTATTAAATATCTAAAAAAAGGTGGTAATTTAATATTTATCCGTCATTCTTTAGCACCTGGCAATGGCGATCCTTCTAATTTTGAAATAGATGAATGTAGCACTCAACGAAATCTAAATAATGATGGAATAGCTCAGTCTAAAATTATTGGCTCGTATTTCAAAAGAAATAAAATTAAATTTGCAGAAATTTTATCAAGTGAGTGGTGCAGATGTAAGGATACAGCAAAATTAGCATTTAAAAGTTTTAAAACTTTTGATGCTTTAAACTCTTTTTATGAAGCTAGATTTGCAGATAACAAATCAAAGCAGTTAGATGATTTACAAAAATATATTAATCAATGGGACGGTAAAAAAAACCTAGTATTTGTTACCCATTTTGTTGTTATATCTTCAGTTTTGAACAAAGGATCCTCTTCTGGCGAGATATTGATTACTGATAGAAATTTTAACTTGCTAGCCACCATAGAAACTATGTAAAGTAAATTAGTATTTATGTCTTTTTTAAATCATAATCAAATTGAAGATTATAATAACAAAGGCTATGTCTCTCCAATTAATATATTTTCTAAACAAGAAGCTAAAGAAATAAGAGAAGAAATAGAAAAAATAGAAAAAAAATGGCCAGAAGCATTAACTGGTTTAAATAGAAACTATGTTCATTTAATTTCACCAGTTTTTGATAAAATATGTCACAACTCTAAAATTTTGGATGCTGTAGAAAGTTTGATTGGAAAAAATATCTTAATTTGTGGAACAACTTTATTTATTAAAAACCCAAATGAAAAAGGTTTTGTAAGCTTTCATCAAGATGCAAAATATATTGGTTTAGTACCTCATAATTGGGTTACAGCATGGGTTGCTGTTACAGATGCGAATGAAGAAAATGGTTGTATGAGGATGTGGTCAGGATCTCATAAAAATGATCTTCAGTATCATAACGAAAAATTTAATGAAAATAATCTCTTAACAAGAGGTCAAACTGTTGAAAATGTTCCTTTTGAAAAAACTGATCCAATAATACTTAATTCTGGTCAAATGTCTTTGCATCATCCAAAGATAGTTCATGGATCTGGTCTTAATAAAAGTAATGATAGAAGAATTGGATTTGTGATTCAAAGTTATATTGGTAGCGATGTGGATCAAGTTTTAGGAAAAATGTATGTACAAAAAGCAAGAGGAGAAGATACCCACTGCTATCACCAATATGCTAATAGACCTTTAGATTTAATGAGTGAAAAAGATATTAATTTTAGAAACAAAGCAAATGATGAACTTTCAAAAATTTTTTATAAGGATGCGGCAAAAAGAGGGAGATTTTAATTAAAAAAGCTTTCCATGGATATATTTCTAGTTTAAGTAGATGCAATGAAAAACAAGAATTTTGGTTTTGGAACTCAAATAAGAAAATCACCTTTTTTTGATGCAACGGTAAGATGGGGCGCTACAGGTTTTTCAGTATATAATCATATGTACATACCAAGAGACTTTGGTAATCCTGAACAAAATTTCTGGAATTTAGTTAATACAGCAATTCTTTGTGATGTTTCTGTTGAAAGACAAGTAGAAATCACTGGACCTGATGCTTATAAATTTATTCAACTGTTAACTCCAAGAGACTTATCCAAATTATCAGTTAGTCAGTGTAAATATGTTTTAATTGTTAATAATGAAGGTGGAATATTAAATGATCCAGTACTGTTAAGATTAGCTGAAAATCATTTTTGGCTTTCTTTAGCAGATAGTGATGTTTTATTTTGGGCTCAAGGAGTAGCATTAAACTCTGGTTTAGACGTTAAGATTACGGAACCTGATGCCTCACCTTTACAATTACAAGGCCCAAATTCAGGTGAAATAATGGCCAAACTATTCGGAGAAGAAATCAAAGAACTTAAATATTATTGGTTAAAAGAATTAGATTTAGATGGAATTCCATTGATAGTTTCAAGAACAGGTTGGTCTAGTGAATTAGGTTATGAATTATTTTTAAGAGATGGATCAAAAGGAGATGATCTATGGGAAAAAATAATGACAGCTGGAAAAAATTTTGATCTAAAGCCTGGTCACACCTCATCAATCAGAAGAATAGAAGGAGGTATGTTATCTTATCATGCAGATGCTGATATTAATACAAATCCCTATGAGCTTGGATTAGATAGGTTAGTGCACTTAGACTCTGAAATAAATTTTGTTGGAAAAGAAGCTCTTAAAAAAATAAATAAGGAAGGTGTAAAAAGAAAACAAGTTGGATTAGAAATTAAATGTGATCCTTTAGAAGGACCGAATACAATTTTTTGGCCTTTATATAAAGATAATAAAAAGATCGGCAAAGTTACATCAGCAGTCTATTCACCAAGACTAAAAAAAAATATAGCTCTCGCAATAGTTGATTCCGATCAATCTAATTTAGATAATCGGTTAAAAGTAGAAATTGATGG
>CACBXQ010000019.1 GCA_902543245.1 uncultured Pelagibacteraceae bacterium | reverse complement strand
GTTGATCAAAAATTTATGTCTTCAATAATTTCATTCATATTTTTATATATTCTTATTTTTTTTATAATAACTGGACTTTTATCAATGACTGGTCTTGATTTTACTACATCTATATCAGGAGCGGCTACATCAATTTCTAATGTTGGACCAGGACTAGGAGATATGATAGGGCCAAATGGAAATTTTGCTACACTTCCTAATATATCAAAATGGATATTAAGTTTTGGTATGCTGCTTGGAAGATTGGAATTATTTGCAATATTAATCTTGTTCCTTCCATCTTTTTGGAGAAAATAACATGATAGAAAAAAAAGAAAGTATTTCAAATTTGGTTAAATACTATTTTGATAAAAGAATGATCAAAATACTATTAATAGGTATAATAAGTGGTTTCCCATGGGTTCTAATAGGAAGTAGTCTTACACTTTGGCTTAATGAAGAAGGTTTAACGCGAACAACGATTGGTTGGGCTGGATTAATTTTTTCTGTCTATGCTTTCAACTATATGTGGGCACCATTAATCGATAGAGTTAGAATTCCAATTTTAACAGCAAAGATTGGTCATAGAAAATCTTGGATTTTCTTAATGCAAAGTGTAATTATTTTATCTCTAATTTTTTGGAGTTTTTTAAACCCAACTGAAAATTTAAGCCTAGTAATTGGAGCAGGACTTTTTATTGCAATAGCATCATCCACACAAGACATAACGCTTGATGCTTTAAGAATTGAACAAATAAATAAAAAAGAGACAAAAGTAATGGCTGCAGGTGCGGCAATTACTGTAGTTGGTTGGTGGACTGGATACAAAATTGGAGGAGTTATATCACTAAATATTGCTCAAATATTTGAAAATTTTGGAATTTCAAATTATTGGCAGTTCACTTTTGTGGTAATGGGAGTAATTGTAGCTATTTTAAATATTTTACTACTTTTTATAAAAGAAAAAATAACACATGAAAAAAATCTTATTCAAAAAAAACTAGATCAAAATATAATTAAAAAAATTGGTTCTGATAATTTTTTTTCAAAAATATTCGCATGGGTTAGCAGTACAATCTCAGGTCCAATTTTAAGTTTTTTTAAAAAGAATGGGGTAAAAATTTCTTTGGGTATTTTAGGTTTTATATTTCTTTTTAAAATAGGTGAGGCATTTCTTGGAAGAATGTCAGTTCTATTTTATAAGGAAGTCGGTTTTTCAAAATCTGATATTGCACTATATTCAAAGACTTTTGGATGGATCACTACAGTAATTTTTACACTGCTGGGAGGAATATTTTCTATTAGATTTGGAGCTTTAAAATCCATGTTTATTGCAGGAATTTTAATGGCATCAACAAATTTACTTTTTTCAGTTTTGGCATGGAGCGGTAAATCATATCTAATTTTTTCTCTTGCTGTTATATTGGACGATATAGCAGCTGCTTTTGCAACTGTGGCTTTTGTGGCTTTTATATCACTGCTAGTTGATAGAAATTATACTGCCACACAATACGCACTCTTAGCATCAATTGGAACTGCCGGAAGGACAATGCTTGCATCATCATCAGGAGCACTTGTAGACTGGTTAAATGGTGACTGGGGAATATTTTTTATTCTCACAGCATTAATGGTAATACCTTCACTAGTATTACTTTTTTTAATTAGAAAGAAAATAAAACTAGATGAATAAAAAATACACTAATTTAAGTTTAAAAAACATTTATAAAAGTAAAAGTCTTAAATCAGAAGTAACATCTCAGATTATATATGGGGAAAATTTTTTAATCCTTAAAAAATTTTCAAAATGGCTTAAGATTAAAACTCTGAACGATAACTACATAGGGTTTATTATAAATAGAAAATATTTAAATATACAGAAACCTTCAAAAAAAATTTTTGTATTAAAATCGAAAGTTTATGAAAAATTCAATGGAAAATTTAGAGTAAAGAAAAATTTATTTTTATCTTTTTCTAGTAGAATACAAGTAAAAGAAAAATATCAAAATTATTTATTAATTAATAATAATATGTGGGTTAAATCAAACACAACTAAAGATTTAAAACATAATATGAATTTTATTAAAGTGTTAAAACTGTTTTTAAATTGTAAATATAAATGGGGAGGTAAAACATGTGATGGCATTGATTGCTCTGCGTTAATTCAAATTTATTACCAGTATAATAATTTATTTTTTCCAAGAGATACATCTAAACAAATAAATTATAAAAAAAATATTAAAAGAAATAATAGTTATAAAAAAGGTGACATTATCTTTTGGAAAGGACATGTTGCAGTTTGTATAAATTCAAAAAAATTAATTCATGCATATGGTCCTAAAAAAAAAGTTCTAATAATGCCAATTGGAAAAACTATAAATTTAATAGAAAAAACAGCTAATTTAAAAGTAAAGAAGATTTGTAGAATTTAATCTACTTACGACCAAAATCAGGCTCCGAAACATCCTGTTTAAGTTTTATTATTTCTTTTCTAATTTTTTTTGAATTTAGTAACTTTTTTCTTAATTTAGTATCTTCTAATTTTTCAATATTTCTTTTAAAAGAATTTAGGTTTTTTACAAACATATTAATTGCTAAAAGCATATTTTTTTTATTATTAAAAAAAATATCTCTCCACATTATTTCATTTGATGCTGCTGTTCTTGAAAAATCTCTTAGTCCACCTGCACTAAATTTAATAAGATTTTTTCTCTCTTTATGCTGAAAATCTTGAGCAGTTTTTATAAGATTATATGCTATTAAATGAGGTAAATGACTTGTAATAGCAAAAATTTTATCATGCTCCTCTGGATTCATAAAAATAACCTTACAACCAATTTTTTTCCAAAATCTCTCAACTTTTTCAACTTTTTTATCTGTTTTTTGTTTTGTGATAATGCACCATCTATTGTTAAATAAGTTTGCTTTACCGTATTCTGGTCCACTTACTTCTGATCCTGCAATTGGATGGCTTAAGATCCAATTTAAAGATTTATCCAGCTTGTTTTTTTTTAACTTTAAAACATTTTTTTTGGTTGATCCAACGTCCGTTATAATAGCTTTATTTGTTAAAAACTTGTTAAACGAAGTTATTATTCTTGAATAACTACTCATTGGTGTAGATAAAATTATAAAATCAATATCGGAAATGTTATGATCAAGTTTTTTTAACAAGATTACTTTTGAATTAATTTTTTTGATTGTTGAATTATTTTTGATTGATTTTTCATATACAAAATACTTTTTAGCAATTTTTTTTTTTATTGAGGCTCTTAGAACGGATGAGCCAATAAGACCACAACCAATAATTAATAATTTATTAAACATTCTTAAAATATTGAATTTAATTTATTTATGAATCTTTTATTTTCTTCACTATTTCCAATTGTAAGTCTCAAACTGTTACTTATACCATATGATTTCATTTCTCTTAAGATAATTCCACTGCGTGTAAGCATCTTAAATACATGTGATGATGAATATTTACATTTATCAAAATTTAATAAAAAGAAATTTCCACTAATTGGGCTAGTTTTGATATTAAATTTTTCTAAGTTTTGCTTCAATTTTTTACTCCAAATTTTATTGTGTTTTACAGATTTATTAATAAAACCTGTGTCCATTA
>CACBXQ010000018.1 GCA_902543245.1 uncultured Pelagibacteraceae bacterium | reverse complement strand
AATGAAAATTAGGCACCCAGAAAAAATTAATAAACCAATAAACCCTATTAAAAGAAAACCTTATTGGATTAGGTCGAAAATATTAAATAGCAAAGAATTTCTTTTAACAAAAAGTATTGTTGCCAAAGATAATTTAGTGACTGTCTGCCAAGAAGCTAACTGTCCTAATATAACTGAATGCTGGAGTAAGAGACATGCTACATTTATGATAATGGGTGATACTTGCACACGTGCCTGCGCTTTTTGTGATGTAAGAACTGGAAAACCATTAAAACTTGATCAATATGAACCTATCAAGATCGCAAATGCAGTAAATAAGTTAAATTTAAAACATGTTGTAATAACTTCCGTCAATAGAGATGATCTTCCAGATGGTGGATCAAACCATTTTTGCAATGTTATTATAACAACAAGAAAAAAGAATCCAGAAACCACAATTGAAGTTTTGACACCAGATTTTCTTAGAAAAAATGACTCATACAAAAGAGTTTTAGATGCAAAACCAGACGTATTTAATCACAATATAGAAACAGTACCAAACCTCTATCGTCAAATTAGACCTGGTGCTCGTTATCTTGGCTCGCTTGAACTTTTGTATAATGCAAAGAAATATCAAAAGGAAGTTTTTACAAAATCTGGTTTAATGGTTGGTTTTGGTGAAACAAAAAAAGAAATAATTCAAGTTATGGATGATTTAAGAGTTTCTAATGTAGATTTTTTAACTATTGGTCAATATCTTCAGCCATCAAAAAAACATTTTCCACTTTATAGATATTATGACCCTAGTGAGTTTAGAGAACTAGAAATAATTGCAAAAGAAAAAGGTTTTTTAATGGTATCATCTTCACCATTAACTAGATCTTCATATCATGCTGATAAAGATTTTTACAAACTTAAAAATTCTAAAATTAATACTCATTAATGCCAAAAGCATCAGTTACTAGATTAATCAATAAAAAGAAAAATAAATTAATAGATTTTGTCTTAGATATTGATAAATATCCAGAGTTTATTCCATTCTGCTTGGGTTCTAAAGTTCATGAAAGAAAAGAAAGTGGCAATATGGTTTTAATTATTGCTGATTTAACAATAGGCAAGGGGCCATTTACTGACACATACAAAAGCGATGTAAAATATAATAAGGCAAAAGATACAATTTTTGTCACCAATATTGATGGACCGTTAAATTATTTAAAAAATAATTGGAAGTTTGTTGAAAAAGATAATTTAACAGAAGTACATTTTGATGTTGATTTTGAAATTAAAAATAAATTTTTAAATATAGTTATGGCGAGCTCATTCCAATATGGGTTAAACAAAATTGCAGATGCTTTTCAAAAGAGAGCAGAGGAATTGTAGTTAAATTATTTTATTTAATATTTTGAAGGTTCTAGTAACTGTAGCTTTTTGTATTGCATTTCTATTTTTACTTTTGAATATATTTTTTGTGATTATTATTTTATTTCTTTTTTTAAATCCTATAAAAACTAAACCAACAGGTTTAGATTTTGTACCACCATTTGGTCCTGCTATTCCTGTAATAGAAACATTAATATCAGCTTTAGATATTTTTGACAAATTTACTACCATAGCTTTGCAACATTCTGGACTTACAGCACCATGATTATCTATAATCTTTTTTTTTATTTTTAGAATTTTAATTTTTGATTTGTTAGAATAAGTAACCAATCCTAAATTAAACACTTTGGATGAGCCACTAATAGACGTTATATTACTTGATAAAAGTCCTCCAGTACATGACTCAGCAAATGAAATTAACATTTTTTTTTTAAGTAATTTTTTATAAGTTTTTTTTGCTTCAATTCTCATTAGAAAAAATTAGATTTTACGACCATAAATAGAACCATTATTGCAACAACATACAAACCAGCTACTACATCGTCCATAATAACTCCAAGTCCATTCTTGATATTTTTATCATAATAATTAGCTGGATATGGTTTGGTAATATCAAATATCCTAAAAAGAATAAACATTATAAAATAAAAAGTTATTATTTCAATTTTGTTATTATTATCTTGATGTGCTAACTCATAAAGGGCAATTGGTATAGACTGTCCAATAAATTCATCAATAACAATTTCTTTTGGATCTTTGTTATCTGAACTTTTTACATAATTATTAATTGCAAATATTGATACTATAAAAAGAAAAATCAATATAAATAAAAAAATATCAACTGAGATTTTAAAAATATGAAACAAAACAAATAATAATATTGTTGTAGCAAAAGATGCATAACTACCAGGTATTTTTGGTAATTTTCCAATACCTAAAAGTGTTACAAATAAATAATTTATTTTATAATTCATAATTTAATACCGAAATAATAACTTCGCATGCAATAGCTTTTTCTTTACCAATTAAACCTAATTTTTCAGAAGTTTTACCCTTCAAATTAATTTTACTTAAGGGTATGCCACATATTTTTGATAAATTTCTTAAAATCTTTAATCTAATTTTACTAACTTTTGGATTTTCAGTTATTAAATTAATATCTATATTATTAATAGTATAACCTTTATCTCTTGTAATCTTTAAGATTTTATCTAACATAATGTTAGATCTAATATTTTTAAATTTTTTATTTTTATTTGAAAAATGTGATCCAATATCATTAAGTTTACATGCTCCAAGGAGTCCATCAATTACGGCATGTATTATTACATCACCATCTGAATGCCCATCTAATCCTGAATGAAATGGTATTTTTATACCACCAAGAAAAAGTTTTTTATTTCTTTTTAATCTATGTATGTCAAATCCAATACCGTAATTCATTACAATGTTTTGGTTTAAATCACCAATATTTGTAATTTTTAAATTTTTTTTCTCACCTATAATAAACTTGATTTTTTTATTATTAGCTATGAAAAGACTAGCTTCATCTGTAATTTTACCTGACCCTTTTTTTTGGAGTGCTTCCAAATGTTTTACTCTAAAAGCTTGAGGTGTTTGTGTTAAATAAATATTATCTCTATTTATATTCGAAATTGTATTTTTAATTTTATATTTCACAGAGTCAACTGTATCTATAGCTGGTACAACTGCATTATATTTCTTCAAATATGTATCGATTTTTTTAATCAAACTAATAGTAAAATTAGGTCTTGCTGCATCATGTATAAAAACATTTTTAAATTTTTTTTTTTGAATATATTTAACTGCTATAGATGAGGACTCAGATCTACTTGCACCACCATTTATTATACTGACATTTTTTAAAAGTGATTTATCAATGTACTTTCTGTGCTTTTTATTTACTACTAGTACTATTTTACTAAATTTTTTCGACTCAATTGCTTTTTTTATAGAGTGTAAATACAAGGGTTTTCCTTTAAATGGATAATATGGCTTTGGAATTGTAGATTTAAACCTTTCACTTTTACCAGCAGCTAGTATTATAAAACAGTTTTTCATTCTATGTATAAGTAATGCTCAATTTTATTAAAAAAAATATAATTATAACATTAATTTTTATATTTACTCTATCAATAGGTTTTTTAACTTTTTTAACCTTTATAGATAGAAGTTTTATCGAATTAAATGAAACTAGTCTTCAAGTTTTGTTAATATGCAATATTGTTCTCTTGCTTATCTTCTTCGTTTTAATATTTCTTGAAATCAAAAATTCAATAAAAAATGAAATGAATGTAAAAGGATCAGTTTCAAATAAACGATATATTACTTTTTTTTCATTATTCACTTTAATACCATCCGTTTTAATATCAATTTTTTCTCTCTTTTTATTTTCTTTTGCACTTGAAAAATATTTCGATAAAAAAATAACCACTG
>CACBXQ010000017.1 GCA_902543245.1 uncultured Pelagibacteraceae bacterium | reverse complement strand
TATTAATGCAATTAATAAAGTATGTGCAAAAACAGTTTATTCTAATGTAGACTTTCCATCAGCAAATAATTCTGCGTTTGATGGTTACGCAATTAAATCACTGGAGACCAATAAAGCCACAAAAACCAATAATATTAAACTAAAAATTTTAAAAACAATATCTGCAGGTGTTAAACCTAATACACCATTAAAAAAGTTTAGTTGTGTTGAAATAATGACCGGCGGTTTAGTTCCAAAACAATTTGATACTATATTACCTGTTGAAGCTGCTAAAATTGAGAAAATTAAAAATACAAAATACTTAGTGATAAGCAAAAAAGTTAAAAAAAAACAACACTTACGATTGAAAGGTTCTGACTTTAAAAAGAATGAAATCATAATCTCAAAGGGTCAGTTAATTAATTCATCACATATATTTGCTTTAAAAACTTTAGGAATAAGAAAAATTATAGTTAAGAAGAAACCAAATATATTACTTTTTTCAACTGGAAATGAAATTACAGAAAAAAATAATATTTCACCATGGATGGTTAGAAATTCAAATAGTTATTATTTAGGTACGCTTAAAGAAAATTTTTCTTTTAACTATATTTATGGTGGAATTCTAAGAGACAATGACGAAAAAACGTATTATTCGTTAATTAAAAAAAAACTTAAATCAAACATTGATATAATAATTTCAATTGGTGCTGTATCTGCAGGAAAATATGATTTTGTACCAAAGGTAATCAAGAAATTTAAAACCAAATGTTATTTTAAAGGTGTTCTAATTAGACCAGGAAAACCAATTTTATTTAGTAAAATTCAAAACAAATCCTATTTTGGTTTACCAGGAAACCCTATGTCAGCAGCCGCATGTTTTAGATTTTTTGTATATCCTTATCTATGCAATATTTTAGGAATGAAAGGTGAGAAACCATTATCCGCATTATTACAAAACGACTATACCAAGAAGAAAAATCTTACTAGATTTGCAAATTCACAAATTTTATTTGACCAAAAGGGAAAATTAAAAGTTAAGATATTGAAGGACCAGGAGTCCTTTCGAATAAAGTCTTTTTTACATTCAAATTCATGGACAATATTAGATCAAGGTAAGGCAAAATTTAAAAAGGGAGAATTTATAGATTGTTACCTTCAAAATATTCCAAATATTCATCTTAATCGTTAAAAAATTATATTGTAGTATTCTGTTTAAATAGTAAGAGTCTCAGAGATGCAGAAAAACGAAATTCAAAGATTTGCAATACCAATTGTTTTATTTGCTGGAATTCTTTGGTCTTTTGGACCTTATGTAGTTAGACAAATAGACGATGCGGCTTCAGTGCCTTGGCAATATTTATTCACAAGAGGGACAGTAATATTCTTAATATTAAACTGTTATCTATTTTTTACTGAAGGTATTCAATTTTATAAAAACTATTTAAGAATTGGATTATCTGGACTGCTTGGTGGTATTGGACTTGGTACTGCAATGATTACTTTCATCTGGTCAATAACTAATACTAGTGCAGCTATAACTCTTTTATGCTTAGCAGCAATGCCTTTTATTACTGCATTATTAGGTTTTCTTTTTTTAAAAGAGCAAATTTCATTTGGAGTTTGGATGTCAATTGTAGTAGCTTCAATTGGTGTTGCTATAATGGCATTTGGTAGTGTATCTTTAGGATCTTTTACTGGATTGTTATTTGGACTTGCTTCTGCAGTTGGTTTTTCAATTTTTTCAGTAACATTAAGATGGAAAAAAAATACACCTAAATTCACAACTGTTGCTATAGCTGGTTTGTTTTGTGTAGTTGTTTCCTTGTTCATTTTAAATTCAAATAATTTAAACATTATATCTACTAGCAAAAATGAAAGCTTGTTTGCATTACATGGAACTTTAGTATGCTTAGGTTTAATTTTATATTCAATTGGATCAAAATTTATACCTGCTGCTGACCTAACTTTACTTTCTTTAACTGAGGTAGTAGGTGGAATTTTTTGGGTGTGGCTACCTATACTTGGAATAAACGAAATACCTTCGGCTAATACAATAATTGGTGGATTTTTAATATTAATGGCAATTCTTTATTATAGCCTTTTGATTAAACAAAACAGAAGATTTATTGGGTTAAACTAATTTTATGCAAGTTGATAAAATTAAAGTTAACAGTTGGAATGAATGGGATCCTCTCAAACATGTCATTGTAGGTAAGGCTGATGGAACATGTATTCCTGCACCTGAACCTGCGTTAGATGCAAAAGTCCCAGAGGACTCAGATATGAGAGGTCAGTATGGCCCTAGAACTAAAGATACAGTTGATAAAGCAAATGAGTTATTAAATAATTTTTCAAGTATACTAGAAAAGAGAGGAATTAAAGTTGATAGACCTACTCCAATAAATTTTAATCAATCTACTGCAACGCCTGAATGGAAAGCAGAAACAATGTTTGGATGTATGCCTCCAAGAGACGTTCTTTTAACTGTTGGAAATGAAATTTTAGAGGCAACAATGAGCTACAGATGTAGATGGTTTGAATATTTATGTTATAGACCGTTATTAAAAAAATTTTATGAAGCCGATCCAAACATGAGACATGAGGCAGCTCCGAAACCAAGATTGACTGATGATGATTATCACAAAGATTATCTGTCAGACAAAATAGGGGTACAAAAAAGACTGGAATGGACCGAAAAGAAATTTTTTGTAACAACAGAAGAAGAACCATTATTTGATGCTGCTGACATATTGAGATTTGGTAAAGATTTAGTAGTGCAACATGGATTTACAACAAATTTAAAAGGTATAGATTGGATTAAGAGACACTTTAAGGACCATAGGGTTCATGCAGTTAACTTTCCAGGAGATCCATATCCAATCCATATTGATGCAACATTCACACCAATTAAACCTGGATTGATAATAAACAATCCACAAAGAAGATTACCAAAAGAGCAAAGAGAGTTGTTCGAAAAAAATGACTGGAAAATAGTAGATTCAGCTCAACCAGCTCATAATTCTCCTCCACCATTATGTTATTCTTCAGTATGGTTATCAATGAATGTACTTGTTTTAGATCCTAAGACAGTTTGTGTTGAAAAAAGTGAAATCTACCAAGCAGAGCAATTAGATAAACTTGGCATGGAAGTAATACCAGTAGAATTAAGAGACGCATACGCATTTGGTGGTGGGTTACACTGTTGTACTGCTGATGTGCATAGAGAAGGTAAACTTGAAGATTATTTTCCAAACCAATAATTAAATTATGACAATTTTCGCTTCAGATAATGTTACTACCGCATGTCCAGAAATAATGGATGCTCTTGTTAAAGCCAATTCAGGCAATGTAGATTCATATGGAGATGACAAATGGTCAGAAAGTTTGAAGAAAAAAATGTCAGATTTGTTTGAGACAAATGTTGAAGTATTTATTGCTGTAACGGGTACAGCAGCAAATTCTCTTGCATTATCTGCTTTAACGCCTGGATTTGGTAATATTTATTGTCATGAAATTTCACATATAAATGTTGATGAGTGTGGAGCTCCTGAATTTTTTACTGGGGGTGCTAAATTAATAGCTCTTAAAGGAGCTGATGGAAAGATTACTGCTGACGATCTTCAAAAAAATATAAGAGGTTGGGGAGTAGTTCATAATACTCAACCCGCATCTGTAAGTATAACACAGGCTTGTGAAACTGGCCTTGTTTATCAATTAGATGAAGTATCAGCAATATCTGAACTTGCTCATAAACACAAAATGAAAGTACATATGGATGGAGCTAGATTTGCAAATTCTGTAGCAACTTTAAAAAAAACTCCTGCTGAAATGACATGGAAAGCCGGTGTTGATGTTCTAACTTTTGGAGGTACAAAAAATGGCTGTCTTGATGCGGAAGCAATAGTTTTTTTCAAACCTGAACATGTTGGAAATTTCCCCTTTTTACATAAAAGATCAGGGCAATTATTATCTAAAATGAGATTTGTTTCTGCTCAATTAGAAACATATATAACTAATAATTTATGGCTAAAGAATGCAGAACATTCAAATTCTATGGCACAAATCTTATCAAAAGAGCTATCAAATATAGATGGTGTAAAATTATTATACCAAACTCAATCAAATGAAATATTCGCAAATTTTTCTGAAAATATTATTAAAAATTTGAAAAAAAATGGTTATTCAACTTTTCAAGATGAATTAAACAATAATTCTATTAGATTTGTTACTGCATGGAATACAACTGAAAATGATATTAAAAAATTAGTATCAACTATTAGTAATAAATAATTATATTTTATATTTGATCAAACTTAAAATTTGCCTTTAAAGGTTCTAATTGATTATTACCTAATATCCAATCCGCGGCTCTTGCAGCTATCATCATGACGGGAGCTCCTATATTACCACTTACAACATTTGGTAAAACAGATGCATCAACAATCCTAAGTGAATTAATTCCTTTTACACGCATTTCTGAGTCAACAACACTATTTACATCTGTTCCCATAGCACATGTACCACATTGATGATAATCAGTGATTGTATTAAGTCTTATTGCTTGTTCGATTTCGGAATCAGATTGTATTTCTGATCCAGGTGAAATTTCTTTACCTCGAAATTTATCAAATACAGGCTGAGAGACTAATTCACGCATTTTTTTAACTCCCTCCGTAAGTTCTTTTATATCTCGTGGGTCTTTAAAATAATTTAATTTTATTTCTGGCGAGTCTTTCGGATTTAGAGATTTAAGTTTTAAATATCCCTTGCTGTGTGGACGAAGTTGATCAAGTTGAAGAGTAAATGCCTGACTAAGTTTAAATTTTCCACCTATATAGTCAAATCCTGTAGGTCCAAAATGATATTGAAGATTAGGGTATTTAACATTATCATTTCCTCTTATTAATCCTCCAGCTTCAAAATGATTGCTCGCAGCTAATCCTTTACGAGTTATAATCCATTTTATTCCTGCCATCATCTTATTTATTGGTCTATCTATTTTATGAGCTTCAAATTCTTTTAGACATTCCCAACTAATAGAAACTGTAGCATGATCTTGTAGGTTCTGACCAACACCAGGTAAATCATGAGAAACATTAGATCCAATATTTCTTAAATGATCTGCTGGACCAATACCTGATAACATCAAAATTTGAGGTGAATTTAATGCTCCAGCTGAAAGAATAATTTCTTTTTCAGCTTCAATTCGATATTTTTGACCTTTTTCACTTACTTCAATGCCCACAGCTCGATCATTTTCTAAGAATATTTTTTCTACTAATATATTTTTTTGGAGTTTTATATTATCTCGTTTTAAAGCAGGATTTAAAAATGTAGTTGCTGAACTATTTCTTCTTCCGTTTGAAATTGTTGCATCAAGTCTGGAGAGGCCTTCGGGATTGAAACCATTCAAATCATCAGTAATGCCTTGTCCTGATTGTTCTCCTGCAGCTAAAAAGGTGTCATAAATTGGGTTTGGGTCAGGTCCTTTTCTTACTCCAAGCGCCCCTTTGCCACCTCGCCATTCATTCCCCCCACGATCACTAGTTTCCAAGTCTTTAAAGTAAGGTAAGCAATTTGAATAAGACCATTGATCTAAACCTAAATTATTTGCCCATCCATCATAATCTAAAGGATGACCACGCATATAAACCATACCATTAATAGAGGATGACCCTCCTAAAACTTTACCACGAGGAATATCAATACTTCTTCCATTAAGTCCTTTTTCAGGTTCAGATGAATAATTCCAATTTAATTTTGGATCATTATGAATTTTATAAAATCCTGCTGGTATATGTATTAATGGATGCCAATCTTTTCCTCCTGCTTCTAATATTAGAACTGAATTCTTGCCATCTTTACTAAGTTTATCTGCAAGTACACATCCTGCTGAGCCTGCACCAGATGAATTTAGGATGATTACACAAGGCAAAATTAGTATACAACAAACTTTTTTAGATCCTCCTGGATTTGATTATAGCATTAAGAGTATAACTGAAATAGAGCCTCAT
>CACBXQ010000016.1 GCA_902543245.1 uncultured Pelagibacteraceae bacterium | reverse complement strand
GTTATTACAATAGGTATTCTTACTTTCTTAACCTATAAAACTGAATATGGAATATTTTTGATTGCTTCTTTTGGATCTTCAATGGTTCTTCTTTATGGTTATCCTGAAAGCCCATTTGCACAACCAAAAAATATTTTTTTTGGTCATTTAGTAACTGCTATTGTTGGAGTATTATGTGTAAATTTTATCCCTCTTCCAAATTATATAGTAATACCATTTGGTGTTGGACTGGGTGTGGCTCTAATGATTATATTAAATGTTACTCATCCTCCTGCTGGTGGTAATCCAATCATTATTATCATGGGATCCGTTTCATATGAATATTTAATTTATCCAGTTATTACTGGGGTAATAATTATTTTGATATTTGGAGTATTTATAAATAGATTTATTTTGAGGAAAAATTACCCATCTAAATGGATATAAAATACAAAATTACAAAGCTCAAAAATAACTCAACAGAGGAAGTTAATGATGCTGTATCAGTTGAGGAGCCTTTAGAAATGAACCTTAGATATAATTTAGAAAATAAATGGCATATAGAAAATATTACTATCACCATGAGAACACCAGGTAATGATGAAGATTTAATTACTGGATTTTTATTAAATGAAAGAATTATCGAAAATATAAACCAAATAGAAAAAATTGAAAAAAAAGGAGATAGAGTTGGTGACTATAATATTAATAATACAGTTGAAGCAACTATCTCGAATACTAATAATTTAGATATTGGAAAAATTAAAAGAAATTTTATAACTAACTCATCTTGTGGAGTTTGTGGAAAAACTTCTTTAGATGCAATTGAAGTTATTAAAGATGAAAAATTGGATCTATCATTTCCAAAAATAAATAAAGAGGTAATATTAAAGGCTCCTGAACTTTTAATAAATCAACAATCAGAATTTTCAAGAACTGGTGGAATTCATGCGAGTGGATTAATTAATCATCATGGAGAAATAATTGCTGCAAGAGAAGATGTTGGAAGACATAACGCTTTAGATAAACTTATAGGATTCGCAACCAAAGAAAAATTAATTGATAATCATTCGCAATTTATTGCCTGTTCAGGAAGATTGAATTTTGAATTAATTCAAAAAGGCTTGATGGCGAATATTGGGGTGATGATTGGTGTAGGTGCGCCCACAAGTCTCGCAATAGATCTAGCAAAACGTTTTAATATGACCCTTGTAGGGTTTGTAAAAAAGAATAGTTTTAATATATATACGAATAAAAATAGAATTAATTTATAAAATTGAATGTCAAAAAACATTAGTAAGCTTTCTGGAAGAATTGGTCTTAGAGATAATTTATTTGATGAGATTTCTAGAAGTTCCCTTAATTCAGATAATGGTAAGGGAATTAAGGATATTAAAGAAATAGCAGAAAAATATAAAGTTGGAGTTTCAACTATTCATGGGGCTGAGAGCTTTTACGAATTTTTACGTCCATCTCATAGGGAAAAGAAAGCTTTTGTTTGCAATGGTAGCGCATGTATGTGTGCGGGTACACAAGAACCATTAAAGGAAAAATTAAAAGAAAAACTTGGAAATGATAAAGTTGGAGAGATGTTTTGCCTTGGATATTGTTATGAAAACCATGCTTTTCATTATGATGGAAAAAATTATGCTGGGGAGGATATAAAAAAAATTGATCAAATTATTAAAGGTGAAGAAATAAATCAGGAAAAATTTTTTTCAAAAAGTTACGCAACTACAAGTTTTTTAATGGACGATAAGCTGTCTGATTTGAGTAAGTTTAAGGATCAGTTGTCAAAATTTTTAAAAACTGAAAAAAGTGAAATAATTAAATCACTACTTTCCTCAAATTTAACTGGAAGAGGTGGTGCTGGATTTCCTACAGGAATGAAATGGGACTTTTGTAGTAAAGCTAAGTCAGATAAAAAATATGTTATATGTAACGCAGATGAAGGAGACTCAGGCGCATATTCAGATAGATATTTATTAGAGGATCAACCTCTTAAAGTAATTTTTGGAATGGTTCTTTGTGGATATGTAATTGGTGGTGACGAGGGTGTGCTTTATATAAGGGGAGAATATCCAAAGTCAATTGAGGCACTGAATGGTAGTATAAATTCTTTGAAAGAAGCAGGACTATTAGGAAGAAATATTTTAGGAACTGGTTTTTCTTTTGATTTAAATATTTGCATCGGACAAGGCGCGTATATATGTGGTGAAGAAACTGCATTAATTGCATCTATTGAAGGAAGAAGAGCTGAAGTAGACGTTAGACCTCCCTTTCCTGTTACAGAAGGTTTGTATAAAAAGCCAACTGTTGTAAATAATGTTGAAACTCTAGCTGCTGCTGCAGGAATATTATTAAATGGTGCTGAGAAATTTTCATCCATTGGGAATAAAAAATCTGCGGGAACAAAACTTGTTTGCTTAGATAGTTTTTTTAATAATCCTGGTGTTTATGAAATTGACATGGGAACATCAATGAAAAAGGTATTTTATGAAATTGGTGGAGGATTAAATAAATCAGTTAAAGCATTTCAAATTGGTGGACCTTTAGGAGGTGTAGTTCCAATAAAAGAAATTGATAACTTGAATTTAGATTTCCAAGAATTTACGGCTGCAGGATTTATGCTTGGTCATGCAAGCGTAGTTAGTATTCCAAGTGATTTCAATATGGTTGATTATATTCATCATTTGTTTGAATTTACTGCAGAAGAATCATGTGGAAAATGCTTTCCTGGTAGACTAGGTTCATACAGAGGTAAAGAAATGTTTGATCAGGTAAGGAATAAGAGTGCCAAAATACCTCTTAAATTATTAAATGAACTTCTAATAACTATGAAAAAGGGTTGTTTATGTGCACTGTGTGGTGCAATACCAACGCCAATTATGAATATTTTGAAATATTTTGGTCATGAAATGAAAGATGATATGGTAAAAGAAAATTAATGAGCGCTGAAAAAAGAAAAATAGCATATATAGACGGAAAGCCTTATGAGATAGGTAAAAATCATACGTCTATTTTAAAATTCGTTAAGAGTTATGTAGGAGAAAAAAAAGTTCCTACATTATGTGATGATCCGAATCTTGCTCCTTATGGTGCTTGTAGAGTATGTTCTGTAGAGGTTGCTTTAGAGAAGGATGGTCCAACAAAAATTGTTGCATCTTGTCATACTCCTGTTGCTGAAAATCAACATATTTTTACTGACAACAAAGAATTAAAAGACTTAAGAAAAAATATTGTCGAATTAGTATTAACTGACCATCCGATGGAATGTGATACTTGTGAAGTAGATAATAATTGTGAGTTACAAACTGTAGCAAACGATTTAGGAATTAAAGAACATAGATATAACAACCCTAAACAACATAAAGGAATACCGAAAGATACCTCTCACTCTTATATGAGAATGAATTTAGATAACTGTATCAATTGTGGAAGATGTGTAAGAGCTTGTGATGAAATTCAGGGATCTTTTGTTCTAACTATGAGCGGAAGAGGTTTTGAATCTAGAATTACCACAGATAACGATATGGTATTTGGAGACTCTTCATGTGTTTCTTGTGGTGCATGCGCGCATACATGTCCAACAGATGCAATATCAGATGTATTCGCATCAAAATCTGCTGACTTTGACAAAAAAGTTAGAACTACTTGCTCATACTGTGGTGTTGGATGTAATTTAGAAGCATCGATTAAAGATGGCAAAGTTGTTTCTATAGATACACCAAAAGAAACTGAAGTAAATGCTGGTCATACTTGCATCAAAGGAAGATATGCATTTGGATTTTATGACCATAAAGATAGACTAAGATCGCCATTAATTAAGAGAAATGGAAAATTTGAAGAGGCTTCATGGGATGAAGCATACGACTTCATTAAAGTCAAATTAAACAAGATATTAAAAGAAAATGGGCCTGATGCAATAGCGGGTATTTCATCAGCTAGATGCACTAATGAAGAAAATTATGTATTTCAAAAAATGATTAGGGCAGCCATTGGAACTAATAATATAGATTGTTGTGCTAGAATTTGTCATTCTCCTACAGCATGGGGTTTACAACAAACTTATGGAACTGGTGCAGCTACAAATTCAACCGAAGACATCTATCATGCAGATTTATTTTTAGTTATTGGTGCAAATCCTACAAATGCGCACCCTGTTACAGGAGCAAAAATAAAACAACAAGTGATGAAGGGAAGAAAACTTATCGTTTTAGACCCTGTTACAACTGAACTTGCAAAACTAGCTGACTACCATATTAAACTTAGACCAGGAACTAACGTAGCAGTTTTAAATATGATGTTATATTACATCGTCCAAAGTAAATTATACAAAGAAGACTTTATATTAAGCAGAACAGAAGGTTTTGAAAACTTTGTTAAAGAAATTAAAAAATTAGATGTTGATCAACTAGCTAAAGTTGCTGGTGTTGATAAGCAATTAATTAAAGAAGCTGCAATAGCTTATGCTACTGCTAAAAACTCAATGGAATTTCATGGCTTAGGTGTTACAGAGCATGAACAAGGTTCTAAAACAGTAATGCTTATTGCAGATTTAGCAATGATAACTGGAAACATTGGAAGAAAAGGTGTTGGTGTTAATCCTCTTAGAGGACAAAACAATGTTCAGGGTGCAGCGGATATGGGATGTCAACCACACCAAGGTGCTGGTTATTTCCCTGTTGCTGATAAAAAAATTCAAGATTTCTATACTGAAAAATATGGCGTAGTTCATCCAACAAAAGCTGGTTTAAAAATCCCAGAAATATTTGATGCAGCGATTAATAAAGAGCTAAAGGCTGTATGGATAATCGGTGAAGATGTTGTTCAAACAGATCCTAATAGCGCTCATGTTGTCAAGGCAATGAATTCGTTAGATTTATTAGTTGTTCAAGAAATTTTCTTAAGTGAAACAGCTAAGCATGCAGATGTAGTATTACCTGGAACGACATTCTTAGAAAAAGATGGCACTTTTACAAACACTGAAAGAAGAGTTCAAAGAGTTAATAAAGCAGCAGAACCATTACCAGGAACTAAACCTGATGGAGTAATAGTTACTGATATGATGCAAAAGCTTGGTTATGATCAACCAACATATGATGCTGATCAAGTCTTAGCTGAAATTGCTGATATAGTTCCATTCTTCAAAGGGATTACTAGAGAGAGACTTGGTAAGTTAGGTTTACAATGGCCAGTTAAAGAAGATGGTACCGATACTAAAATTCTTCATGATAAAGAGTTTAAATTAGGTAAAGGAAGATTTAAATATTTTGATTTTAAAGAAAGTGCAGAGATTGAAAATAATCAAAAAAATTATCCATTGATTTTAACCACAAGTAGAGTTTTACAACACTATAATGCAGCAACGATGACTAGAAGAACAAATAATATAGACATAGTTGATGAAGATATACTATTGTTAAATCCTAAAGACGCTGAATATAGAGATTTGAATACTGGTGATGTTGCAAGATTATATTCAGGAAGAGGAGAGGTTTCTCTAAAAGTGGAAGTAACTGATAAAGTCAAAGAAGGTGTTGTTTTCACTACATTTCACTTCCCCGAACACATGGTAAATATGGTTACAGGTAATGGTAGAGACGAAGAAACAATGTGCGCAGAATACAAAGTTTCATCTGTAGAAGTACAAAAAATATCTAATAAATTCAAAACAGAAGTAGATACTAATAAAGACCGCGCTGAAGTAATTTAAATTATCTTTCAATTGATATCTGATGTGATAAATTTTACTTAATGAATTTATTGCAAGATGCATTTGGTAGAAGATTTCCATATATTAGATTATCCATCACTGATGTTTGTAACTTTAAGTGTGATTACTGTCTCCCTGATGGCTATAAAATTGATAAATCTGATAACAGAACATTCATAACAGCCGAAGAAATCAAAAAACTTGCCAAAGCACTATCACAATTGGGTGTATCAAAAATTAGACTAACTGGTGGCGAACCAACAATTAGAAAAGATTTTTTTGAAATAGTAAATATTTTAAAAGAAAACTCTGGAATAAAAAAAACAGTAATTACTACTAATGGATATAAATTAGAAAATTTAGCAGAGAAACTAGTCGAAAGTAAATTAGATGGAATTAATATAAGTATCGATAGTTTAAATAAAGATACATTCAAAAAAATTACTGGTCATGACAGGCTTGAAGAAATTTTAAGAGGTATAAAAAAACTACAAAGTTTAGGTTTTAATAATATCAAAATTAACGCAGTGCTTTTGAAAAATATTAATAGTTCAGAGAAAGATTTTGAACAATGGGCAGGTTTTATTAAAGAAAATGACTTAGATTTTAGATATATAGAATTAATGCAAACTGGGGACAATCATGAATATTATAGAAAATTTCATATCTCATCTAAAGTTTTTAGTGAATATTTAATAAAAAAATAACTGGATTTTTCAAACACTGGGTAAGGATGCTGGTCCTTCAAAAAATTATATTAATCCTGATTATAAAGGAAAGTTTGGATTAATAGCTCCTTATTCCAAAGACTTTTGCAAAACATGTAACCGATTGCGAATAACATCAAGAGGTGATTTGAGATTATGTCTCTTTGGTAACACTGGAATTAATATTAGACATTTAATGCAAAGAGACGACCAGCTGGAGGAATTAAAAGACTTAATTCTTAAACAATTAAACTTTAAAAAAGAGTCTCATTACTTAGAGCTTGGAGAAACAGGACTAACTAACAACTTATCAACTACTGGAGGATAATGAGCAATTTAAAAATAATAAATAATGAAAAATTATCTGACTGGGCAAAAGATATATTTGAAAATAATTCTTATAATATGATTGATGTTTCAGAAAAGAAAAGCACATTTAGAAGAGCTTTAGCTTCAGGAAAAATTTTTGTTGGTGAGGAAGTATTTAATTTAATCCAAAAAAAACAAATGCCAAAAGGAGATCCTATATCTTTAGCAGAAATCTCTGCAGTTTTAGGTGTTAAAAAAACTAGTGAATTAATCCCATTATGTCATCCATTACCTATTGATCATACTGCTACGAAAATTATGATGAATGACGAGGATTTTTCATTAGAAGTATATTGTGTAGTTTCAACGGTTGCAAAAACTGGAGTAGAAATGGAAGCGATAATGGGAGTTAATGCTGCTTTAATAACGATTTATGATTTAAGTAAGATTATTAATCCTGACTTAAAAATTGATAATGTAAAATTGCTAATTAAAGAAGGTGGAAAAAGTGGATTATGGAAAAATCCAAATGGACTTCCTTCTTTTCTTGATAAAATTTTTAAATAAAAGTTATGAAAATAACTCTGGAACTCTATGGAGCAAGTAGACAATTTAGCAAGAAAAGTTTTCTAGAATTTAATTTAAAAAAGAAAAGTTCAATTAAAGAACTTCGAAAAGAAATAATAAATTATATTGATAAAAGTTTTAAAGGCAATTCAAGTTATAAAAGAATTATTAAAGCATCAGCTTTTTGTTCCGAAAAAGATATTTTTCTCAATGAAAATTATAAGATTATTAGATCTCAAAAAATTTCAATTATACCACCAATAGGAGGGGGTTAATGCTTCACGTAAAAGTTATTGAAATAAAAAAAAGAAAAATTGATGTACAAAAAGCAATTCAATATGTTTCATCACCTTACTTTGGGGCAATTATTTTATTTACTGGGACAGTTAGAAATGAAAATAATAAAAAAAAAGTTAAAGGTGTTTCATATGACAGTCATGATAAATTAGTCATAAAAAGTATTAAAGAAATTTATTCCGACTCAACTAAAAAATTAAATATAAAAAAAAAAGCTATTTTTGTTGAACATGCCAAAGGATATTTAAAATTAGGTGAAAAAAGCATTGTTATTGCTGTTGGTTGTAAGCATAGAGGTGAGGCATATAAACTCTCGAGATTTTTTATAGAACAAATTAAAAAAAGAACTCCTGTATGGAAAAAAGAACACTATATTGGAAGTAATAGTAGTTGGTTAAAAGGAGTATCTATAAAAAAATAAAATGGTTAAATTCAAAAGTTCAGAAATAACACCTGAAAAAATATATAAAAATAGACGAAATTTCATTAAAAACCTAGGCTTAGCTACTGGTTCTTTATATTTATCAACCACTTCGTATGGTCTTTCGTCCTCAACTGATGAAAATGAATTAAGAAATCAAATCACTGCATATAATGATATCACTACTTATAACAATTATTATGAGTTTGGAACTCAAAAAGCTGATCCCCATAAAAATTCAAAAAATTTTAAAACAGATCCATGGAGTGTAACAATTGAAGGTGCAGTTCAAAAAAAAATTACGTTATCAATGGATGATATAAAAAAACTTTTTCCAACCGAAGAACGAGTTTATAGACTGAGATGTGTTGAAGGTTGGTCAATGGTAATACCATGGAATGGTTTCCCTTTAAAAAACCTTTTAAATAAAGTTGAGCCGTTAGGAAAAGCAAAATTCGTTTCTTTTGAAACAATCTATGACCCAGAACAAATGGTGGGTCAAAGATATCCTATTTTAAAATGGCCATATATTGAGGGATTAAGAATAGATGAAGCGATGCATCCACTAACCTTAATGGTAACTGGTTTATATGGAAAGGATTTACCTAATCAAAATGGTTCACCAATAAGATTAATGGTTCCATGGAAATATGGATTTAAGAGTGCAAAAGCCATAGTCAAAATAAAGTTTTTAGAAAAAATGCCTAAATCATCATGGATGATAGCATCACCACGAGAATATGGTTTCTACTCTAATGTTAATCCAAATGTTGATCACCCTAGATGGTCTCAAGCCACAGAGAGAGTTATTGGAACTGGGATTTGGACCCCTAGAATAAAAACTTTAATGTTTAATGGTTATGCTGATGAAGTTGCGCAACTCTATTCAGGAATGGATTTAAAGAAATATTTTTAGTAATAAATGTACAAATATTCTAAGGTTTTAATCTTTTTCTTATGTCTATGGCCAATCTACTCTCTATCGTATTATATTTATTTTAATCAATTAGGTCCTGACCCCATAAAAAAAATAATGCACCATTTCGGTGAATGGAGTTTAATATTTATCTGTTTAACATTAGCAATGACTCCGCTTCAAAGAATTACTAAATCTAATTTTTGGGTTAGACATAGAAGAATGCTTGGATTATTTGTTTTTTTTTACGTATCAGTTCACTTACTTGTATATGTAGGTCTAGATTATAGATTTGACTGGAATAGCATTAGTGATGATTTGATTAAAAAAAAATATATTTATATTGGATTTTCTGCATGGTTATTATTAATACCCTTAGCGCTTACATCTTCTCAAAAAATGATGATTAAATTAAAATCAAATTGGAAAAAATTACATAGGTTGATTTATGTAATAGCAGCTTTTGGAATTCTTCATTTTATTTGGATGTCGAAAACTATTTTTTTTGAGCCACTTATTTATTTAATAATA
>CACBXQ010000015.1 GCA_902543245.1 uncultured Pelagibacteraceae bacterium | reverse complement strand
TTAGCTAAATCAAATATTGAAAATGGAAGTGAGATTTTAGCTGCAGAGCTAGCTACAAGAATTTCAAGATACGATTATGCAATTCAAATATCAAAAATAGCTTCTTATGAGAAAAGATTTCATAATAAATATAATTATCCCATTATAAGTACACCAAAAAAAGTACATCAAAGAAAAATTCCAGAATCTGCATTTATATTATCTATAATAAGGCAAGAAAGTGAATTTGATATGTCAGCTAATAGTAGTGCTGGAGCAAAAGGTTTAATGCAATTGATGCCTTATACTGCTAAACTTGTATCTAAACAAGCAAACCTTCCTTATACAAGATCTAGGCTTACTACAGATCCTGAATATAATATAAACTTAGGCTCGCATTATATAGCTGGACTAATATTAGAATATGAAGGTGCCTACCCATTTGCAATAGCCGCGTATAATGCTGGACCAAAAAGAGTTAAATATTGGAAAAAAATTAATAAAAATCCTCAAAAAAATCAAATTGATTATGTTGATTGGATTGAGCTGATTAAATTTAAAGAAACCAGAAATTATGTTCAAAGAGTTTTGGAGAATTATAATGTCTATAGATATATTCTTGAGAAAAAACCAATTAAAATGAAGAATTTTTTCAAAAATGAAACGCTTTATTAAATTGTGGCGGAAGGAGAGGGATTCGAACCCTCGGTAGGTCATTATAACCTACGGAAGTTTAGCAAACTCCTGGTTTAAACCAACTCACCCATCCTTCCTACATACCCCCTGTGTAACTTGAAATCATTGAATATTCAATATTTATAAAGTATTTTCATAAAAATATGAAAAATAAATACTCAGTATTTTCTTTAATAAAAAATGCTTTTTCGAATCATGAGAATTGGCAAAGAGCTTGGGGAGATCCTGAACCAAAAAAAGAATATGATGCTATAATTATTGGTGGTGGTGGTCATGGTTTGGCTACTGCTTATTATTTAGCTAAAAAACATAAAATCACAAATATAGCTGTTTTAGAAAAAGGTTGGATTGGTGGAGGTAATACTGGAAGAAATACAACTATAATAAGATCAAATTACCTATGGGATGCTAGTGCAGGTCTTTATGATCATGCTTTAAAAATTTGGGAGAGTTTGTCTCAGGAATTAAACTATAATGTAATGTTTAGTCAAAGGGGTGTTATGAATCTTGCTCATAATTTACAAGATGTTAGAGACTTAAAAAGAAGAACACATGCAAACAGATTAAATGGTATTGATGCAGTTTGGTTAAATACTAAAGAGGTAAAAAAATTTTGCCCAATTATAAATACTTCTCAAGATATTCGTTATCCAGTACTTGGTGGAACTCTGCAAAAAAGAGCAGGTACAGCAAGACATGATGCAGTGGCTTGGGGTTATGCAAGAGGTGCTGATGCTTTGGGAGTTGATATAATTCAGAATTGTGAAGTTAAAGGTATCAAAAGAAATGGTAATGAAGTTACTGGTGTTGAAACGTCAAAAGGATTTATTAAAACAAAAAAAATAGGAGTTGTTGCAGCTGGTCACTCAAGTGTAATCGCAAATATGGCTGGTTTGAAATTACCACTTGAAAGTAAACCACTACAAGCATTGGTCTCTGAGCCAGTGAAACCAGTAATTGATACTGTAGTTATGTCAAACGCTGTTCATGCATATGTAAGTCAATCTGATAAAGGTGAGCTTGTCATTGGTGCAGGGACAGACTCGTATGTCTCATATACTCAAAAAGGTAGTCATACTGTTGTAGAAGAAACATTAAGAGCAATTTTAGAACTTTATCCAATATTTAGTAGAATGAAAATGTTAAGACAATGGGGAGGTATTGTGGATATTTGTCCTGATGCTAGCCCAATTATTAGTAAAACTCAAATTAAAGGTTTATATTTTAATTGTGGTTGGGGCACAGGTGGATTTAAAGCTACACCTGGATCAGGAGATTTATTTGCACACACTATTGCAAATGATGAACCACATAAATTAAACGCTGCATTTAATATTAATAGATTTGTTAGTGGTGATCTTGTTGATGAACATGGCGCAGCAGCAGTAGCACACTAATGTTTGTTATAAATTGTCCATTCTGTGGTGAAAGAGATCAATCAGAATTTTCTTCTGGAGGTGAAGCGCATATTATAAGACCAAAACAACCTACTGAATTGAGTGATGATCAATGGGCTGAGTACTTATTCATGAGAAAAAATATCAAAGGTGTTCAATTTGAAAGATGGAATCATGCTCATGGTTGCAGAAAATGGTTTAATATGATCAGGGATACATCAAATGATAAAATTCACGCTATTTATAAAATGGGTGAAAAACCTCCTATTGTATAAACATGTCAAAAGAACTTAGAGTAAATAGCAAATATATTGATCAAACAACACGAATACCATTTAAATTTAACGGAAAAACCTTTTATGGTTTTAAAGGAGATACTTTAGCATCAGCTCTTTTGTCAAATAATGTACATCTTGTGGGAAGAAGTTTTAAATATCATAGACCCAGAGGAATTATGACATGTGGTTCAGAGGAACCTAATGCAATAGTTCAAGTTAGTAATGACCCTTCTCTAACTGAGCCAAATGTCAGAGCTACAGAAATAGAACTATATGAAGGACTAGAAGCAAATAGTCAAAATTGTTGGCCAAGTGTAAATTTTGATATTGGAGGTATTAATAATTTTCTGTCCCCTTTTCTACCAGCTGGATTTTACTATAAGACTTTTATGTGGCCTGCTAGTTTTTGGGAAAAATATGAATTCTTTATAAGACATTCTGCTGGACTAGGAAAAGCACCAACAAAACCTGACCCAGACATATATGATCATCAATATGCACATTGTGACGTGTTAGTGATTGGCGGTGGTATATCAGGAGTTATAGCAGCCAAATTGTCTGCAGAAAAAAAATTAGATACAATATTGTTAGACGATAAAAAAGATTTAGGTGGAGTAAGTATTTATAATAATGATGATAACTTTAAAATAAATGATCAAAATGTTTCAAAATGGCTAAGCAATGAAATTGAAAATTTAAAAAAATATCCAAACCTAAGTATAAAAACTAGAACTAGTCTAGCCGCTTTCCATGGATATAATTATCTTTTAGCTAAAGAAAATTTAACTGATCATTTAAACGTTAATGACAGAAAAGATAAAATTAGACAAAGACTTTGGAAAATTAGAGCAAAAAAAGTAGTAATAGCAACTGGTGCTATAGAAAGACCATTAATATTTAATAACAATGATAGACCAGGTATTTTGTTAAGCTCATCTATAAAAAAATATATTGATTACTATGGTGTTAAATGTGGAACTAAAATTTCTATATTTACCTCTAATGATAGTGCATATGAAACAGTGCTTTCTCTCTATAAAAATGGTGTAAAAGTAAATTCAATTATAGACATAAGGGATAAATCAGAATCATTAATAGTTAAAAAAGTTCAAGATATTGGTATTAAAATTTACTGGAAACATACAGTAGTTAATACAAAAGGATATAAACGTATCAACTCTATAGAATTAATGAAATTAAATGAAAAAGGAACTGGGGTAATTGGTGACAAAATAAATGAAAGTTGTGATTGTCTTGGAATATCTGGAGGATGGACACCAATGGTTCATTTATTTACGCAATCTGGTGGTAAATTAGAATTTAATAGAATAGATAATATGTTTATACCCAATGAAAACAAGAGCTCATCAGAACAAATTAGTGTGGGATCATGTAACGGTGATCTTGAACTAGATGATATAATAAAAAAAACAAATTTAAAAACTAAAGAGTTCCTTGATATAAATACTTCTATTTTTGATAGCCTTAAAATACAAAGTTCCAAAGAAAAAAATAAAAAAAATATTTGGCTGCTACCATCAGATAAACCGTTAGGGAAAACAAAACCCTTTCTTGATTTTCAAAATGATTCAACAGCTAAAGATGTAAAGTTAGCTCTAAGGGAAGGTTTTAAATCTATAGAACATGTAAAAAGATACACGACTACAGGTATGGGCACAGATCAAGGTAAATTATCAAATATGCATGCCCTAGGAATTATTGCAGATACAACTGGCACAAATATGGGTGAACTTGGAACAACTACTTTTAGACCTCCTTTCACACCGTTAACTTTTGGTGCAATTGTTGGAAGAAATGTTGGTCAGTTTTTTGATCATACAAGATATTCTGCGATGCACAACTGGCACGAAACAAATGGTGCTAAATTTGAAAATGTGGGACAATGGAAGAGACCTTGGTATTACCCAAAAAATAAAGAGTCAATGCACGAAGCAGTACAGAGAGAAAGTAAAGCTGCGAGAGATAGCGCTGGTATATTGGATGCCTCAACTCTTGGAAAAATTGATATTCAAGGAACCGACGCTTCTGAGTTTTTAAATAGAGTATACACAAATGCTTGGTCAAAATTACAAATTGGGAAATGTCGATATGGATTAATGTTAAATGAGGATGGAATGGTTTATGATGATGGTGTAACTACTAGATTAGGTGAAAATCACTATATTATGACCACAACAACCGGTGGAGCAGCAAATGTTTTAAATAAATTAGAAGACTATCTTCAAACTGAATGGCCTGAATTAGATGTTTATTTAACAACTGTAACCGACCATTTTTCAACAATAAGTATTTGTGGACCAAATTCAAAAAAAATTGTTAACAAAATGATCCCTGATTTAGATTTGTCTGATCAAAACTTCCCGCATATGTCTTTTAAAAATTCATCAATAAATGGAGTTAGATGTAGGGTAATGAGAATCAGTTTTACTGGAGAGCATAGTTACGAAATTAACATTCAATCAAATTATGCTAAAAATGTGTGGGAAATGTCTATGGAGGCTGGTAAGGAATACAACATAACACCCTATGGTACTGAAACTATGCATTTATTAAGAGCAGAAAAAGGTTTCATTATAACTGGTCAAGACACAGATGGAACTTTAACTCCCGTAGATTTACAAATGGATTGGATAGTAAGCAAAAAGAAATATGACTTTATTGGTAAAAGGTCTTTGTATAGGAGTGATACAATAAGAGAGGATAGAAAACAATTGGTTGGTCTTATAACAGACGACCCTAATGAAGTTTTAGAAGAAGGATCACAAATAGTAGAAGACTTAAATAAAAAACCAATAGAAATGTTAGGTCATGTTACATCAAGTTATTTTAGTCCAAATTTAAATAAATCAATTGCTTTAGCTGTTGTAGTAAGTGGAAAGAATCTTAAAGGAAAAAAATTATTTGTACCAATGGAAAACAAAAACATTAATGTAACTATTACAGACACGGTATTTTATGATAAAGAAAATAAGAGGTTAAATGCTTAATTTTGAAACACCAATACAAGAAAAAAAAAGTTACAATGATCTAACTATTTCTGAAGTTGAACCTATAATTAAAATTAATTTAAGAAGCAGAAAAAGAGAATTCTCTGCAAAAATTGGAAAAATATTATCTATAATACCACCAGTGGAATCTAACATGTCATCAATAAACGATAACTATAGTTTACTTTGGCTTAGCCCTGATGAATGGTTACTTTATTCTAATAATAAAATTAATAAATATGAAGAACAAATCAATTTAGAAGATAAATTATTTAATCAAATTTCAAAATTAAATCAAGGTGCTGTAACCAATGTAACTGACCATTGGGTTATGATTAATTTAAATGGAAACAAGATTTATGATTTACTTTCAAAAGGATGTCCTTTTAATTTTAATGATTTTATGAGTAAAAAAGGAAGCGTTGCACAAACAATAGTAAATCATACTGATGTAATATTGCATAATATTGATAAAGGAAATTTAAACTTATTTGTTAGGAGATCTTTTTCAAAACATTTATGGTCATGGATTAATGATAGCGCGAGATTTATATAATCGATTTGTAAGATAAAATTTTACAATTAATAGTAAAGCGATAGATATAGTCCATTGAAATACTACCCACAACCAGAAAAATGAGTTGTAATCTGCGCTTAAATATCTTGCTAAATAAAAGACAATAATGGGTACCGCTACATTTCTTGCAATATTATTTAACATTGCATTTTCAGATTTTTTCAGAGCCATAAAAAAACCATTAGATAAAAAGAAAAATGGATAAGCTGGCAATACAAAGGCAGAAATTTTTAGATATCTACTACTATAATCAATAACTTGTATATCGTTTGAGAATAATAGAGGAACAAGATCAGCAGTCATATAAATAATAAAACCAGATATTAACATTATGTAGAATGAATATCTCAAGGCAACATGATACGTTGCAATTATTCTATCAAAATTCTTAGCTCCATAATTTTGAGATATAATTGATATTAATGCAGTATTAATTCCTAATATTGGAAGCAGTACTACTTGCTCAATACGTGTAGCTGCACCATATCCTGCTGTCGCATATTCCCCAAACGAACCAACATATGTAAAAATTATTGCTGCAGCAATTGAATAACCACAAATAGCTATAGAAATAGGCATAGATTGGAAAAAAATATTTTTAAGATAAAAAAACTTTGGTTGAAAAAATTTGAATGTTATTTGCTTTATCAAAGGATTTCTAATTACCTTAGATAAAATAATCAGTAGTGAAATCAATTGACATATAATTGTGGCATAACCTATGCCTGCAACTCCAAATGCTGGGATAAATAAAAAACCAAAAATTAACAATGGATTTAAAATAATATTCAGTAAAAAAGATAAAACTAATACATTTCTGTAAGTCTTAGTATCTCCTTGAGCATGTAGAAGTGAATTTAACGCTACAACTAAAATAAAGATTAATGATCCCGTGTATATTATATTTGTATATTGAAGACCATAATTAACAACTTCTTCACTGGACTTCATTAATACAAATATTTTTTCAGCTAAAGTTAAACCTAATATAGATATTATAATTGATATTATAAAACTATAGATTATTAAATTTGCAAAATAGTAAAGTATATTCTTTTTATTATTCTCACCAATACTATTTCCTATTAGAGCTGTCCCCGCAACTGTAACTCCTATCGACGTAGCAATGATAACAAAATATATTGGAAATGATTTACTTAAAGCTGATAGAGCTTCAGGTGATATTTTTCCAGCAAAATATGTATCAACGATATTATAAAGTGTTTGAAACAAGGTTCCGATACTTGCTGGTATTGCTAAACTTCTCAATAATTTAGGTATATTATCTTTTAATAAATTCATTATTAATAATTAATATTCTTTTTTGAAGATATGTCTCTTACCTAATCTTTTTGCAACATTAATTTGGTTTTGTCTCATTCTGAATCTTTCTTTTTGTGAAGAACTTAGATTAGCGTGACATTTTGGACATGATACACCCTCCTCATAATATTTTGATTTAGTCTCCTTTTTTGAAATCGGAGTTCTGCATCCACTACAAACTAAATATGTACCTTTAGATAATCCATGTTTTAAACTAACCCTATTATCGAAAACAAAACACTCTCCTTTCCATAAACTATCTTTTTTATCGATTTTTTTAAGATAATTTAATATACCACCATTTAATTGATATATATTTTCAAAACCTTTTCTTTTCAAATATGCTGAAGTTTTTTCACATCGTATTCCACCAGTACAAAACATTGCTACAGGTTTATTTTTTTTAAGTTTATTTAAATATTTTGGAAAATCTCTAAAATTATTAATATTTGGATTTACTGACTTCTTAAATGTTCCAACATTATACTCAAATGGTTTCCTGGTATCAATTACATGTGTATCTTTATTTTTTATCAGATTGTTCCATTCCTTTGGGTTTAAATGCATTTCTGTAGATCTTTCTTTAGAATTTAAAATTAAATTCATTGGAACTGTTTCTTTCTTAATTTTTACCCTAGGTTTATGAAATGGCTGAAGTTTTGATTTAGAATCATTACTATTATCAAAGTATTTAAATGAAAATAAGGATTTTAGTTTTTTAATTGTTTTTTCAATATTTTTTTTGCTACCTGATATGGTTCCATTTAATCCTTCTTTAGCTATAATTATGGTACCCCTTAAATCATTTACTAAAAGAAATTTTTGTAAAATATCTTTATTCTTTTTTAAAGATTTAATTTTAATAAATTTATAAAAGCCAAAAACTTTAAACGTCATAAAACTCTGCATACAGTCATGCCATCACCTAATGGGATGATGACTTGTTCTACTCTTTTATCCTCAGATACAAATTTATTAAACTCTCTAATATTAATTGTGTATTTATCACTATATTTTACATCTGCCACCTCACCATGCCACAAAACATTATCAATAATAATTAATCCACCTTGATTAATTAACCCCAAAGATTTTTCATAATATTTTTTATAGTTCATTTTATCAGCATCAATAAAAACCATATCAAACTTTTGATTTTTTATATCATTCAAAGATTCAAAAGCAGGTTTTATCATTGTTGTTATTTTATGATTCTGATTAGCTTTTTTGAAAAAATTTTGCGCTATTTTGCTTGTCTCTTCATTTTTATCAAGTACAACCAGTTTTCCATCTTCCGGTAAGGCAAGTGAAATTGAAAGTGCACTAAGCCCAGTAAATGTTCCGATTTCAAGTACATTTTTTATATTTGAAATTTTAATTATCAAATGTAGAAAATGGCATTGGGCAGGATCAATTTGCATCCTTTTAATATCACCAAGTGTTTTATTGTAATCAATTATTTCTTGTTGGACTGGATTTAACTTTAAACCAAATTTATTGATATAATTTTGTAATTTATCTGTGATATCAAGGTTTGCACCCATGTAATTAAAGTTTTTTCTTCAATAACTCGTTTATTAATTGAGGATTAGCTTTACCACCAGAAGCTTTCATTGCTTGCCCAACAAAGAAACCAAATAATTTTTCTTTACCTTGTTTGTATTCAATCGCCTTTTCTCTATTATCATTAATTATTTTATCTATTAATGCCTCTAAAGCTTTTGGGTCACTTTGTTGCTTTAATCCTTTTTCTTCAACAATTTGTTGTGGATCTTTATCTCCATCTAGCATTAATTCAAATATAGTTTTTGCTATTTTTCCTGAAATTGTTCCATTCTTAATTAAATTCACTAATATTGCTAAATTCTTTGCACTAATTGGACTTTGAGAAATTTCTAGATTTTTATTATTCAAGACAGCAAATAATTCACCCGTAATCCAGTTAACTGCCAGTTTTATATCTTTATTTTTTCCCATTTTAGATACAACGTTTTCAAAATATCTTGCTGTATCTATATCGGAGACTAAAATAGTAGCTTCATAAGGTGATAGTTTAAACTCTTCAATAAATCTTTTCTTTTTGTCATCCGGTAATTCAGGAATATCATTTTTAATTTTACTAATGAATTGATCAGAAATTTCTAATGGTAATAAATCAGGATCTGGAAAATATCTATAATCGTGAGCATCTTCTTTTGATCGCATGGATCTGGTTTCATTTTTTTTGGTATCAAATAATCTTGTTTCTTGATCAATCGATTTACCTTCTTCTATTAAATCAACTTGTCTATTAGCTTCGTAATCAATAGCCATTTGCATGAATTTAATTGAATTTACATTTTTTATTTCACATCTTGTGCCTAAATTTTTTGAATCTTTTAATCTAACTGATACATTGACATCGGCTCTTAATGATCCTTCTTGCATGTTACCGTCACATGTACCTAAATATCTCATAATTGATCTTAATTTTTTTATATATGCACTAACTTCATCAGGGGATCTAAGATCTGGTTTGCTCACGATTTCCATTAATGCTACTCCAGATCTATTTAAATCAACGAATGTATTTTTTGGGTCAATATCATGAATACTTTTTCCTGCGTCTTGTTCTAAATGCAGTCTTTCAATGCCAACCTCTTTTTGACCATCAGGCATATCTAAAATTACCTTACCCTCGCCTACAATTGGATCTTTAAATTGAGAAATTTGATATCCTTGAGGTAAATCAGCATAAAAATAGTTTTTTCTATCAAAAACTGATCGATTATTAATTTGAGCATTTAGACCTATCCCTGTTTTAATTGCTTGTTTTACACAAAATTCATTTATTACAGGTAACATTCCAGGAAATGCAGCATCAACTAAACTTACTTGAGTATTAGGTTCGGCACCAAATTTAGTTGCAGATGTTGAAAATAGCTTTGACTCTGAAGTTACTTGTGCATGAACTTCTAACCCAATTATAACTTCGTACTGATTATCTTTTCTGCTAATTAGATAGTCTGATTTACTTTTGTTCACTTGATCCACCAATCATTGATCTTGTTTTTAAAGTTAATCTTTTCCTCCATAGCATAAGCAATATTTAATATATTCTGTTCATCAAAAGCTTTGCCAATTATTTGCAAACCTAGTGGATATCCTTTTGCATCATGACCTGCTGGAATAGAAATTCCTGGTAAACCAGCTAAATTAACTGGAACAGTAAAGATATCATTTAAATACATTGAAACTGGATCATCTTTCTTCTCACCATTTTTAAATGCTGAGCTAGGTGTTGAAGGAGTTAGTATTGCATCAACTTTCTTGTATGCTTCATCAAAATCATTTTTTATAAGTTTTCTAACT
>CACBXQ010000014.1 GCA_902543245.1 uncultured Pelagibacteraceae bacterium | reverse complement strand
AATTTTTCTTTAGGAACGTAATCATTTGTATGTGCTAAATTTTGAGAAAACAAAGGTAAACTAAAACAAGAATACAAACCTATAAAAATAATAAAAATTATTTTTGATGTATCAAATTCACTTGTCCAATATAGATTTTGCTCTGGTGAGTTAGATGAAATGATACAAAATAATGCAAATATAGAGGATAAAACAGTAGAAAAAATTATAATTTTTCTTCTATCATAATTATCTGAAAGATAACCGATAGGACCTTGAGCTAAAGCCCCTGATAAAACTGCAACAGTTAAGATAATCGATGTTTCAAATAAAGAATAGTTAGCGGCAGTAGCATAAACAGATAATAATGAGAGAAAGCCAGCATGCATTGCTCCAGTAAAAAACGAACTAACAAAGCCTAAAGGCGAAATTTTATATAGTTCTTTGAGACTTAATGTACTAATTTTTTTAAATTTTGGTGCTGGTCGTTTAGTTAAAAGTATTGGCACAAGTGAAATAGACATTAAAATTGAAACTAAAATAAATGGTCCATAATTTTCTGGACTATCTATGTTTAACAACAACATTCCAATTGCTAAACCAACCCAAAGAACTACCATATATGTTGATAATAGTTGACCTCTATTTCTATTTGTTGCTCTATCATTTAACCAACTTTCTGAAACTATATAACAACTAACTAGTGACACACCTGTTATAAACCTGCTTAAGGTCCACATGATTGGATCTACAAAAGTTACAGCTATTAAAATACTTAAAGATGCTAAAGATGCAAATGCAGCAAAAACTCTAATATGTCCAACTTTTGAAATAAGTATTGGAGTTGTGTAGGAACCAAAAAAATATCCTACAAAATAACCAGACATAAATATACCAGTTGTTAGAGTACTAAAATTTTCAATTACAGCTCTAATACCCATCAGGTTATTTTGCAAACCTTGAGCAATCATTATTATTCCAATACCCGTAAACAATGCCCAGGATTTTCTTACTTCTTTTTGCATATTTGGTTAACTATTCCTTAGTAGAAAATATGCAAGTAAATATTTTGTATTTATGTTTTTTTTAAGGCTAAAAATGAATGGACCCCAATTGTTATGATTATGACTACACCACCAATGATTGTCTCAATAGACGGCTGTTCTTTGATTACCATCCAAACCCAGATTGGACCAATAATAGTCTCTAAAAGGAAAAAAAGATTAACTTCAGCAGCTGTAATAAATCTTGGTGCTATAGTTATCAAAACAAATGGAATTGCAACGCACATGACCCCCATCAATGGTATTATAAAAATGTCATTGTCAATTAAAGCTATACTGTCTATGAAAAATAAAGCAAAAATAGCTACAAAAAATTTACCTATAACAGCCGCAGGCACTAAGTTTCTTTGTTTAGCGTATCTTACAATTATTGCATTAAGAGCAAGCCCTAAAGCAGTAATAATTCCAAACATATCACCATAAAAGTTTCCAATTTTAACCGAGTCATAAAATATGAAAACAACAGATATAAACGTAATGAAAATAGCTACTAGTGTCTTTTTATCTGGGTTCTCCTTTAAGAAAATTGCACTTAGAATTGCTGAAAGCATAGGAGCCATTGCAACCATAATGAGTGTATTTGCGACATTTGTATTTTGTATAGATAATATAAAAGTAATATTAGTTGCAGTAAAAGTTATAGCATAAAAAATTCCTGCAAATCCCATTGCTATTACTAAATTAAGGAATTTAGATTTATAAATAATTATTAGACATAACAATACAACAACAAATGGTATTGCTCCTCTGTAGAATAACAAACCCCAAGTATCAATATTACTTAATCTTATTAATAATGAGTCAGGAGTTATAAACATTACTCCAATAAATGCTAATAAAGATCCTTTTTTTTGATCAGACAGATTTTTCATATTGTAGAAAGCTTTCAATTGAATTTATTTCATAGATTTTATCAGAACAAACCTTGTTTCTACAAACAATAATAAAATCTTCTTTAGTATTTTTTTCATATACAAAAGAAGCTCTACTAAAATATTTTTTTAAAAGTATTTTAATTATTTCATTTAACTTTTCTTTATTTCCATGAAACGTGAAAGATATATTTTCTTCTAAAAGATCTAAGCTTTTAATATAACTAAACATTTGTGTACTATTAAAATTAATTAACGAATGAAAGGTTTTTTTTAGAATTTCTGTTTTATCTAACCAGTGATTTTCTTTTGTTATTAAATTCATTTTATTGCAAAGATTTAAAAAAACACTATTCCCATTTGGAATATTATTATCATTAATATCAATTGGATTAACAAATAAGTCATTATCTCTGATTTTATTTTTTTGGAGTAATTTATTTTTTTGATCAAAAAATAATTCCCAAGTTTCATTCATCCTCTTTATTAGAATATTAAAATATTTATCATTGCCTTCAATTTCATAGTACGACAATAGAGCTAAGCAGTAATAAACATAATCTTCTAAAAATACATCTACCTCATCATTTTTATTGCAATGATAAATTTTATCTGAAGTTTTGTTATTAATTAGTTTTAAAGTATTTATAGTTTTTTCTTTTAAATCTTCATCATCAAGAACAATAGATGCCTGAAAATTTGAATATACCCAAAACGAATTTAAATCTATTTGAGCCTTGTTGTCAAAAAAAGGTTTATTTCTCTCATTTCTTTTTAAAAATAATTTTTTTTCAATCTCTTCTACAATATGAAATTCTTCTTTATTTAGTTGAAAGTTGTCTTTTTCAATTAAAATATTTTTACTTTCAAAATTTCCCTCTTTGGTGATTTCGTATTTTTTTTCAAATATTGAATAGCTCTCCTTCAAAATTTCTTTAATTTCGTCGTATCCCCAAGTATAAAATAAACCCTCTATCCCATCGCTATCTGCATCGTATGCAGAACCTAATAAATTATCTTTATTTTTAAATTCTAAATTTATGAATGATATAGTTTGCTTTAATTTATCTTTATAATACTCATTTTTTGTTGAATTATAAAATTTAGATAACAAATCTACGTATTGGATATTGTCGTAAAGCATTTTTTCAAAGTGGGGGATTATCCAATCTTTATCCACTGTGTATCTAGATATTCCACCGCCCAACTGATCATAAATACCTCTAGAAGATATCTTTTTAAGTAATAATTCTACTGCATCTAAATAAATTTTATTATTTGTTTTTAAATAAAAATAAAATATTGCATCAAACATATAGAATTGTGGAAACTTTGGTGCTCCTTTAAAACCACCATTTTCTTTATCTAAATATTGAATTATTCTTTCGACAAATGGTTCGAGAGGTTGATTTAATACTGATGTTTTCCTATTTAATTCATCAAAAACAGATTTCATTTGATCAACTTGTGAGATTATTTTGTCACGATTTTTTTCGTATACATTTGAAACATTTTCTAAAACGCTTTTAAAGTTAGGTCTACCATGCATTTCTTTAGGTGGAAAATATGTGCCACCAGTAAAAGGAACTCCATTTTCATCTAAGAACATTGACAAGGGCCATCCTCCTTGTGCTCCAGTAAGTATAGATAAACTTTTCTGAAATACATAATCTAGATCAGGGCGTTCTTCTCTATCAACTTTAATATTAATGAATTTTTCATTCATAATTTTTGCCGTTTCATTATCTTCAAAACTTTCATGAGCCATTACGTGACACCAATGACAACTCGCATAACCTACACTTAAAAAAATAGGTTTTTGACTTTTTTTTGCTTTTTCTAAAGTTTCTTTATTCCAAGGCTGCCAGTAAACAGGGTTACTCTCATGTTGTTTTAAATATGGACTGTTAGAATATTTTAATAAATTTTCCACTTATGAAGTGTATGGTTTTCTAGAAAATATTTTTTGGACATAAGGTCTAAAGTTTTCGATATTTAAAGATTTGAAATTTGGATCAAATGAACTTTGATCCCATTTTTCGCAGAAATTAATTGTGTCTAAAAAATACTTATGTCCTTTGTATTTATCTCTTTGATTTCTATTACCACCCAGATGGTGTGCATAATAGTACATTTGAAATTCACCGTGTTTTTCAATAATCCAATGTGTTTTTTCTGAAACATATGGCCTTAAAACCGCAGCTGCATATTCAGAATGATTGAGTGGAGCTAACTCATCTCCAATATCATGAAATAGAGCAGCAACAATCATTTCATCATTTGCTTTATCATTTAACGCTCTTGTTGCGGTTTGTAATGAATGTTCTAATCTTGTTACTTTATAGCCCTCTAATGTATCATCAAGAGTAGACATAAACTTTAGCAATCTCTCACCTGTGTTTTCTGCAAATTTTTTTTCGTGTTTGTCAAGCAACAGATAATCCTCTTTAGAACCATTTTTCATTTCTGTAAATTTTACCTGACTCATTTTTTTAATTATTAGATGTTACACTTAATAATGATAATTGAGTAATTTTATTATCTCCGAGTTTATCAATAGGTTTTATTGGATAATCTCCCGTAAAATAATGATCAGTTAATTGCGGATAGGCATTATTTCTTTTATCAAAACCAATTGCCTTATACATTCCATCAACTGACAAAAATTTAAGTGATTTTGCACTTATATACTCACATATTTGATCGATTGTTTTATTAGCAGCTAATAGTTCTTTTTTTGTAGGAGTGTCAACACCATAAAAATCTGGGTATTTTATTTCAGGAGAGGCAATTCTTACATGCACTTCTTTGGCTCCTGCGTCATATAGCATTCTAACAATTTTATAGCATGTTGTTCCTCTCACAAGAGAGTCATCGATTAGAACAATTTTTTTACCTTTTATAGATGATTGATTTGCATTAAGTTTTAATTTTACACCTAAGCTTCTGATTTGCTGGCTAGGTTCAATAAAAGTTCTACCCACATAATGATTTCTTATAAGACCTAAATCAAAATCTACTCCTACATGCTTACTATAACCAATTGCAGCTGCGTTTCCAGAGTCTGGTACAGGTACTACAACATCAGCTTTCTCATGAGTTTCCTTAGCAAGCTCTATACCTAAATTTTTTCTATATTCATAAGCTGTTTTTCCATTGAGTAAACTATCTGGTCTTGAGAAATAAATATATTCAAAGACACATGGTCTGGCTTTTCTCTCGGGAAATGGTTTTACACTTTTTAATTCATCATTCTCAATATAAACAACTTCACCATTCTCAACTTCTCTTACAAATTTTGCACCTATAATATCTAATGAACATGTTTCAGAGGCTAGCACATATGAATTTTTCAATTTACCTATTACAAGCTGTCTTATTCCATGTGGATCCCTTACTCCTATTAATATATTTTGAGCCAACATTACAAGCGAGTATCCACCTTGAATTTGAAAAATAGCGTCGATAACTTTATCAATAATTTTTCCTCTATTAGATTTTGCAATTAGTTTTACAATTGTCTCAGTGTCAGATGTAGTATAAAAAATAGCTCCTTCCTCTACCATTTTTTGTCTTATAGTAATTGCGTTTGTTATATTGCCGTTATGTGAAACTCCAATTCCTCCTGCATTCGTATCAGCAAAAAAAGGTTGAATATTTCTTAAAGCTGTTCCACCCGTTGTACTATATCTATTGTGTCCTATGGCATAATTTCCCTTTAGAGTATTTAAAATTTTTTCGTCGTTGAAATTATCTCCAACTAGACCAAATTTCTTTTCTGAATAATATTTTTCACCATCATATGAAACTATCCCACAGCCCTCTTGACCTCTATGCTGTAGCGCGTGAAGACCTAATGCTGTTAAGGCTGATGCATCATTAGAGTTGCTTATACCAAAAACTCCACACTCCTCATGCAATTTAGGATTATATATCTTTAATTTTTTCTTTAGAATCTTCGTAATCTTTTTCATTTGGAAAATTTTCAATTAAATAACTACTACCTTTTTCAATGTAAGAAAAGGTAAATGATTCCTTTGTTTTTATTGGCCAATCCTTATAGTTTACGAATAGATTTATTGTTGTGAAAACACAAACTATAATTACATATCCTCTCAAAAAGCCAAAAAAGAAACCAAAAAAGGAATCAAGCTTACCTAATCCAGTAAATTGAATAGCATTTTTCAGACCTTTGTTAATCATAAGAGTAACAAAGATAATAATTACAAACAATGATATTGCTAAGGTAATATCCAATGCATATTCATTAGATATGTAATCCTCAAAATATGGTTTTATTTTTGGAAATGTGAACAGAGTCAACACATAAGCTAATAACCATTTAGATGCAGATAATATACTTAAGACAAAACCATTTTTAGCACATTTTAGCACTGATAATATTGTAATAATTAAATACAATATATCAATTAAGGGTATATCTGTTATTTGTTCAAAAATATTTTCAAGCATTTATTCCTATCCAAATGGCTTAAATACTAAAATAAGTTTTGGCAATAATGTTAAAACTGAAATCATTGCTATAAACATCGCTAACCCTGTAAATAATCCAAAGTAAATTGTTGGAATAAAGTTTGAAAAGATCAAAATAGAGAATCCAAATATGATAGTTACTGAAGTATTTAATATCGCAACACCTACAGTTGAGTGACATTTTTTTAAAGTTTTTTCATAATCTCTATTATTTTTGAATTCTTCTTTAAATCTATAAATATAATGAATACTATTATCGACAGCAATTCCAATTGTGATAGCAGCAATTGTAATTGTCATCATATCTAGTGGAATTGATGCAATTCCTATAATCCCTAAAATAAAAAAGGCTGCGATGAAATTTGGTACAACACCTATTAGTGACAAAGATAAATTTTTAAATAAAATTAAAAACATTACAAGTATACCAATCATCACAAAACCTAAAGTGAGAATTTGAGAGATAAATAAACTTTGCAAAAGATTATTGAAAAGTACAAGAACTCCCGCAATTTTAAATTCATCTTTTTTAAAGTTTAATTTATTTTCTAAATCGTATTGAATTTTATTTATAAGGTCGTTTCTTCTTAAGTTATCATTAGAGTCTTTTATCCTTAAGCTTATTCTGGCTTCGTTATCTTTGATTGATATATAGGGATCAACTATCTGTTTCTTAATTGAATCTGGCAATTTACTATATAATATCCCCATTTCTAAGTTACCTAGTTTTTTATTATTATTGATTTTTTCGGCTACCTGTAGAATAGACGAAAAGGAAAGAACTTTTCCAACATGTTCTAAATTTTCTAAGTAAGAATGCACACTATGTATTTTGTTAATTTTATTCTCTGTAAACCAATAATTACTATTATCTTGTTCTACATTACTATCCCAGTTTTCAAATTCATCATCGTTTTCAAAGTCTTGATCAATTTCTTCATCTTCTTCTTCACTTGGAAATTTTATAATAATTTCAAGAGGTGTTGTGCCACCTAATTTTTGGTCAATAAGTTTCATACCTTTGTAAATTTCTGTTTTTTTGCTAAAATAATTTATAAAACTATTTTCTACCTCTAGCTTAGATATTCCAATAAAACTTACTAAAATTACAATTATCGTAATACCAAAAATAAGATTTGATTTTCTTAAAGTAATATTACCTAATAAATTAGTGAATGAAGCGCCAGGTTCTTTATCGATCAAACTATTATTTTTATCGAAAATACTCAAAAAAATTGGAAGGAGAGTAAATGTAATTATAAAAGATATTAATAGTCCAAACGTCATCATCCATCCAAAATCAATAATTGGTTTTATCCCACTAAAAATTAAAGATAAAAAAGCACAAATGGTAGTTAATACAGTATAAGCTATTGGCCAAAACATTTTCTTTGTTGTTAATAGTAATTTTTCAGAGTTTGAGATATTTATATTTTCTTTTGAGATATTTAGATATCTAACACTCATATGAATATTCATTGCCATGGTTAAAATTAGCATCAATGCAATAAAGTTTGATGAAATTACTGTAACTTTCCATCCAATTATCCCAAGTAATCCAGTCATGATAATTACAGCGCTAAAACAACTCAATAATGGTATTATTATCCATATCAAACTTCTAAAAACAAACCAAAGAGTCAATATAATAAATAAAAATACTCCCACTCCAAATACAACAATATCTTTTTTAATAAATGATATCATGTCATCAGCAATCATAGGAACTCCTCCTAAATAAATATTTGGATTGTTATTTCCATTCTTGTATTGATTAATAAGATTTCTGATCTGTAAAATATTTTCATGATTTTTTATTTTTTGATTTTCTTTGATTTTTTCAAGTTCCTTAACACTTAGTTCCTCAAGGTTATTAGAATTTTTATTATTTTTAATATTTACTATTATTGAAGAAACAGTTCCATCTTCACTAATTATAAAATCTTTAAACACTGGACTTTTTTTAATTTCATCAAAGCCTTTTTCTTTATCAATATCTTTATCTTTAAGCGTTTTATAATTTTTTAATGTTTCTGTTATATTTTCATCGGTATTTTCTAAAAGAGGAATATCTAATATTGTTATAACACTTTTTACCCAACTAAATTTTTGAATATCAGATTTAATATTCAAAAGTTCATTAATTGATTCATCATGGGTAATTTTTTTTTTGGGTTCATATGTCAAAATTAAAAATTCATTTGTTCCGTATCTTTCTGTTATCTCTTTTAAGTATAAAAAGTCGGGATCATTTTCTAACAATAGAGTATCTGAAGAGGCATCTAATTTAAATTCTTTACTAAAATACCCAAAGCTCAAAATACAAAATATTAAAATTGAGAGTACAAGCTTAGGCTTTTCTAAAACTATATTTTGATATAAACGTTCAAACATTTAAATTCAAAATAATATATATTTTAAATTAGCTATTTTGAATATCTTTAAATTTGGTAAACATTGGCTCAAATTCTAGCATCAGGTTTCCAGTGGGACCATGCCTTTGCTTGTGTATCAATATTTCTGCTAAATTTGCTACTTCATTCATTTTTGCTTGCCATTCAGCATGTTCAACAGTTGCAGCTCTTGGTTCTTTATTTTCTAAATAATAAGCCTCTCTATACACAAACATTACAACATCAGCGTCTTGCTCTATAGAACCCGATTCTCGTAAATCAGATAATTGTGGTTTTTTGACATCTCTTAATTCTACTGCTCTTGATAATTGAGATAATGCTACCACAGGAACTGATAATTCTTTTGCTAAAGCTTTTAGTCCTTGAGTTATTTCAGATATTTCTTGAACTCTTCCATCATACGAATTTGTTCCTCTCATAAGCTGAATATAATCAATTACAATCATTTCAAGTCCTGATAATCTTTTGACTCTTCTTGCCCTATTACTCAATGCTGCAATAGTTATAGCCGGCGTTTCGTCAATTAAAAGCGGGTATTCTGAAATATTCTTAGAAGCTTCAATAAATTTATCAAATTCTTCTTCTGAAATTCTTCCTCTACGAATGTCATTTGATCTTATCCGAGATTGTTCGGCTAATATTCTTGTTGAAAGTTGCTCGGATGACATTTCAAGTGAAAAGAAAGCTATTGTGGATTTTATATCTTTTTCTTTTAAATATTTAGCAGCATTAAACGCAATATTTGTTGCTAAGGCAGTTTTACCCATAGCAGGTCTACCTGCTATTATAATGAGGTCAGATTTATGCAGGCCTCCTAATCTATCATCTATATCTCTAAATCCTGTAGGCACGCCAACAATACCCTCTTCATTTTTGTAAGCATTTGATGCCATCTCTATTGTTTGTTTGATAGCTTTGTCAAACGTTATTATTGAGGAACTCAAAGATCCTTTTTCTGCGAGGTCAAATAACAATTTTTCAGAATCTTCAATTATACTTTGTCCATTAATATTTATTTCTTTATTTTTTGCAGAATATATTGTTCCTTCAGAAATTTTAATTAACTCTCTTCTAACAAACATGTCATAAATAATTTTTGAATATTCAATTGCCTGTCTTGACGATGTAGAAAATTTTGTAATTTTAACTAAATATTCAGGAATATTAATTTCATCTTTATCATTTTCAAAATAATTTTTTAATGTTATTGGATTAGCCAACATACCTTTGAAAATAAGTGTCTCTATTGCATCAAATATTTTTTGATGCATAGGATCATAGAAATTTTTGCTAACTATAATGGTATGAATTTCATCGAAAATCTCATTTGATATTAGTATTGTTCCTATAACTGATTGTTCAGCTTCAATATTGTTTGGAAGTTCTATATTTTCATTTTCAATTATGTTAAAATTTTTTTTAAGCATAATTGTTAAGCTATTGAATTCAGGCTTATAATCAATGATTAATTATAGTTGGGGAAAAGATTGTATAAAATTAATTTGTATTATCAGATGATAATATTTTTAGCTTAATTGTTGCTTCAATTTCAGAATGCAATTCAATTTTAGCTTCAAAATTACCTAAGGACTTGATTTCTTGCTTTAGTTGTATGTTCTGAGGTTTAATTTCAATATTTATATCTTTATAGATAGTTTTAGATATCTCTGATGGTTTTACTGAACCGTAAAGTTCATCGTTTTCAGTACTCAATTTTTCTATCTCGAACTCTTTTTCATTAATTTTAACGAATATTTCTTTTGCAATTTTTTTCTTTTCGTCATCTTTTTCCTTAAGATTATTTTTAATTTTTTCAACTTGTTTAATGTTTTCTTTAGAAGCATAAACAGCTTTCTTATTTGATATTAAAAAATTTCTGGCAAAACCTCTTTTAACATCAATTATGTCTCCAATGTTTCCAAGTTTTTTCAGATTTTCTAATAGTACTACTTTCATTAAATTAATGCTAAATTTCTTGCTCTTTTAATTGATAAAGACAATTCTCTTTGTTTTTTCTGACATACAGAAGTTATTCTTGAGGGGAGTATTTTTCCATTCTCTGAAATATACCTTCTTAAAAGCTTAATATTTTTATAATCGACAACTGGAGCCCCTTTACCTGACAAAGGGCATTTTTTTTTAAATTTATATTTTTGTGGCTGAAAAATACTTAGTTTTGCAAAGTTACTTTGGCTATTTTTTTTATTATTATGTCTCTTTTTTTTATTCACTTTGTTTTTCTATGTCTTTAGCTTCATTTTTAAAATAGTTTGTTTCAAGATCAAACTTTTTTACTTTAA
>CACBXQ010000013.1 GCA_902543245.1 uncultured Pelagibacteraceae bacterium | reverse complement strand
TTGTTTTAAATCATCAGATTACAGTATAACAAAATTATCCACAATTAATTTAAACATAATTAAAAAATTGCTATCAATGTACACAAAAGAAAAAATATTTATAAAAAAACCAAACGATATAATGATTAATAAAAAAAAAATTTGTGGAATATTGCAAGAAATTATTTATAAAAATGGAAAAAATTACTTCATTGTTGGAATAGGACTTAATGTTAATAATAAACCAAAAATAAATAGATACCCAACTGTTTGCTTAAAAGAAATAATAAATAAAAAAATTAAAATCAAAGATATTTCTAATAATCTTTTTAATTTATATAATATTTTTTTAAAGAAAGGTATGGTATGAAGATAGTTGGAGATATTGGTAATTCAGATACAAAAGTATGTATTATAAAAAATAAAAAAATATTTAAAAGAATTATTTTTCCAACTAAATTATTAACTAAATCATTCTTTAATAATAAATTTAAATTTATTAAAAAACTTAACATAACTAGTTCATTATTTTGTAGCGTTGTTCCGAAAAAATTTGAAATAATTAAAAATGTTTTAAATAGAAGTTATTCTATCAAGACTTATGAGTTAAAAAAAATAGATCTAGATGATATAATTAAGATTAAGGTAAATTTAAAACAAATTGGATCTGATAGGTTAGCTAACTCAATTTCAGTTTCAAAGTTGAACTATAATTATATTATTATTGATTTTGGTACTGCGACAACTTTTGACGTAATAATTAATAATAATTACTATGGTGGTATCATTGCCCCAGGGATAAATTTATCAATAAAATCACTTAAAAATAACGCGAGTTTAATACCAAATTTCACCCTTCAGAAAGTGAAAAAAGTCATAGGAAAAAATACCTTATCAGCATTAAGATCTGGTTTTTTTTGGGGCTATACCGGCTTAATTAATAATATTATAAAGTTAATTAAAATTGAAACAAAAAAAAATTTTAAAATTATAGCTACTGGAGGCTATTCTTATCTATTTAAATCCTCCTTAGATTATAAAGTTTCTATTGATAAAGATATTACAATAAAAGGTTTGATAAAAATAATTAATAAGAAAAATTTATAAAAATGCAAAAAGATGAATTATTATTTTGTCCATTAGGAGGCTCAGGTGAGATTGGGATGAATATGAATCTCTATGCATATGGAAAACCAAGTGAGCAAAAATGGATAATTATTGATACAGGTGTAACATTTGCAGACGACACAATACCTGGAATAGATGTTATTTATCCTGATCCAGGATTTATTATTGATAGAAAAGATGACTTATTAGGTATTGTTATAACACATGCTCATGAAGACCATGTTGGTGCAATAACGCATCTATGGCAAAAACTTAATTGTAAAATTTATGCAACGCCATTTACAGCTGTTCTTATTAAAGAAAAGTTTAAAGAAAAAAATATAGATATTAATAATTTTCTTCAGATAGTCGAACTTAACGGCAAAATAAATCTTGGTCCTTTTAAAATAGAATATATTACTTTGACACATTCAATTTTAGAACCTAATGGATTAAGGATTGAAACACCTGCAGGTACAATACTACATACTGGTGATTGGAAGGTTGACCCTAATCCTTTAATTGGGGGAAAAATAAATTCTGATAGATTAAAAGAGATAGGTAACGAAGGGGTCCTTGCCATGATTTGTGACTCAACAAATGTTTTTAGCATGGGTAGATCTGGATCTGAATTAGATGTGAGAAAAAATATTTTAAACCTAATGTCAAATTTAAAAAAAAGAATAATTGTAACTTCTTTTGCGTCAAATGTTGCTAGAATGGAAACTATATTTTTTTGTGCAGAAAAAACAGGAAGACAAATTTCGTTAGTAGGTAGATCTATGCATAGAATTTATAAAGCAGCAAGACAGTGTGGGTATTTAAAAAATGTTATAGAGCCTATTGATTCACGAGATGCAAAAAATATTTCTAGGGAAAAAATCGTATATCTTTGTACAGGAAGTCAGGGTGAACCGATGGGAGCTATGATGAGAATTTCAAATTATACTCATCCAGATGTTGATATTGAAAAAGGTGACGCTGTTATATTTTCTTCGAAAATTATTCCTGGAAATGAAAAAAAACTTTATAAATTACACAACCAACTAGTTAAAGAGGGTATAGAAGTTATTTCTGAAGAAACTGAATTTGTTCATGTTTCTGGCCATCCTAATAGAGAAGATTTAAAGGACATGTATAATTGGGTTAAACCAGAGTGTGTTATCCCAGTTCATGGTGAGCATAGACATATGATTGAGCACGTTAAGTTTGCAAAAGAAATGCAAATTAAAAATACTGTTCTAGTGGAAAATGGAGACATTGTTAAAATTGCTCCAGGTGGAAACCCAGCTGTTTATGATAAAGCACCACATGGGAGGTTATATGTTGATGGATCAGTAAGCATTGAAGAAGAAGGTCAATCAATTAAAGATCGAAGAAATATATCAAATAATGGATTTATGGATGTAACTATTATTATATCCTCAAACGGTAACATTATAAAAGACCCTTTACTAACTATCAAAGGTTTACCAATTTATGACTCAGAGGAATTTAAATTTGGTCTGCAAGAGAAAATATTTGAGACTTCAAAAACTTTCTCATTAACAAATAAAAAACAGGAAAGTAATTTGATTGACGCTGTAAAAGTTACATGTAGAAAATATAGTAAGGAAAAGACTGGTAAAAAACCTTTAACCAATATAAATTTAGTTAGAGTTTGATATAATGTTTTTTTCAAAATTATTTGTTCCAATATTAAAAAATAATCCAACAGAGGCTAAAATTAAATCACATCAACTGATGCTTAGGACAGGAATGATCAAACAATCATCAGCTGGTATATATTCTTGGTTACCATTTGGTTTTAAAGTAATGAAAAAAATTGAACAAATCGTTAGAGAGGAACAAAATAATATTGGCGCTCAAGAGATCTTAATGCCCACAATACAATCAAGTGAGATTTGGAAGGAAAGTGGTCGATACCAGGACTATGGTGAAGAAATGTTAAGGATAAAAGACAGACAGGATCGCGAAATGCTCTATGGTCCAACTAACGAAGAACTAGTGACTGATATCTTTAGATCGAGTGTTAAGTCTTACAAATCACTTCCTCAATTACTTTATCATATACAATGGAAATTTCGTGACGAACTTAGACCTAGATTTGGAATTATGAGATGTAGAGAATTTTATATGAAAGATGCATATTCATTCGATTTAAGTGATGAAGAAGCTCAGTATTCATACAATAAATTTTTTATATCATATTTAAAAACATTTAAACGTCTAGAGCTTTCGGCAATCCCTATGGCGGCTGATACTGGTCCAATAGGTGGAAATTTATCGCATGAATTTATAATTCTTGCTGATACAGGTGAAAGCAAAATCTACACTGATAAAAGAATATTCGATGTGAATAGCGAGAACATTCAAATTGATAAAAACTCACTGTCAAATTTAAGAGATGAATATGAAAAATTTTATGCTGTTACAGATGAAAAATATAATCAAAATGAATTTGAAGAAAAAGTTAATCAAGAGAATAGATTAAATACAAAGGGCATTGAGGTAGGCCATATTTTTTATTTTGGCGACAAATATTCAAAATCAATGAACGCTTCTGTAGACCACAAAGGTAAAAAAGAATTTGTTAAAATGGGTTCGTACGGCATTGGGGTATCTAGATTAGTTGGCGCAATTATAGAGGCAAAATATGATGACAAAAATGGAATAATGAGATGGCCTTTATCTGTATCACCATACCATTGCGTGATAATTGTTAGTATTTCAAAAAATGATTCCTCAAACTTAGAGAAAGCGATAAAATTGTTTGGACTGCTAAAAAAAAACAATATTGAGGCAATAATAGATGATGAAGATGAAAATTTATCATCAAAAATAAAAAAATTTAATTTTATTGGAATACCTTACCAAATAATATTAGGAAAAAATAGCGAATCCGATAAAATTGAATTTCGTGAAGTAGGAAAAGACTCTAATAAATACAATATTGAAAAAATACTAGAAATATTAAAAAGTAAAAAATAAATTGATATCTAATTTAGAAAAAAAAATCGTTTTTACATATTTAAAAAGCAGAAAAAGAGATGGTTTTTTAAATATTATATCCATTTTTTCATTTGTTGGAATAAGTCTGGGCGTTGCTGTTTTAATAATTGTTATGTCAGTAATGAATGGTTTTAGAAATGAATTAATCTCTAAAATAGTTGGATTTAGTTCTCATGCAACAATCCAATCCTATAATCAACCAATTGATTTAACAAAATTAAAAAGTTCACCATTTATGAACAATATTAAATTAAATGTATTTAGTAATAATGGCGAAGCTATCATTATTAATAATGAAAATACTAAAGGTATTCATGTAAGAGGATACTTAGAAAAAGACTTTGAAAATTTAGAATTAACCAATAGTGAAAATTTTCAAGGGAGTAAATTTTTATTTAGAGATAATATATCAATTGGTAAAGAGTTAGGTTATTTACTAGATGTAAAAATTGGTGATAAAATAACAATTATGTCACCTGCAGGCATTGAAACTATTGTTGGAAATCTTCCATCACAAAAATCATTCACAATCTCGTCAATATACAACACTGGAATTATCGATTTTGATACTAATGTTATATTTATAAATTTAAATGACCTTGAAGGGTTATTACAATTAAGTAATAATACTCGCCATGTTGAAGTTTATTTTAAAGATTATAAACAAATAAATTTTTTAAAAAATGAATTAGAAAAAATTTTTACTGATGAATATATTTATACATGGGCTGACTTAAATAAATCACTTTTCTCAGCATTAAAAGTTGAGAGAAATGTGATGTTTATAATAATGTCACTAATAATTGTAGTTGCTGCTTTTAATATAATATCAGGATTAACAATATTTGTAAAAAATAAAACTAGAGAGATTGCCATACTTAAATCTATCGGAGTTTCTAGCTATACTATTAAAAAAATTTTTTTTCTGATAGGTTTTTTTATCGGTACATTTGCTACTTTTTTCGGCGTTATTCTTGGCGTTCTTTTTTCAATTTATATTGAAAAAATTAGATCATTGTTGAGTACATTATTTAATTTGAACTTATTTCCTGAAGAAATTTATTTTTTAAGTAAAATGCCCTCAGAAATTAATATAGAGTCTGTTATTTTAGTTTGTATATGCTCTATTTTTGTTACATGTGTAGTATCAGTATATCCAGCCTCAAAAGCCTCACAACTTAATCCAGCAAGGGGACTTAAATATGACTAATATTATTGAATTAAAAAATGTATCCAAAAATTATTATAAAAAAAATAGTATTAAAGTTTTAAGCAAAATTAATTTTGTTTTTGAAAAAGGAAAAATATATTCTATCACTGGCCCATCTGGATCTGGTAAATCAACTTTATTAAATCTGATATCACTCATAGATGAACCTACTAGTGGATCTATAAAAATTGACGAAACGATCATAAAATACGAAAAAAAAACTATTAATGATAAAATTAGAGCAAAAAAAATTGGTATAATTTATCAAGATAAAAACCTACTTTCAGATTTTACTGCTTTAGAGAATGTCTATTTGGCAAGACTAGCTTTTAAAAATAATTTATATGAAGCAAAACAAGACTCAAAAAAAATAATTAATACATTAGGTTTAGCAAATAGAATTAATCATTATCCTTCAGAATTATCCGGTGGTGAGGCTCAAAGAATTGCTATATCAAGAGCATTAATAAATTCTCCAGAAATTATATTAGCAGATGAACCAACTGGAAGTTTAGATACAGTAAATGCAAAAGAAGTATTTAAAATTCTACTTAATTTAAAATCAAAAAATAGAACAATTATTTTTGCAACTCATAATAGATTCTTTTCTGATATGGCTGATTGTAAAATTGAGTTAAATAATGGTAAAATATCCATTATTAATGCAAAAAACTGAGTCGAAAACGTTTAATCATATCAAAGTTCATTCTCAATATTCAATATGTGAGGGTGCTATTAAAATTGATGATTTAAAAGAATTTTGCAAAAAAAATAAAGTTAAAAGTATAGGTATTTCTGATACTGAAAATTTATGTGGTGCTTTAGAGTTCTCTGAAAATATATCAAAAATAGGCACTCAGCCAATAATAGGAACTCAAATAAACTTTAAATTAGATAGTGAAATCGGTCTAATACCATTAATTGCAAAAAATAAAGAAGGATATAAGAATATAATTTCATTATCTTCAAAATCATACTTATCTAATGATAATTTATCTGATCCATATTGTAATATAAGTGAACTATTAAAATCACTAAATGGAGTGATTATACTATCTGGAACTATTAATGGTTTATTTGGCAAATTATACAATAAAGGTAAAATTAAAGAAATTGAAAAAATTTATCAATCATTAAATCAGACACATAAAGAAAATTTTTATATTGAGATACAAAGACATAATGATTTAAATGAAAAAAATTTTGAAGAATTTAATTTAAGTTTATCAGGAAAAATCAATGTTCCAATAATCGCCACTAATGAGGTATTTTATTTAGACAAGTCCTATCATGAGGCACATGATGCACTTATTTGTATTGGATCAAAATCATATATAAATGACAAAAATAGATTAAATTATTCAAATCAACATTATTTTAAATCAACAGATGAAATGCAAGTTTTGTTTAAAGATTTGCCAGAAGCTTTAGAAAATAACTATAATTTGCCACTTCGTTGCAATTTTAGAACTTTGCCTTCTAAACCAATACTACCTGACATTAGTACAGAGAATGATGGAAATGCAGACTCGACTTTAAAAAAATATTCTCTAGAGGGTTTAAAAAATAAATTTTTAAATCATTTTAAAATTGATGTTGATAAACTAGTCAATAATAAAGAATATAAGCTTTATAAGACACGTCTTGATCATGAACTTGAGATCATTACTAAGATGAAATACTCAAGTTATTTTCTAATTGTTTCAGATTATATTAAATGGGCAAAAAAAAATGATATTCCAGTTGGTCCTGGTCGAGGATCTGGTGCGGGTTCACTTGTGGCATGGTGTTTGGAAATTACAGATGTAGATCCTTTAAAATTCAATTTAATTTTTGAAAGATTTCTTAATCCAGACCGTATATCAATGCCAGATTTTGACATTGATTTCTGTGAAGAAAAAAGAGATTTAGTTTTAAAATATTTATCCGAAAAATATCCTGAAAGTGTAGCTCACATTATCACTTTTGGAAAATTAAAAGCAAGAATGGTAATCCGTGATGTAGGCAGGGTAATAGGTCTTCCCTATGGATTTGTTGATAGTATTTCAAAAATGATCCCATTTGATCCATCAAGACCTCAAACTTTATCTGAGTGTATTGCATCGGAACCGAGACTTCAAAAATTAATCCATGACGACAAAAGAGTTAAGAAATTAATAGATTTGTCTCTCAAATTAGAAGGACTCAATAGAAATATTGCTACACACGCCGCTGGAGTTGTCATTGCTGATAAAAAATTATCAGAGACAGTTCCACTTTATAAAGATAAATCTGCAGATTTATTTTTACCTTCCACTCAATTTGATATGTATTCATCAGAAAATGCAGGTCTAATAAAATTTGATTTTTTAGGATTAAAAACTTTAACTGTAATTAATAAGACTTGTAAATTAATAAAAAATATAAATAAAAATTTTTCAATAGAAAATATAGATTTTTCTGATCAGAAGGTATTTGAATATTTATCCAGTGGTAACACTGTTGGTTTATTTCAATTAGAAAGCTCTGGTATGAGAGAGGCTTTAATTGAAATGAAGCCAAATCATTTAGAGGATATAATTGCCTTAGTTGCTTTATATAGACCAGGCCCAATGAGTAATATTCCTATTTATAATGATTGTAAGCATAATAGAAAAGAACCTGATTATATCCATCCTTTATTGGAAAATATTTTAAAACCAACTTATGGTGTCATAATTTATCAAGAGCAAATTATGCAAATAGCTCAAAAATTATCAGGCTTTACTGCAGGAGAGGCAGATATTCTTAGAAAAGCAATTGGAAAAAAGAAAAGATCTGAAGTTGAAAAACAAAAGGAGAGATTTATTAATGGTGCAGTAAAAAATGGAATCAGAAAGGATGTTGCGGCAGGTATCTTCTTAAAGATTGAACCTTTTGCTGAATACGGATTTAATAAAAGTCATGCTGCAGCATATGCAATTATTGCTTATCAAACTGCATATTTAAAAACCTATTATCCCCATGAGTTTTTTTCAGCATCAATGACTATGGATATTTCTAATCAAAATAAGTTAAGTGAATTTTATGAAGAGCTTAAAAGGTTAAATATTAAAATTGTAAGACCAAATATTAATTCATCTAATGCTGATTTTTGTTCAAAGGATGGAGTTTTTTACTACGCATTAGGCGGCATAAAAAATGTTGGTTATGAGGCGGTACAAAACATTGTTATTGAGAGAGATGAGAATGGCCCATTTAAATCTATTAATGATTTTATCAATAGAACCGATCCTAAAAATATCAATAAGCTACAATTAGAGGGGTTAGTTAAATCAGGAGCATTTGATGATCTTAATGAGAATAGAAACCTAATTTATTCTTCAATACCAAATTTAATAATTAAATCTAAAAATATTTTTGAAAATAAATCAAATAATCAAATAGATTTATTTTCTGATGGACCAGTTGATAGTGATGAAGGCTATTTATCAGAGAATATCAATGAGTGGAATTTTGAAGAAAAGCTAAAAAAAGAGTTTGAGTCTGTAGGTTTCTTTATTTCAGATCACCCACTTAGTCAATTTAAGGATATGTACGATCAATACAACATAAAGAGTTATACAGAATTTAAAGAAATGGACGCGTCAAAAGAAATTAATATTGCTGGTACTTTGCTGAAAATTCAAGAAAGGAAAACTCAGAAGGGTAACTCTTATGCAATTATTAAACTAACAGATCTTAAAAGCGTTTTTGAACTTTTTATTTTTTCTGACATTTTGGATTTAAATAGGGATATATTAATCGAAGGAAATTCTTTATTATTAACCATTGTAAAAAATCTAACAGATCAAGGAAATAGATTTACAAGAGTAAACGTAAAAAAAATTGTAAGTTTAAAAAATTTATATAACAAAACTATAAATGAAGTAATTTTCGAATTAGACAATACTGATAAAATAAAAATTCTTTCTGACATAATTAATGAAGAGGGAAATACAGAAGTTTTGATTAATGTTAATAACGATAATGAAAAATATACTTTTAAGCTTAAAAATAAACGTAATGTAGATAGAAAATTGCTAAATTTAATTAAAAATAAGAATATTTTGGCTAATTTTTCATAAAAAAACACTTGTTTTAATCTAAATAAATTTGTAAACATCACGAAATTAATTACGCACACAATTTTGTGGTTTTATACCTCCGGTCCTTAAGTGGAAATAATTGTGGTGGCTTAACCGGGAATAAATATGAAAATACCAAATCTTACTATACAACAACTACTTGAAGCAGGTGTCCATCTTGGTCATAAAACATTAAGATGGAATCCTAAAATGAAAAAATATATCTTTGGAAAAAGAGACTCTATTCATATAATAGATTTAACTCAAACTTTAGAACTTACTAATGTAGCTTTAGAGAAAGTTTACAACACTATATCAAATGGTGGAAAGGTTTTATTCATATCTACAAAAAAGCAAGCCTCAGAGGCTATAGCAGACTTAGCTAAAGAAACAGATCAATATTTTGTAAATTATAGATGGTTAGGTGGTATGCTAACTAACTGGGGAACTATCTCAAATTCTATAAAAAAACTTGATAAGATTAACAAAGATCTAGTTTCTGAAAATAGAGGTTTTACTAAGAAAGAGTTATTAAAAATGAGCGTTCTAAGAGATAAGTTACAAAGATCATTAGGTGGAATTGCTGATATGAAGAAAATACCTGATCTAGTTTTTATAATTGATACTAATTATGAGTCTCTAGCAATCAAAGAATCTATTAAACTTAATATTCCAATCGTAGCAATATTAGATACAAACTCAAATCCAGATGGTATCGATTATCCAATACCAGGAAATGATGATGCTAGACGATCAATTGATTTGTATTGTAATCTTTTAAAAGAAACCATTCATAATGCTAAAGAAGAAATCAAACCTAGTTTAGAAGTAAATAATAATATCAAAACTAATGAAGATAAAAAAGATGATAATGTAAACATAGTAGATGAAAAGAAAAAATTAAATTAATGAGCCAAGATTTACAAAATATAAAACAACTACGTAAAAATACTGGTGCTGGTTTTAAAGATTGTAACCTTGCATTAAAAGAGGCAAGTGGAGACTTAGATAAGGCAATAGAGATACTTAGAGTCAAAGGAATTTCAAAAGCTTCGAAAAAAATGTCAAGAGTTGCTAATGAAGGTGTTATAGCAGTAGCTGGAAATAGTAATAAAATATCACTAATAGAAGTGAATTGTGAAACTGACTTTGTTGCTAAAAATGAGGACTTTATTAAATTTGTCAAAGAATTAAGTGAAATAAATAATGATAGCGACTCAAATTTAGAAAAAATTAAACAATCCACGATGAAAAACGGCACTACTGTTGAGGAGAATTTGATTAATATGGTATCAAAAATTGGTGAAAAAATTACTATTGGAAGACAAAAAACATTTAATACACCTGATTCAAAAAATTTTTATTACCTTCATACAGTGGTAAAAGATAATTTAAGTAAATTGGCGGTCATTCTTTCAATTGAAACTGCAAATAACTCAGAAAAACTAAATAATTTTGCTAAACAATTAACAATGCATATAGCAGCGTCTAATCCATTGGCAATAGAAGATAAATTTTTAGATAAATCAGATATAGAGAAGGAAGAATTATTAATAAAAGAGGAACTAAAAAATTCAGGTAAATCAGCAGAAATAGTAGATAAAATAAGTGTTGGCAAAATTACAAAATTTAAACAGGATAATTCTCTTCTTACACAAGCTTGGGTTATGGAACCAAAAAAGAAAGTTAAAGATATAATTACAGAATTAAATATATCAGATTTAAAAATAAAAGAATTTTATAGATTAAAAATAGGAGAATAATGTTTGATAAAAACATTTTCAGTCACAAGATGACTGTTACTATTGATAGATTTGATAAAGAGCTTTTGTCAATCAGAACAGGCCGTGCTAATTCTAAGATGTTAGACTTAATAAAAATAGATGTTTATGGTCAAAAGATGCCGATAAATCAATTAGCTACAATCACAACTCCTGACCCTAGAACTATTAATATACAAGTATGGGAT
>CACBXQ010000012.1 GCA_902543245.1 uncultured Pelagibacteraceae bacterium | reverse complement strand
AACTATATAATAAGTTGGTAAGGCATAACTTGTATGAGGTAGTGAAATATCAATTATTTCTGCACCACAATCTTTCATGTATTCAATCCCTTTTTGCCATAATTGCTCTATTTCATCTGGCATACCATCAACTCTATATTCTTTAGGTATTCCAATTTTTTTACCCTTAATTTTATTTGTTAATTCACTACTATAATTATTTCTTTTAAAATCAATTGAAGTAGAGTCTTTTGGATCATAGGTGCTAATCACTTCTTGAAGTAATGCACAATCTTTAACATTCTGTGCCATTGGGCCTGCTTGATCTAAAGATGATGCAAAAGCAACTATTCCATATCTTGAACAACTACCATAAGTAGGTTTTAGACCAACTGTGCCGGTAAATGAAGCTGGTTGTCTAATAGATCCACCAGTATCGGTGCCAATAGTTATTGGTGTTAATTGACCAGCTAACGCAGATGCTGATCCCCCTGAAGATCCACCTGGAACTAAGTTTTTATCAATTGGGTTATGAACATTGCCAAAAAAACTAGTTTCATTAGAAGATCCCATAGCAAACTCATCACAATTTAATTTACCTAGAAGTATAGCTCCTTCATCCCAAATATTTTGTGTAACGGTGGACTCATATGTTGGAACAAAATTATCTAAAATTTTACTTCCTGCAGTTGTAAGAACATCTTTTGTACAAAATAAATCTTTTACTGCCATTGGTATACCAGGTAACTTTAAATCTAGATTTGGTTTTTTATCAAATTTTTTAGCTTTTTCCAATGCTGACGAATAATCTTCTGTAATGTAAGCATTTAACTCTTTTGATTTTTCAGATCTATTAATAAATGCATTTGTAACTTCCTCTGAGGATAATTTTTTATCCTTAATATTTTTGACCAATTCAGAAAGTGATTGATTTGTAATATTGGACATTATTCTATTACCTTTGGAACAACAAAATAATCTTCATTATCTTGAGGTGAGTTTTTAATTATTTGTTCTCTAATATCTTTACTTTTAACCTTGTCAGTTCTTAATTTAAGTGTGGTTTCAGCCACAGAAGTTAGAGGTTCTACATTATCGGTCTTAAGTTCATTAAGTTTTTCTATAAAATCAAAAATTGAGTTTAAATCTTTAGTTAATTTATGAGCTTTTTCGTCATCTACTGAAATTCTTGATAATTTTGATATGTGTTTTATAGTTTTAAGATCAATAGTCATATGATAATTAAGTTATTGCAAACTATCACTTTAGTTTAAAATATACAATATGATCACAATTGAAAATCTTAAGAAAAAATTGAGTAGAAAAGTAAGATTACTAGGTTTAGACATGGGTTCTAAAAGAATTGGAGTATCTATTTGTGATGAATATCAATCAATAGCTACACCCTTTAAAACAATAAATAAAATAAATTTAAATCAATTAATTGATGAAATAAAAATAATAGTCAAAGAAAATGATATTAAGGGAATAATAATAGGAAATCCAATAAATATGGATGGTTCAGAAGGCCCATCCTCACAATCAATAAAAGATACATGTAGAATTATTTCAGAAAATTTAGATTTACCAATCAGCCTCTGGGATGAAAGGTTATCAACCGTAGGGGCGTTTAATCTTTCTAGTCAATTAGATGTAAATATCTCAAAAAGAGTTAAAAACATTGATCAAAATGCAGCAACTTTCATCCTACAAGGTGCAATTGATTATTTAAATAATTAATACTTGATATAATTATACTTTATAGTTATAGAGTTAATTTTAATGGCAATCAAATCAAACAAAGCTGTTAAAATTTCTCAAAAACATTTGCTCGGAATTCAAGATTTGTCTATTACAGATGTAAACCTAATTCTTAATGAAGCAAAACAATTTATAGAACTTAACAAAAGTAAAAAGAAAAAATTAGACATATTAAGGGGTAAGACACAAATTAATTTATTTTTCGAACCCTCTACAAGAACACAGAGTTCATTTGAACTTGCAGGAAAAAGGCTTGGTGCGGATGTTATGTCAATGAATATAGTAAATTCAGCGATTAAAAAAGGAGAAACATTAATTGATACAGCGATGACGTTAAATGCGATGCACCCAGATTTAATTGTAATAAGACATCAGGACTCAGGTGCTTGTAATTTACTATCACAGAAAGTTAATTGTTCTGTTATCAATGCTGGTGATGGAAGAAGAGAACATCCTACTCAAGCATTGCTAGATGCTCTAACAATTATAGATAGGAAAAAAAAAATACAGGGTCTTAAAATTGCTATATGTGGTGACATTCTTCATTCAAGAGTTGCTAGATCAAATATATATTTATTAAATATGTTGGGAGCAGAAGTAAATATAATTGCGCCATCAAATCTAACTCCAAATGGAATAGAGAGTTTTGGTGTTAATAAATTTACAGATATGAAAAAAGGTTTAAAAGATTGTGATATTGTAATGATGTTAAGATTACAAAATGAAAGAATGACAAGTTCATATCTTTCTTCAAATAGAGAATATTACGAATATTATGGATTAACCCAAGATAAACTAAACTTTGCCAAAGAAGATGCTTTGATAATGCACCCAGGACCAATGAACCGTGGTGTAGAAATCGATACTAATTTAGCTGACGATATAAATAAAAGCGTAATACAAGAACAAGTAGAATTAGGTGTAGCCGTTAGAATGGCATGTCTAAAAATTTTTTGCGAATGAAAAAACAATATTTTTTAAATGCTGACATTGTAGATCCTAAAAACAATATTAATGAAAATGGTGGATTAATAATTGATGAAAAAGGTAAAATTGAAGCAATTGGAAAAAAAGTTAATAAAAATAATATTCCCTCACGAGAAAAAATAACAGATCTCAAGGGTAAACATATATTTCCTGGCATAGTTGATATGAGAGTTTTTGTTGGAGAGCCCGGTTATGAATATAAGGAAAATTTTAGAACATTAAGTAATGCAGCGTTATCTGGTGGTGTTACATCAGTTGTAACTATGCCAAACACTGATCCTATAATTGATAATGTATCAATTGTTGATTTTCTAAAGAGAAGAGGCAGAGATAAGTCAAAAATTAATATTTTTCCTTCTGCTTCACTAACAAAAAATCTTGAAGGAAAAATTATGACAGAGTTTGGATTGTTACAAAGAAAAGGAATTATTGCATTTACAGACGGTCTAAAAACGATACAAAATTCACTACTCATGTCTAGAATTATGAGATCTGCTGGAGATTTAGATGCATTAATTATGCAACATGCTGAGGATAACAATCTTTCAATGAATGGTATAGTGAATAATAGTATTGTTGCTACAAAACTTGGCCTACCAGGAATACCAGATATATCAGAAAAAATTATAATTGAAAGAGATCTCACATTGCTAAATGAGTATTCATGTAGATATCACATTTCACAAATATCTTCTAGAAAATCAATTGAAGTAATAGAACGGAATAGACAAGAACTTAATTTTACTGCTGGTGTTTCAATTAATAATCTTTCACTTAACGAAAATGATATTGGTGATTTTAGAACATTTTTAAAGTTATCACCTCCTTTAAGATCAGAACAAGATAGAGTTGAAATAGTAAATGCACTTAAAAAAGGATACATTGATGTGATAGTTTCTGATCACAAACCAGAAGATCAAGAACAAAAAAGACTTACATTTAATCAGGCCGCCACAGGAGCCTCGGGTATTGAAACATTATTAGCAACTTCGCTTGAGCTTTATCATAATCAGAGCCTTAAACTAGATACAATAATTGCTGCTTTAACTTCAAATCCAGCAAAAATATTAAAGATTAATAAAGGCAATCTAAGTATTGGTGAGGATGCAGATTTTAGTATTGTTGATATCAATAAACCTTGGGTAGTTAAAAAAGAAAAAATTATATCAAAGTCTAAAAATACATCATTAGATGAAAAAAAACTTCAAGGAAAAGTTTTAAATACCTTTATTAGAGGTGAGGAACTTTTTAAATTATGACTAATGAATATTTAATAATTTTTATTGGTTACTTAATTGGTTCAATACCGTTCGGATTTATTTTGACAAAAATCTTTTTGAGCAAAGATATTAGGGATATAGGATCTGGTAATATCGGAGCAACAAATGCCCTTAGAACAGGAAATAAACTAATAGGTTATAGCACTTTAATTTTGGATATATCTAAAGCTATAATTCCAGTCCTTTATGTTAAATTAAATAATTATGATTTAATCTTTATATTGTCTTTAAGTATTTTTATTGGTCATGTATTTCCAATTTGGTTAAAATTTAAAGGAGGAAAAGGTGTAGCTACATATGTTGGAATACTTGTTATAATTAACCCAATAGCATCTTTGATATTTATGATTACGTGGTTTACAACATATTTAATATTTAAATTCTCCTCCCTCTCTTCAATAATTGGGAGCTTAATCGTACCAATATACATATATATTTTCGAGGGTATTAATAATGTTTATTTTTTTTTAATTATGTTTGTACTTATTTTTTACACACATAGGGAAAATATAAAACGTCTAATAAATAAAGAAGAAAATAAAACAAAAATTTATTAATTTGACTAAATTTCAGTTTTATGTGATTTAATGATCAAATGAATTTAGTAATAGTAGAAAGTCCAGCCAAAGCTAAAACAATCAATAAATATTTGGGTGATAACTACACTGTTTTAGCTAGTTACGGTCATATAAGGGATTTACCATCTAAAAATGGTTCTGTTGATCCAGATCAAAATTTTAAGATGGAATGGGAAATAGACACTTTTTCAAAAAAATATTTAAAGGAAATATCTGATGCTGCAAAAAATTCATCAAAAATCATACTTGCTACTGATCCAGATCGCGAAGGTGAAGCTATAGCTTGGCATGTAAAAGAATATTTAAATGAAAAAAAACTACTTAAAGATAAAGAAATTGAGAGAGTTGTATTTAATGAAATTACAAAAAAGGCTGTTACTCATGGAATAGAAAACCCAAGACAAATAGAACAAATGTTGGTTGATGCTTATATGGCAAGGAGAGCCCTTGATTATCTTGTTGGGTTCAATATTTCACCTATATTATGGACTAAATTACCTGGATCTAAATCTGCTGGTAGGGTTCAGTCAGTTGCACTAAAGTTAATAACAGAGAGAGAACATGAAATTGAGTCTTTTAATCCAGAAGAATTTTGGTCATTAAGTATAAAATTTAGAGATGGTAATAATAAATATGTTACTGCTAGTATTAATTTGCTAGAAAACAAAAAAATAGAAAAATTTTCCTTTAAAAATAAAGAAGAAATTAATAAAGCTATATCAATTTTAAATAAAAAAAAATTTAGTGTCACGGATATTTCTGGAAAAGTAGTTAATCGTAATCCATCTGGTCCATTCACAACATCTACACTACAACAGACGGCTTCTAGTAGATTAGGTTTTGGGGCGTCAAGAACTATGCAGATTGCACAGAAGCTTTATCAAGGTATTGAAATTGAAGGTGAAACTATAGGATTAATTACTTACATGAGAACAGATGGAACAAATATATCAAATGATGCATTAATTACTTTTAGGGATTATATTCAAAATAAAATTGGTAATAAATACCTGCCTGAAAAGTCTTTAAGCTACTCTGGTAAAAAAGCAAAAAATGCTCAAGAGGCTCATGAAGCAATAAGACCAACTGATATTATTAGAACACCTGAAAGTATAAAAAAATACTTAAGTACCGATCAAAATAAATTATACAATTTAATTTGGTCTAGAGCATTATCATCTCAGATGGCTTCAGCTAAATTTGATAGAAATACAATTACAATCACATCAGACGATAATGGTACTATTTGTAAAGCTAGTGGTTCTGTTTTAAAATTTGATGGATTTTTAAAAATTTACAATAATGTCAGTAAAGATGATAATGAAGATATTTTACCAGATGTGTCTAAAGGACAAATTAATATTGAAGATTTAATCGATGAGCAACATTACACACAACCACCACCAAGATATTCTGAGGCTAGTTTAGTAAAGAAACTAGAAGAGTTAGGTATTGGTAGACCTTCTACTTATGCAAGTATTATATCTACAATTGCCAACAGGGGTTATGCAGAAATTTTAAATAAAAGATTTTTTCCAACCGATAGAGGTAAGTTAATCTCAGCCTTTTTAGAAAAATTATTCTCAAAATATGTAGATTACAATTTCACAGCAAACTTAGAAGATCAATTAGATGAGATTACATCAGGTAAGGAAAGTTGGATCAAAGTTTTGGAGCTTTTTTGGAAAGACTTTAATAACAACGTAATTGAAGTAAAAGAAATAAGGACTAGAGAAGTCTTGGATATGCTTAATGACAGTTTAGGAGATTTGGTATTTAGTAAAAATAAAGAGGGAAAAGTCGACAGAAGTTGTAAATTATATAATGAAAGTTGTAAAATTCCTAACGGAGGTACTTTAAGTTTAAAAAATAGCTTCAGAGGTGGTGCTTTTATAGGATGTTCAAATTATCCTGAATGTAAGTTTACAAGACCGTTATCTAAGTCAAAAGCTGCTGCTCAATCACAATTAGCTGAACCAAAATTAATTGGTAAACATATTAATGGAAATGATATTTTTCTAAAAAATGGAAGATTTGGTCCATACCTTCAATATGAAAAATTATTAGAGGAAATTAAAGTAGAACAAACTACTAAGAAAAAAAAGAAAACTAAAAAAACGAAATCAGATGATAACGAACTTTTAAAAAATGTTTCAATACCGAAAGGATTAGAATTAAAAAATATCGATTTAGAAAGAGCACAATTTTTATGTTCTCTGCCAAAATCCTTAGGAATAAATCCTGATAATGAAAAAGATATAACTTTGAATATTGGAAGATTTGGCCCTTACTTAAAATGTGAAAATAAATCGGCTAGAATAGAAAATGTTGAAGAAATATTTTCTATTGGTCTAAATAGAGCAATAACAATGATAGCTGAGGCTAAACCCGGTAGAATATCTTCTTCTATTATTAAAGATCTAGGGGAACATCCAGAAGATAAAAAGCCAGTTAGAATAATGAAAGGCCAGTATGGACCTTATATTAAATATAAATCTCTAAATGCTACTATACCCGAAGAAAAAGATCCGGTTGAACTTACAATGGAAGAAGCTCTAATATTAATTGAGAAAAGAAAAGAATACGATAAAACTAAGAAATCTAAAAAAAGAAAAAAAAAATGAGTTATGATGAAAAAATTAAAGAATTAAGTATTGTTTTGCCTAAAGCAGCTGATCCAGTAGGATCATATCTTGCTACTAAAATTTCAGGAAAAATGCTTTTTGTATCTGGTCAAATTTCAATTGATGAAGGTGGTAAACTTATAAAAGGTAAAGTAGGCAAAGAATTGAATACTGAACAAGGATATGAAGCTGCTAAAAGATGTGCATTGAGTATTGTTTCGCAGGTTAAAAAAGCTTGTAATGATGATTTAACCAAAATTAAATCTTGTGTTAAATTAACAGGTTTTGTTAATTCAACAGAAAATTTTACAGATCAACCAAAAGTTATCAATGGTGCATCTGATTTGATTGCATCAATTTTTGGAGAGGATGGTATGCACACAAGAGCTGCAGTAAGTGTAAATAGCTTACCTCTTGGTGTATCTGTTGAAGTTGATGCAATATTTGAGTTAAATTAATTTATCTGCCAATACCAAAGTATTTAATGTTAAGTTTTTTCATTTTAATAGGTGAGTAAATATTTCTCATATCATAAATTATAAAACTATTTTTTTTAACAATTTTTTTAAAATTGATTAATTTAAAATCATTCCACTCTGTATGAATAACAATAAGATCGCTATTTGAACAGGCAGCGTTAATAGAAGTATGATATTTTACATTTTTTAATTTTTTAAATTCATTTTTTTCACCACTTGGATCATAGTATTTAATCTTACATTTTTTTTTATTTAAATATTCAATCATCGGTATGCTTGATGCTTCTCTCATGTCATCTGTATTTGGCTTAAAGGTTACACCTAAAAAAGTGATTACTTTATTTTTGATTTTACCCTTTAGTATTTTGTCGATTTTTTTTGTTAATAATTTTTTCCTATTTTTATTGGATTTAATAACAGCATCAACAATTGATAGATTAGATTTAAATTTTTTTGCCGTATCAATTAATGCTCTTGTATCTTTTGGAAAACATGAGCCACCATATGCTGGTCCTGCTCTTAAAAATCTTTCACCAATTCTTTGATCTGAACCAATTCCAACAGATACATCTTTTATATCTACACCTGTTTTTTCACATAAATTTGCTAGTTCATTAATATATGAAATTTTTGTTGCTAGAAATGCATTTGAAGCGTATTTTATTAATTCAGCACCCCTTCTTGATGTATTGAAATATTTATTTTTTTTTTTAATAATTGGTAAATAGAGTGATTGCAAAATTTTGTTAGCTTTTTTACTATTAGTACCTACTACGACTCTATCTGGGTATAAAAAATCTCTTATAGCTTCACCTTCTCGTAAGAACTCTGGATTTGATACCACATCAACAAGTTTTTTTTTTTTTAATCCAGATAAAATTTTTTCTATCTTATCGCCTGTAGTCACAGGTACAGTTGATTTTGTTATAATAATTTTATAACTTTTAATAATTTTCTTCAATTCTTTAACTACATTATATACAAATTTAAGATCAGCAGAATTTGAATTTTTTTTGGTTGGTGTCCCAACACATATGAATATAATATCAGATTTTAATACAGCTTTTTTTAAATCGTTTGTAAAAATTAATTTCTTTTGTTTAAAATTTTTTTTTAAAATTTCCTCTAATCCAGGTTCATAGATTGGTATTTTTCCATTATTAAGAGATTTAATTTTGTTTAGATCTTTATCAACACAATAAACAGTATTTCCTAAATCTGAGAAGCATACTCCACTAACAAGACCAACATATCCAGTTCCAATCATACATAATTTCATAATTTAGAAATCTCCATTGAAGATTTAACATAACCATCCATTGAACCGCAATCCAGATATTTACCTGAAAAATTATGCGCTATAAATTTATCACCATCATAAATTAATGATTGAATGGCATCTGTTATATGTATTTCCCCACCTTTACCAGGACTTTGATTATGTAATTTATTAAAAATTTTTTTAGGAAGTATGTATCTACCTATTACTGCTTTATTTGAAGGTGCTTCAGAAATTGATGGTTTTTCAATTACATCGTCTATTAAATAGTTTGTATTAGTTAATTTTTTATTTAACTTATATATACCCCATCTTGTTACTGATTTCTTATCAACCTTCATGCTTGCCATTACAGATGATTTATACTTATTGTGAACCTTAATCATAGATTTAGAACAATTATTTTTTATTATTAGGTCATCTGGTAGTAGCATTAAAAAAAAATTATCTTTTATATATTTTTTTGTTTTTAAAACAGCATCTCCTGTGCCAAGAGGTTTGTTCTGATAAACAAATTTTATCATTTTTTTATATTTCAATATTTTTTTGTATTCGTTAAGGATTCTTGGATCCTTTTTTTTTTTAATAATTTGTTTGTAAAATTTATCGCTATAAAAATAATCCTTAATCATTTTTTTTTTGTCCGAAATTATAAAAATAACCTGTTTAATTCCTGCATCTATGCATTCATCAAGAATATATTCAATTCCAGGTTTACCATACATAGGTAAAAGTTCTTTAGCAAAAACACTTGTTAGTGGTAACAAGCGAGTTCCAAGTCCAGCCAAAGGTATTATTGCTTGTCTAATCATATAAATGTATTAATAAAATGGAGTATCATAAATGATAATTTTTAAAAGCATAAAAATGTTAAATAATCAAGTCAATTTCAATAATAAAATTGGCTTTGTTCCTACTATGGGTGCCCTTCATGAAGGACATATTTCATTGATAAAGGCATCACAAAGGAAATGCCAAAAGACTATAGTTAGTATATTTATTAATAAACCACAATTTAACAAAAAAAAAGATTTTAAAAATTATCCAAAAAATATAAACAAAGATTTAAAAATATTAAGAAAACTAAAAGTAGATTATCTATTGATGCCGGGTGAAAAAGATATTTACAGCTCCAATAAACAAAAAAAAATTAAAATTAATAAAAAAGATCTTATAATGTGTGCTAAATTTAGATCTGGTCACTTTGAAGGAGTTTTAGCTGTTATTAATCAGTTTTTAATTAAAACAAAGCCTAGTGTAATGTTTTTAGGTGAAAAAGATTTTCAACAAACCTATCTTATCAAAAAATTTATTTCAGGTAAGTTTAAAACTAAAATAATTGAATGTAAGACTATAAGAAATAAAAACGGTTTACCATATTCATCACGGAATATTTTATTAAACAAAAAAAATTTACAAGCTGCCGCAAAGATTAGTCAAATAATTAAAAAATTTTATAACAAAATAAAATTAAACTTTAAAAAATCTAAAGATATTTACTTAATTAAAAATAAAATAATTGATACAAATGTTAAACTTGAATATCTTGAAATAAGAAATAAATTAAATTTATCCAAAAAAATTAATAAGAAAAATTTCAAAATATTTATTGCTTACTATCTTAACGGTATAAGGTTAATTGATAATTATTAATTAACCATAGAAAAAATATGCTCCAATACCTAAAAAGGACAAAAAACCTATAACATCAGTAATTGTTGTAACAAAAACACTTGATGCAATAGCTGGATCCACATTAAATCTTTTTAAAGATACGGGCACTAAAATACCAAAGAGACCTGCAACAATCATATTTAAAACCATTGAAATGGAAATTATTAAAGATAAATAAATATCTTTAAACCATAATTGAACTATCAAAGCACTAATAATAGCAAATATTATTCCATTTAGTACACCAATGGCAAATTCTTTTGTAACAGTTTTTACAAAATTATTTTCTGACAAATCATTTGTGGCGATGGCTCTTACAGTTACTGCTAAAGTTTGCATCCCAGCATTTCCACCCATAGAAGCGACTATTGGCATTAAAAAAGCTAAAGCTACCATTTGTTCAATAGTAGCTCCAAATATACTTATGACCCATGTTGCTAAAAAAGCTGTCAATAAATTTAATAGCAGCCAATTAAATCTTCTTTTAGTTTTTGTGAAAACACCGTCTGTAATTTCTTCATCACCAACACCAGCAAGCCTAAGAGTATCTTCTTCTGCTTCCTCTTTTAGTACTGTAAGCATATCATCACTAGTTATCATGCCAACTAGTTTATTAGATTTATCAACTACACAAGCAGAATTAAGATTATAGTTTTCAAAGATATGACCTACCTCTTCCTGGTCCATATCAACAGGTATTGATAATTGGGTTTCGAGCATTATTGATTGCATTTTAGCTTCACGAGGAGTTCTTAAAACTTTTGATGCTGGTACAGTACCAATTGGTTTAAATTCGTTATCAACTATGAAAATCTCTAAAAATTCATCTGGTAAATCCTTATTTTCTCTTAGATAATCTATAGTTTGCCCTACAGACCAATTATTTGGTATTGCAGTAAATTCTCTTTGCATCAAACGTGCAGCTGAGTCCTCAGGATAGCTTAAACTTTCTTTTAAAGCAAATCTATCCTTAGGTGGTAATGAATTTAGAAGTGTCTCTTTGTTTTTTTCATCTAAATTTTCAAGTATTTTAATTGCATCATCGGACTCTAAATTTTTAATTATGTCGATTATTGAATTAGATGGTAAATATTTAACTATTTCTAATTGGATTGATTCATTTAGCTCGATGAATACCTCGGGATCTATTTTAAAACTGCTTAATTTAATTAAATTTTCTCTATCATTTTCTGTGAGATGTTCGATTATATCGGCAGCATCCGCTGGATGCATCTCCTTAAAGGAATTGTTTATAAAGATGGCATCGTTATTAATTATTTTTTCCTTAACAACCTTTATGTATTCTTTATTAAATTCAAAGTTTACTTTTTTATCTTTTATTTTTTTTACTAAAGTCATAATATTTTATATAAATTACAAATGAACTATTAATACATAATATAGATTTTACAAATCATTATATGAATATTGAGATAAAAAAGTCATTAAAACCAATAAATTATAATAAAGCTATAAAATTTCTTGAAAAAAGACTACTTGAAATCCATCAAAACAAATCAAATGAGCTATTGTGGATTCTAAACCATCCATCAATTTATACAGGTGGGACTAGCTATAAAAAAAATGAAATATTAGATAACAATATTAAAATTATTGATAGCTCGCGTGGAGGAAAATTAACTTGGCATGGATCAGGTCAATTAATATGTTATTTTGTTTTAGATTTAAAAAAAAGAAATAATGATATCAGACTTCTCATTAAAAAAATTGAAAAGACTATAATTGAAACTATTAATAGTTATAATATTGAGTCTCATAGTGATAGACAAAATATTGGCATTTGGGTTTATCAAAATAATAAAAAGAAAAAAGTTGCTGCTATTGGAATTAAGTTAAAAAAATGGATTGCTTATCATGGTTTTTCTATAAATATAGATAACGATCTAAAACCATATAGTAAAATATTACCATGTGGTATTAGTGCGGATAAAATTACAACACTAAAGAATTATAAAAGACAAAATTACAAAGATTTTAAAAATCGACTTATTAAAAATTTTATTAAAAATTTTCAAAATTAAGCCTTTTAATTTTTATCATTTTTTTAAAATAATCAGGTAATGGGGCAGTATATGTATGCTTAACTCCATTGATCATAAATTTAATACTATAAGCATGTAGCATTAAATCTTTATTAATTGATTTATTATTTGAAGAAAATTTATACTTATCGTCGCCTATAATTGGATGTTTAATATTATATAATTGTTTTCTTAACTGATGCTTTCTTCCTGTAATAGGTTTCATTCTCAATAATGTAGTAGAGCTATTTTTATCAATTACACTATATAAAGTCTCAGCATTTTCTTGAATTTTTTTATTATTTTCGTATCTGATAAGAGGATCGTTCCATAATCCTTTATTTATTTGTATCTCTCCATGGCACAAAGCAATGTAAGTTTTGTAAATTTTTCTCAATCTAAATAGTGATGTTAATAATTGTGCAGATTTTCTATGTTTAGCAATAAGAAGTATTCCGGATGTGTCTTTATCAAGTCTATGAACTGTTAAAGGTTTTGATTCCTTGAAAATTTCACTTTTGGCAAAAATATCTATTAAATTTTTTCTTGATTTTGTTCCTCCTTGAACAGAAACACCTGATCTTTTATTTATTACAATAAAGTCTTCGTTATTTTCGATTATTAAATTTTCATTTGATTTTAAAAAGCTTTTTGATGGTTTGTATTTATTCTTAGTTTTAGTTATGATCTCTTTAAATGAAAAATCATAAAAGTCTATTGCATCATTTTTTTTAACTTTATATGAACTTTTATTTTTTTTATTATTAATCTTTATTTTACCGTTCCGAAGGTTTCTTTCAATTAGAGACTGGGGAAATTTTCCAATTTTAGCTTTAATCCATTTATCTAAACGCATATCTGAGTACATTGCATCTACTAGATAACTTTTTTTCATTTATAATGTGCTTGAAAATTTTATGATTTTATAGGAGCTTTTTCTTCTACTTTTTTCTCTTTTTTCTTTCTATCAACTTTTTTTGCTTCTACATCTCTATCAACAAACTCAATTACTGCCATTGGTGCTTTATCACCGTATCTATAACCTGCTTTAATTATTCTAGTATATCCACCATTTCTGGTATTGTATCTTTTAGATAAAGTTTTTTTTACTTTATTTGCAGATTTTGTATCCTGTAATTTTGAGATTAATAACCTTGTATTATGTAAACTATCTTTTTTACCTAAAGTAATTATTTTATCAGCCTGTGGTTTAAGAAATTTTGCTTTGGGTAGTGTAGTAGTAATTTGCTCATATTTAATTAGAGAGTTAAGCATATTCTTTAATAATGCTTTTCTATGCTCGGAAGTTCTATTTAATTTTTTATGAGCTACACCATGTCTCATTATTATATTGCCTCTTCAAGTTTTTTTGATAATTCTGCAATATTGTCAGGTGGCCAATTTGGTATCTCCATACCTAAATATAATGACATAGCTGTTAAAACCTCTTTTATTTCATTTAAAGATTTTCTTCCAAAATTTGGTGTTCTAAGCATTTCACCTTCTGATTTTTGGACGAGATCCCCTATGTAGATTATGTTATCATTTTTAAGACAATTCATCGATCTTACAGAAAGTTCTAATTCATCAACTTTTCTTAAAAGATTTTTGTTAAATTCAGGTTCTTGTGGTTGGTCCTTAACTATGACTTCTTGTGGTTCATCAAAATTTACAAACATGCCTAGTTGATCTTGAAAAATTCTTGCTGCATAAGCTATAGCATCTTCTGCTGAAATTGATCCGTTAGTTTCAATTTCCATAGTTAATTTATCATAATCTAATGCTTTACCCTCTCTTGCGGTACTTACTGAATATGAAACTTTTTTTACTGGACTAAATAATGAATCTATTGCTATTAAACCCAATGGTTGTTCTTCAGGTTTGTTATTATCTGCTGAAACATATCCCTTGCCTGAGCTTACATTCATTTCCATGTGAAATTTTGTGTTTTCATCAAGATTACATATAACTAAATCTGGATTTAATATTTCAACATCTGCAACTGGAGTTATATCGGAAGCTTTAATTTCACCAGGTCCCATTACATCTAGTATTAGTTTTTTGTTTACTTCAGAATTGCTTTTTAATGCCAAAGATTTTACATTTAAAACAATATCAGTTACATCCTCCCTGATACCTTTAATAGAAGTAAATTCGTGAAGTACCCCATCAATTTGTATTGAAGTTACAGCGGTTCCTCTAATAGAAGAAAGTAAAATTCTTCTTAATGAATTACCTAATGTTAGTCCATAACCCTTTTCTAATGGTTCTGCTATAATTTTTGCAAAAGATTTATCATCACTAAGTTTAATATCTATCTTTGAAGGTTTGATTAAAGTCTTCCAGTTCTTGTTATTTACTTCAGCAGTCTCCATATTTATACTCTCCTTTTTTTTGGTGGTCTTGAACCATTATGTGGCATTGGCGTTGTATCTTTAATAGAAATAATTTTAAAACCTCTAGCCTGTAATGCTCTCAGAGCTGTTTCTCTTCCTGAACCTGGACCTTTTACTTCTACAGATAAAACTTTCATTCCAAATTCAATCGCCTTGGAAGCAGCGGCATCGGCGGCAATTTGTGCCGCATATGGTGTAGATTTTCTAGATCCTTTAAAACCCTTTTGTCCAGCTGAAGCCCACGAAATTACATTACCACTAGTATCAGCTATCGATATGATTGTATTATTAAATGTTGATTGTACATATGCAATCCCGTTTGTAATATTTTTTTTATTCTTTTTCTTTTTTGAATAAGAACTAACTTTTTTACTTTTTTGCTTTATATTTTCAGCTGTTTCTTTTTTATTAGTTTTTTGGTTTTCCATATTATTTTTTTAGAGGTGTTAATTTTTTTCCTGCAATTGCTATTGCCTTACCTTTTCTAGTTCTGGCATTACATCTTGTTCTTTGACCACGTGTAGGTAATTTTTTTCTATGCCTTGAACCGCGGTAGGAAGCTAAATCAATTAACCTTTTAATATTTAATGAATGTTCTCTTCTTAAATCACCTTCTACTGTAAAATTTTGGTCTATGTATTCTCTAATTTTTAGTATTTGATCATCAGTAAGTTCGTTAACTCTTTTTTCTTTAGGTATTTCTAAATCTTTACATATTTGTTTAGAAAAACGGTCACCAATTCCATATATATATGTTAGTCCAATTTGAACAATTTTGTTAGTTGGGATATTTACACCTGCAATACGAGCCATATTTTTTGTGAGTAATTTCAGCCTTTATATAAGAAGGTGATTCAATGTCAATGTCTCATTAATCAAGGATTTCCTCAATTTTTTGGTAAATATTGATTATTTCCATAGAACCATCAATTTCATGAAAATTTTTTTTTTTTGAATAATACTCTAAAACAGGTTTTGTAATATCCATATAAGTATCATATCTTTTTAGAATAGTCTCAGCCTCATCATCTGATCTTTTCTCTAAAATTTTTCTTTTTTCAAGTCTTTTAATAATTGAATTTTTATTTACATTGAGAAAAAAAATATAATCAATTTTTTGATTAGATTTGCTTAGTAAATTTTCTAAATTTTTTGCTTGATTAATTGTTCTTGGGTATCCATCAAAAATTAATTTATTTTTTTTTTCTGGATCAAAAATTATTCTTTCTAGTAATTTATTAACTATTTCATCATCTACAAATTTTCCATCATTCATATTGTTAATAATTTTTTTTCCAATTTCTGTATCTTTTCTAATTTCATCTCTTAACATGTCGCCAGTTGAAACTTGAAAATTAGCTAATTTATTTACTAAATTTTTTGCTTGAGTTCCTTTACCAGCTCCAGGTGGTCCAAATATTATTATATTCACTGGTTAACTTTCAAAATTATTATTTGCCAAACTTAGTTTTTTTTATTAGTTGCTCATATTGAGAACTCATAAGTCTAGTTTGAATTTGAGTTACTGTATCAATAGCTACTACTACAACAATTAATATTGATGTTCCACCTAAATAAAATGGTATTGGATAATTCGCAATTAAGAATTCAGGCATGAGGCACACAAGTGTTAAATACAACGCTCCTATTGTTGTAAGTTTAGTCAAGATATTGTCTATATATAAAGCTGTACTTTCTCCAGGTCTTATACCTGGAACAAATCCTCCATACTTTCTTAAATTTTCTGCTGTTTCATTTGGATTAAAAGTTATTGATGTATAAAAAAAAGTGAAAAAAATTATTCCACTCGCATACAGTATCATATATAACGGTTGTCCTTGGGAAAAATATGAGCTTATGTTTAAAAATGTATCACTATTTGAAATATTAAAATTTGAGAATGTTACAGGTAACAATAGTAAGGCTGACGCAAATATTGCAGGTATTACTCCAGCTTGATTAATTTTTAAAGGTAAATGTGATGAATCACCACCATACATTTTATTACCCATTTGCCTTTTTGGATAATTGATTAAAATTTTTCTCAGTGCTCTTTCCATAAAAACAATAAACATTATTGTTAAAATTAATAAAATAAAGATGAATATAATCATTAAACTTGATATAGCGCCTGTTCTACCCAATTCAAATGTAGTAACAAGTGCTCTTGGAATTTCAGCAACGATACCAGAAAAGATTATAAGTGATATTCCATTACCAATACCTCTTTGAGTAATTTGTTCGCCAAGCCACATTAAAAAGACTGTACCTGCTACTATTGTTGATACAGTTGATATTTTAAAAAAAATTCCTGGATTAATTACAAGATTCGATGAGGACTCTAATCCTACAGATAATCCATATCCTTGAAGAGTTGCTAAAAGAACTGTTCCATATCTAGTTATTTGGGATATTTTTTTTCTACCTACCTCACCTTGATTTTTTAAATTTTTGAAGTAGTCAGATACACCAGTTAATAATTGGACTATGATTGATGATGATATGTACGGCATAATTCCAAGGGCAAAAATAGCCATTCTACTTATTGCTCCACCAGCAAATACATTAAACATCCCTAATAATCCCTTTTGATTACCATCCATTAAAATTTGCAACTGTTCGGGATCAATACCTGGGAGCGGTACAAAAGTACCCAATCTATATATAGATAATATTATGATAGTGAATAATATTCTATTTTTGAGATCATTATTCTGAGGTATGGCACTCATAATTATTTATTTTTTATATACTTGATATGATCCACCTGTTTTAGATATTTTATCAATAGCAGATTTAGAGAAGAAATTTGCTATTATATCAATTTTATCTTTAATTTCACCAGAACCTAAAATTTTAATTTTTTTAATTTTTTTATTTATAATCTTAATTTTTTTCAAAGTTTGGATATCAACTTTTACTCCTGGATCAATCTTTTTTTTTTCAATTAAATACTGCAATTTGCTTAAATTTAATTTTGCGACTACATTATTTTTTTTTAAAGAATTAAAGCCTCTTTTAGGAAGTCTTCTGTATAAAGGCATTTGACCACCTTCATAACTTTTGATTGCAACTCCTGATCTTGATTTTTGTCCCTTATGACCCCTGCCTGAAGTTTTGCCTTTTCCAGAACCAATACCCCTACCAACACGTATTTTATTAACTGTAACTGGTTTCATTTTATTTAAGTATGACATTAACCTCTCTTTTCTACTATTTCAGATATTTTTTTATTTCTAATTGTTGAAATATGTTTTGGTGAATGCTGATTTGACAGTGCTTTAAGACACGCTCTTATAACATTGTGTGGGTTTGCTGTTCCCATAGATTTTGCAACAATATCTTTAATTCCCAAAACCTCACACACAGCTCTTACAGGCCCACCTGCAATAATTCCTGTTCCTTTAGGTGCAGACCTTAATTTAATTCTACCCGCGCCATCTTTTCCATATATATCATGATGTATTGTTCTACCCTCTCTCAAAGGTATTTGTATCAAATTTC
>CACBXQ010000011.1 GCA_902543245.1 uncultured Pelagibacteraceae bacterium | reverse complement strand
TCTATTATTTGCTCTAATTGTTTTGAGCCCATATCTTGTCTTGCTATGATTGTATGTTCGTATAAGTTCATAATTAAATAAAAATGAGGATATACTATTATAATTATTCAATTACAATACTAAAAAAACCTTTACAAATTTATAAAATTTAATGTTTTCTGTAATCTTTCCAGGTCAGGGATCTCAATCAGTAGGTATGGGCAAGGATTTGCTACAAAATTATCAAGTCGTTAAAGAATTATTTAAAGAGGCAGATGATAGTCTTAAATTTTCCTTTAGCAATTTAATTATTAATGGACCCAAGGATGAATTAGATAAGACTGAAAATACGCAGCCAGCAATTTTTTTAATTGGATATTCAATTTTCAAATTATTAAAAAAAGAATTTGGAATTGATCTTAATAAAGCCGAGTTTTTTGCTGGTCATTCCTTGGGTGAATATACCGCTTTATCATGTTCAGGCGCAATAAGCTTTTTGGATACTTTGAATTTGTTAAAAAAAAGAGGCCAAGCAATGCAATCTGCTTTTCCTTTAGGAGAAGGAGGAATGTTAGCTGTATTAGGAACCAATATAGAAAAAGTAGAAAAAATCTTAAAAAATAACGAAGATAAATACAATTGTTATATTGCTAACGATAATTCGAATTTACAAAATGTTGTAAGTGGAAAAATTAAAGATCTAGATTTATTTGAAGAAGATTTAAAAAAAAATTCAATTAAAAGTATTAAATTATCTGTGAGCGCCCCTTTTCATTGTAAATATATGAGTAAAGCAACAGAAATAATGAAAAATGAGATAGCAAATCTTAATTTTAATACACTTTCAAATAAAATTATTTCTAATGTAACCGGAAAAGAGGTAGAAAATATTATTGAAATCAAAAAATTACTTGTTGACCAAATAGAGTCTAGAGTAAGATGGAGAGAAAGTATATTGTACATGATAAATAAAAAAATTAATAAATTTATTGAAATAGGACCAGGAAAGGTCTTAAACGGTTTAATTAAAAGAATTGATAAAAATGTTGAAGTTGTTTCAATAAATGAAATAAAAGAAATGAATGAATTAAAAAATAATGGATTTTTTTAAAAATAAAAAAATTTTAATAACTGGTGCATCAGGTGGAATTGGTGAGGCCATAACTGATAAGTTTTATAATCTCAATGCAAACATCTGTGCTACTGGTACTAATCTTGAAAAACTTAACAATTTGAAACAAAAATTTAAAAAAATTAAAATTTTAAAATTTGATATTTCAAAACATGAAGAGATTGAAGATTTTGTTAATCGTGCAAGTGATGAACTTGGAGATAGTATTGATATTTTGATAAATAACGCTGGAATAAATAAAGATAATTTATCAATTAGGATGACCATTGAAGAGTGGAAAAAAGTTATAGATATTAATTTAACTTCAACTTTTTTATTATCAAAATTTGCTATAAAAAAAATGCTCAAAAATAAATTTGGAAAGATTGTCAATATAACCTCTGTAATTGGTCATACTGGAAATGTTGGTCAATCTAATTATTCTGCTTCAAAGTCGGGCATTATTTCAATGTCTAAGAGTTTAGCTCATGAATATTCAAAAAAAAATATTAACATTAACTGTGTCTCACCTGGATATATTTCAACAAACATGACAGACGAAATAAGCGATAAGTGGAAAGACATTATTAAGGCAAAAATACCGATGGATAGGTTTGGACTGCCAATGGATGTGGCTAATTCTGTTAAATTCTTAAGCTCTGATGAGGCAGATTATATCACTGGAGAAACAATACATGTAAATGGAGGCATGTATATGTCTTGACAAAGTTGATTAATAATCTAATAACAATTTAATATTAACTTAAAAAATATGTCAGATAATGTTTCAACAAAAGTAAAAAAAATAGTTGCAGATCACTTAGGAATAGAAGAAGCAAAGGTTACAGATGAAGCTAGTTTTATTGATGACTTAGGAGCAGATAGCTTGGACACAGTAGAATTAGTGATGGCATTTGAAGAAGAATTTGGTTCTGAAATTTCAGATAGCGAAGCAGAGAAGATACTTACTGTAGGTGATGCTATCAAATTTATAGAAAGTAAAAGCAATTAAATTTTTTAATGTCCTTAAGAAAAGATGGGATTATGATTGTACTATCATCCCCGTCAGGCGCAGGTAAAACTACACTAGTAAAACTACTATCAAAAAACAAAAATAATTCCGTTTCAATATCATATACAACAAGAAAACCTAGAGTAAATGAAAAAAATAAAAGAGATTATTTTTTTGTTAGTCAAAAAAATTTTAGAGCATTAATTAAAAAAAAATCTTTATTAGAATATGCGAAAGTATTTAACAATTATTATGGAACATCAAAAAAAAGAGTAATTCAAGAACTTAAAAAAGGCAAAAATGTTCTATTTGATATTGATTGGCAAGGAACTGAAAAAATAAAAAGAAAAAAATTAAACTTTGAACTGCTTACTATATTTATTTTACCACCAAGTAAAAAAGTACTTTTTCAAAGATTATCAAATAGAGATATGAAGGATAAATTAATTGTTGGTGAAAGAATGAAGCTATTTGAAAAAGATGTAGTTCATTGGAGAAAGTATAATTATGTAGTAATCAACAATAAATTAGAAAATTGTTTATCAAAAATCACAAAAGCTATTCATTCAAAATTAACAAACAAAAAGATAATTTTTAATAAGGTTTCTATTAAGAAGCATGTAAAAAAATTAACTAACTGATTTGTTTAGTATTTCTGCTAGCTCAAAATAAATTTCTGGCCTTAAATTCTGAGGTCTAAGATTTGTATCAATATTTAATTTTTTTATAACTCTTTCACTATTATTAAAGATTTTATTTAAAGGTTTCTTAATCATTTTACGTCTTTGATTAAAAAAAATAGAGGTTATTTCTTCCAATTTTTGTGGATTAGTTATTTTGAAATAATTATTTTTTGGAACCATAGATAATAAGGTACTTGTAACTTTTGGTTTTGGAAAAAAGGCTGATGCGTCAATATCAAACTCTTTCTTAATTTTAAGTTTCCAATTTGAAATTATAGATAATCTACCATAATTTTTTTCATTTATTTTGCCTAAAATTCTATCAGCAACTTCTTTTTGAAACATTAACACTAGCTTTTTGATTTTTGTAAAGTTGTATTCGTGCAAAATCCAATTGATAAGAATTTGAGTAGATACATTATATGGTAAATTGCCAAATATAACTAAGTTTGAGTAATTAAGCTTATTTAATTTAAAATTAAGAATGTCATCGTTATAAACACTTAGAGAGCCATTGAATTTTTCTTCAAGCAAATTACAAAGGTTTTCATCTTTTTCTATAACAAAAAAATTTTTCGGCTTTTTCAAAATTATTTCTTTGGATAAATTTCCTGTTCCAGGTCCAACCTCAAGGACATTATCGTTATTATCTAAAAGCCCACATTTTATAATTTTATCAATAATCTCAGAATTAACTAAAAAATTTTGGCCTAAACTTTTTTTTGGTTTAACTCTCATTTATTTTATTGAAAAAACTTAAAGATTTTTTTAAACTTAATTCATCTGATAAATTTTTTCCAAGCATTTCATTATTTGTGCCGTGGTCTGGAGAAATTCTTATAAATTTTAAACCTGTAGTAATATTTATAGCATCAAATTCGTAAATAGCTTTTATAGGAGTTAAAACTTGATCATGATACATTCCAACTATCACATCATATTTTTTAATATTAGATTTTAAAAAAGCTGTATCAGCTGAAATAGGTCCAAATATTTTAATTCTTTTTCTTTTTAATTTATTTATAGAGGGAACAATTATTTTTTTTTCTTCACTAAAAAAAGATGTTGTCTCACAATGTGGATTTAATCCAGTAATTGCAAAGCGTGGCTTTTTTGCCATTTTCTCAATATAAAAATTATTAATTGTCTCAACTTTTTTTACAATTTTATTTATTGATATTTGTTTTGGCACATTTTTTAATGGGATGTGAGTTGTTATAGGTACAACTGATAATTTTTTGTTATAAATTAGCATTACTTCCTTTCCTGCCATACCTGTTTTTTTAGAAATATATTCCGTTATGCCACTGTATTTTTTGTTAAGAAAATGTTTTTTTGAAATAGGTCCATTAATAATACCATAACCAATTTCTTTTTTCATTAATTCTAAACCAATATCAAAACATTTTTTTATATACTCATTTGATTTATTTGTTATTTTACTGATAGCTTTATTTAGTTTTGAATCGACATTAATTAAATTAATTTTTTTCTTTAAAATTTTACTAGATAAAATTTTATTTTTATTTATTAAATTAATTTCAATATCGTATTTCATCAAGCGCATCTGATTTTCCATTATTTTTTTAGAACCTATGATAATAATTGGATATTTGTAATTTTTAAGAAAATTAGATTTATAGACTTTAAAAAGTATCTCATAAAAAATACTGTAAGGCTCTCCTGATATAATTATAATTGGTTTTTTACTCACTTATAAAGGAATTTTTTTTAATTCGGCTAAAATAAACTTTTGAAAATTTATCAAGCTGTTTATTAGTTTGATATTGCATTGCTTTTTGAGTTTCTATTTTAACATCAAAATTAACTTTTGCTTTAATCTCTTTTTTATCATTTAATTTTAATATTAAAAATCCACCAGGGACACTTATTGGTTTTGTTAAATCACCTTGATTTAGAATTTTTAAATCTTGAATAATATTTTTTGATACTTGATCACCATCAATCCAGCCTAATTTTCCTCCTAATTTAGCACTATCAGCAATACTATATATATTTGCTGTAGCTTCAAAGCCTATATCTTTAATATTTTCGAGAATCTCACTTATTTTATCCTCATAATTTTCATTATCATTTACTTCAAATAATATTTCAGAAAGTAAATAATTTGTAATACTTTTGTTTTGTTTTTTTTTTGCTTCAATTTGTTTCTTTATTAAATTTTTGTTTATTTGTATTTGATCTATAAACTTATTATAAATTAAATTATTCCACGAAATTTCAATAAAAATTTTTTGCTTCACATCACTAAAACTTAAATTGTAATTTGATAAATATTTTTCAAAATCTTTTTCATTGTTAAGTCCCAAATTATTATAAAAATTTTTAAATATAGTCTCAAAATTTTCATTATCAAAATCATCAGTACCTATATATTTCTCTATTTCATCTTTTTTAATTTTTTCTCTTATAATTGAGTCTTTAGATAATTTGTAAAGTTTTTCTTTATCTAATTTTTTTAAATTATTATTTAAAGCAATTAAATAGTTGTATTCATTATCAACATCAATTTTTGTAATAACATTATTATTTACTTTCAAAACTATAAAATTCTCAGATGATTGTATTGGTTCTTTGAAAAATATTAATAATAATAAAATTACTACAATCTTTTTATACATTAATATCCCCCAAGCAAATTCCTACTGTCATAACCTCCTAAAGGAATGATTGATAATGATAAAAATAAAGTTTCATTGGGTTTTATATCTCTATCTTCATAAAAAGATTTATTATATGCAATTTTAGCAGTCAAACAGTCATTTTGATATTGATAGTAAGCATTATAATATTCAGTAAAATTAATATTTTTATTTCTACTTGTAGAAAAGCCTATTCTTCTAAAATCATCAAATTCATAACCTCCATCAAAACTAATTTTATGAATTGTGTTGGTACCTACAAAATTTTCTATGTAATCCCATTTTGTAACAAAATTATTCACAGATGTTTGGAGGCTTATTGAGTGTGAATTAAAAGTATTTAAATTATTATTCATTGCAAAATTATAATCTATATAATTATCATCAATAGGTTCTAAATTTATATTACCAACTATGTCTGAATTTTTTTTATTCATTGAATTGTCTGAACCTAAATTTTCTTCTGCATTTAATCTATAAATAGTACCTAATTGAGCACTTAAAACTTTTGATTGATCAGATTTTTTTTCTTTATTATATTCAAATCCAATTGTTAAAGATTTACCACTCTCAAAAGTATCTGAGCTTCCAATTCTATTATTTGCAAATATATTTCCAATGTCTAAACCAGCATTAGTTTTTTCATTCATTCCGTTTGGACTATATCTAAAGATGGCTTTAGGTATAAGATAATCATCAAATGAAATACCATTTTTTTTAAGTGGAAATGTTGATTTATATAAAAAAGTTGTAAGAAATTCTTGATCTAAAGAGGATTCAAATGTTGATGAATTTTTACCTATTGCATTTGAGTTTTTAAAAAATATATCGTAATCGTTTTTAATCCCATTGTCTAATATTAGAGACTCTGAAGCATAATTTAAATCATTAATAACTCTTGTTTCAGATTTATTTGTATCAAAAATATTATGTGAACCACTTGAGTAAAATTCTAAAAATCCTGGGTAATCATCTGTATCAATACTTTTGCTTAAACTATAATCTGGCAAGATAAATTCATATCTATCACTATTTGAGCCACTTAATTTTTCATAAATAGAAATTGAAGATTGAATATCTAAATCATTTTTATTGGCAGTAAATATTAAATTAGAAGTTGTTGTACTTAAATCTCTATCAATTAATAAAGGCGATTCTAATTTAAATAGTTTTAAATATGTATCATTAGTAGTTTTTTCAAAATTAATATTCAATTTACTTTTATCATAATGCTTGCTATTAAGATCTATTACTGACTTAGCAAATAAATGACTTCTACTAGCTTTATCATCTGTCCCGTAAGATTTATGACCACTTGAGAAACTAAAGTCAGCTATTGAATAAGTATTTTTTGATACATTTCTAAATTCTGTTTGTAGAATACTCTTATCATCTTCAAAAAATCTAGGTTTAAAAGTTAAATCTTGGCTATCAGATAGAACATAAAAATACGGTAAATAAATGGAGGAACCAAGCTCTTTCGATTGATTAGTGCTAGGTTTAAGAAATCCAGTTTGTCGTTCAACAGTTGGATCTGGATGAAAAAATCTTGGATAATAAGTAACTGGAATATTATAAAGTTTTAACCATGCATCCTTGTAATAAACTATTTTTTTATTTTTATCATGTTTAATTTCTCTTGCTTCTATAACCCAAGGTGGACATTTATCACCTCTGCTTTTACACACTGTAAATGCACCTTTTTTTACAATAGTTTTGTCCTCATCAGAAAATCCTGAATTTCCTTTAAGTCTTGGCTCATTTAAACCAGTGTTCAGATCATTATTTGAAAATTGTTTGTTAAAATAAGCTTTTAAATCTTTTCCAACAACTTCTTTAGAAACTAAATCAACAACACCATCTTCAAAGTAGTATTCGTCATTTTCTTTTGTAAGAATCTTAAGTTTCTTTCCTCTAAATATTTTTTTATTTAAATAATATCTAAAATTATCAGCACTATAGATATTATTATTGATATCCTTCAGAGTAGTTAAAGTATTTGCAAAAACTTGGTCATCTTTAATTAAAAAGGTAATATCACTCGTATCAATGTTGTATTCATTTTTTACAAAAATTTTTGTGTCATTTATTGATGTTATTTTTTCTTTTTTCCTCTCATAAATAATTTCATTAGTCTCTAAAATTATCTGATTAGTCATATCTTTTATTGTAACGTTATCATATGCTTTGAAAATATCGCTTTTTTTAAAATAAACAGATTTATCAGCTTCTAATAATATATTTTTATTTTTATCTAAAATACTTACGTTTCCAAATGCAGTTAAGATCTCTTCATTTTTGTCATACACTAAATTATCTGATTTTGTTTCAGTATTATTATTATTATTAAAAACTCTAACATTACCTGTTGTTGTCAATATTGAAGAAATTTTATTAAACTCAAATTTATCCCCAAAAATAATTATATTGCTGTCAGTGGTTACTTTACCTCCTTTTGGAGATTTTAATAAATTTCCATTTTCAAGGACTAAAATTTCTGGGCTATCAAAAAAAAGTTCCTCAGCAATAATCGATTTTACGAAAGTAATGCTTATAAAAAAAAATATTAGAAAGATATTTAATTTATTTATCATTTATCCTTACCAAACCTATCAAGCAAAACAAACCTATTATTGTTAAAGGTAACCATATTGATAAAATTATTGGTATTTTATTATTTGTGCCTAACAAATTAGAGAAATAACTTACATAATAAATTAGGACAGATATAAATATGCCAATAATTATATTCAATATCTTACTTTTTTTATATTTAGAATTAAACATTATAATACCTGATAACAGTGTCATTATAGCTAAATAGATTGGCACAGAATAGATTTTATTTTTATAAACTATAACTTCTCTAGTAGAATAGCCTAGAGCTTGATAATCTCTTTTAATTTTTTCCAATTCCCAGAAAGAAAATGATGATAGATTAGAAAATAAATTATTAATTTTTCTTTCATCAAAATTACTTTTAATTGTTAAATTTTTTAAAATTTGCTTGGTATTATTTTGGTTAATAACTGCATTTTCAATCTTCCATTCTTTATTTTCAATATTAATTTTGTCACAAATAATAGTTTTGATCAAATTAAAATCTTTATCAAATTGAACAATTGATACATCATTTAAAAAATTATTATTTATTTTATCTGCATTAGTTATACTGATTATTCCATCAATTTCATCTTTGATCCATAAACCATTATCAGTAATTACAGCTAAATATTTTTTATCGGTTGTTAGATTATTTTTAGTTTCTAGGTAGTGATTTTTCAAACTAGAGGAAAAAGTATAAAAAAATAAAATAGCCAGTATTCCAATTATAAAGGAAAAAAAAGTTACTAAATTTAAAATTTTAAAATTTGTTAATCCATTAAGTTTAAATATGTTAAACTCATCCTTTTCAGCCAAGTTAATAAAAAAAAATTGTGTAGATATTAAAAAAATAAATGGAAGAATATCAAATATAACAGAAGGAGCATTGAGAACTGAAAGAAATAATGGATAAACCGGATTTAAATTTAATTTTTCAACAAATGATAATTCTTCAAAAAGATTACTAATTACAATTAAAAAAAAGAAAACTGCAAGAATTTTCATTAAACTTTTGACGAATTCTTTTAAGATATATTTTTTGTAGGTTAATATCATTTAAGTTATTTTTGGAATTTTTGTTTTAAATATAAAATAGCTGTAAATAACTAAAAACATTAATATTGGTAATGAAATTAGAAAAAAATTATGCAAGTAATTTTCTGATGCGTACTTAATAGATAGCTCAGACATAATTATAATTGTAATTCCCAGAAGAAATAATAGGTATGTAAATTTATTAAATTTAAATTCATCTTTTGATTTAGTAATTAATAAACAAGCGATTAAAGAAAGTATAGGTAAGTAAAAAGGTAAAACAAATCTTTTAATTAATTCTTGATTAATTCTTTGAAAATTTTCCCATTTACAGTTTTCCTGAAGGTTATTTTCTCTTCTTATTTTGTCTGTAATTAAATTATTATATTTCACAAGATGTAAAAAACATTGCATCAGGTTGCTTGATGAGTTTTCTTGAATTTTAAAATCAGTTATCTGTTGAGTACTAAATCTATTTAAATTTATTTCTGTTTCTTTAAAGCTAAAATTACTTATACTTTCAGTATTTTGATTTAATACTTCTCCATCAAATAAAATTAAGAAATCTTTATCATTATCATCAAATTTTCCTTTTTTAGAATAAATTATTTGCGATTTATTTTTTCCAATTTTTTCTTTTAAAAAAATATTTTTCATTAAACCATTAGTACTTTTTTCTTCTACAAAAATTGTAAGATTCTTTACAGAATCTATAAATTTTCTTTCTCTAACAAGAGATGAGAGAACATTAACATCTGAAGATTTAATATATGTCCTTGCAGAATTAAGTGATTTAGGAACTACTAATAAAGTCAGTAAAAATTGTATTATTAAATATAAGAAAGTAAATTTTATAATAGTATTCACAAAATTAGATTTGTGAATTCCAGACATCCAAAATATTATTAACTCATTATTTCTCTCATATTTTAAAATTATATAAAAAAGTGAGATAAAAAAAACGAATGGCAAAACTTTGGAAAATATTTTGGGAAGGCTTAACAGGGTATATAGGAAGTAAATTTTAAATGAATGACCATCATCACTGACCATATCAAGATAGTTTACTGCCTGTATCACCCAAATTATTAAGGAAATACTCAAAGAAACAGTAATAAAGAATAGTGTAAAATCTTTAAAAAATTTCCAAAATATTAATTTTTTCATTGAAATATAATAACTTTGTATTTATATCTTTTTCAACTTTTACTATATTTATATTCAATGTCTTTAAAAATAAAATATTTAAACACCAAAAAAAATTCTTTAAAAAATAAAGCTATTTTTCTTACAAAGGAGTCAAAAATTTCCGATTTTAAAGGGATTTTTGATGATAAAATAAACCTTAAAATCATAAGTTTTTTGAAAAATAGCATAAAAGCGAAAGAAAATAAAATATCTGCATTAAATTTAGATTTCGATCAGAAGATAATAATTATTTTATTAGTTAAAAAAAATGATTTCTTTCAATCTGAAAAAATAGGTGCAAAATTTTATGATTATGTAAAAAATAACGATGTTAATAATGTATTAATATTTGGATCAAATTTTTCCTCTGTAATTAATAAAATAGAATTTGAGTCATTTTTACATGGTGCAGAACTTAAATCTTATGAGTTTGATTTATATAAATCAAAAAAAAATAATAAGATTATAAATTTTAATATTTTAATACAAAAAAATAAAACTAATCAAGAAACCAAAAAAAAATTGAATGCTTTACTTAATGGAGTTAATTTTACTAAAGATTTAGTTTCTGAACCTGGAAATATTTTGCATCCAGATGAATATGCTAAAAGACTATCTGGTTTAAAAAAAATTGGATTAAAAGTAACCATATATGATGAAAAAAAATTAAAAAAATTAGGATGTAATGCTTTATTAGGTGTTGGACAAGGCAGCATTAGAGGATCCTATTTAGTGACAATGGAATGGAATGGAAAAAAATCAAAATCTAAACCATTGGCTTTTGTAGGAAAAGGTGTTTGTTTTGATACAGGGGGAATTTCATTGAAACCTGCAAAATTTATGGAAGATATGACTTATGATATGGCTGGTTCAGCAGTAGTCGTGGGCCTAATGAAAAATTTTGCCCTAAGAAAAGCAAAAATAAATGCAGTAGGCGTTGTAGGGCTTGTTGAGAATATGCCAGGAGGAAATGCACAAAGACCTGGGGATATAGTTAAATCTTACAGCGGAAAAACAATTGAAGTTTTAAATACAGATGCAGAAGGAAGGTTAGTATTAGCAGATGCTTTAACTTTTACTGAAAAAAAATTCAAGCCAAGTTTTATCATTGACTTGGCAACTTTGACAGGTGCTATAATTGTTTCACTAGGATCTGAATATGCAGGACTTTTTTCAAATGATGACAAATTATCTAAACAGATTTATGAAGCAGGTAAAAAAGTTAAAGAAAAAGTATGGAGATTACCATTACATAAAAATTTTGATAAATTAATGAATTCAAAAAATGCAGATATGCAAAATATTAATTATGTAGGTGGAGCTGGATCAATCACTGCAGCTCAATTTCTGCAAAGATTTATTATAAATAAAACACCTTGGGCACACCTTGATATAGCAGGTATGGCTTTTTCTAAATATGCAGGAGCTTTAAACTCTAGTGGTGCTACAGGCTATGGAGTAAGACTATTAAATAAACTTGTGGAGGATAATTATGAGTAATTATGAACAAACCCTATCAATTATAAAACCTGATGCTGTAGAAAGAAATTTATCAGAGGAAATAAAAAATGAATTTAAAAAAAATGGATTCAAGATCAAAGAAGAAAAAAAAGTACATCTTGAAAAATCTGAAGCAGAAAAATTCTATTTAGTGCATCAATCAAAACCTTTTTATAATGACTTATGCGATTATTTGTCATCAGGACCAATTATAGTGATGGTTTTGGAGAAAGAAAACGCGGTAATCGCCAATAGGGAGCTAATGGGAGCTACTAATCCTTCGGAGGCAAGAGATGGAACATTAAGAAAAAAATATGGTATTTCAATTGATAAGAATTCTGTTCATGGTTCTGATAGCACTGATAATGCAAGAATAGAGATAGATTTTTTTTTTAAAAAATAGATTTTACAGTTTTCATTATTGCTAAAGGATAAATTTTATTTTCTATCTTTAAAATTTTTTTTTCTAAAGATTTAATTGTATCATTTTTATTAACTTTAACCTTTCTTTGTAAAATAATTTTACCAGCGTCTAGGTTTTTATTAACCAAATGAACAGTACAACCAGAAAATTTATCTTTATTTTTTAAAACTCTCATGTGTGTATTCAATCCTTTATATTTTGGAAGGAGAGAAGGGTGGATATTTAATATTTTTAGATTACATTTTTCTAAAAAATCTTCAGATAAAATTTTCATAAACCCCGCTAAACATATCAAATCTATTTTATTAGATTTAATCAGTTTTAATATTTTATTTTCAGCATCTCTTTTTTTAACAAATTTTATAACTTTTGTAGAAATTTTTTTTTTTTTAGAAAATTCTAGACCTTTAGCATATTTATTATCTGATATTACAAGATTGATTTTTAATATTGAATTTTTTTTTTTAGAAAAATTAAAAATTGATTTGAAATTTGTTCCTCTTCCAGAAATAAAAATAGCTAAATTAATTTTATTATTTCCAGGAAATTTTACCATTTATCTTAGTTTTTTTGTTATGAGTAATAATTTTTCCAATTACATAAGGTTTAAATTTTTTAGAAAAATAACTTTGAATTCTTTTTAAATTTTCAGCCTTGATAATTAAACAAAAACCCACACCACAATTAAAAGTTTTTATCATTTCTCTTTCACTTATATTATTATTTTTTAACCATTTAAATATTTTACTTACTCTAATTTTTTTCAAATCTATTTCTGCTGATAGTGTTTCTGGAATAATTCTTTCTATATTATCAATTAATCCACCTCCAGTAATATTTGCGCATCCATTTAGATAATTTTTTTTTAACAACTTCTCAATCTCAGGCACATAAATTTTTGTAGGAATTATTAGTTCTTTTTTTAAGAATTTATTTTTTATAATATTAATTTTTTTTATTTTTAAAATATTACGAACCAGAGAATATCCATTCGAATGAAGTCCACTTGAAGGGATTGCAATTATTAAGTTATTTTTTTTAATTTTTTTCTTGTTTAATATTTTTTTTTTATCAACAATTCCCACAGAGAAACCTGCTATATCAAATTTTCCAACTTCATAAGTTCCTGGCATTTCAGCTGTTTCTCCACCAACCAATTCACAATTAGCAATCTGACAGCCTTTTATTATTCCTTTAAGCAAGGATTTCATTTTAGAAAGATCTATTTTATTAATTGATATATAATCTAAAAATAAAAGAGGTTTCGCGCCTTGAACAATTAAATCATTAACACACATTGCAACAAGGTCTATTCCTATAGTGTCGTATTTATTTAAAATATTTGCAATTTCTATTTTTGTGCCAACACCATCAGTACTTGCAACAATTTTCGGGTTTTTAATACTTTTTGGGATACTCGATATTGATCCAAAACTACCAATATTTTTATTTAACTTATTTTTTGAGCTATTTTTAGATATAAATTTAACAAATTTATCAGCCAGAGCAATATTAACGCCACTTTTTTCGTATGTAAATTTACCTTTATTCATTATTATTAATTATGTTTCATAAAATTCAAATCATCAAAAAGCAAATATTTTATATAATATTAACTCTTTTTATAATAGCACTAAATTTATCAGTAGCTAAAAAAACAAATGCATCAAATTACAACATAGAAAATATTATAATTTCTGAAAATTTTAGCAAAAATTTTAAAAAAGAAGACGTATTTGATAAAGCATTTAAAGCAGCGTTTGATCAATTAATTTTAATATTGTTGAACTCATCTGATAAAAAAAAAATTCAAAATATGAGTCTTTATACAATTAAAAGATTAATTGACTCTTTTGTTATAAAAAATGAAAGTTTTATTGATAATAATTATTCAGCAAATTTTACGGTTAATTTTAATAAAGCTAATACCTTAAATTATTTTGAGAAAAATAATATATTTCCTTCAATACCAAAAAAAATTGATTTACTTTTTATTCCTGTCTTAATAGAGAAAAATAAAAGTGGTATTGAATTTTTTAACAATAACCAAATATATATAAATTGGAACAACAGAATCAATAATCACAACTTAATAAATTACATACTTCCAACTGATGAAATAGAAGATAGACAAATAATAATAAAGAATTTTTCTAATATAGAAAGTTTTGATTTTAAAGAAATTATTAATAAATATAATATTAACAACAATATTATTTTAATCATAAATGAAAGTAATCAGAAAATCCAAATTTTATCTAAAATTAATATTAATAATAATTATGAAATAGTAAATTTTACTTTTGAAAATTTAGATTTTAACAATAAGAATGATTTAAACAAAATTATAGATAATCTTCAAATAAAATTTGAAGATATATGGAAAAGCTATAACACAATAAATACTTCAATAAAGCTTCCACTGAGTATATCAATTGACTCTAAAGAATATCAAAGAATTAAAACATTTGAAAAATTTCTTGATTCTTTTGATTTAGTATCTTCATCTAAAATATCTATGTTTGATAATAAATACATTTCCTACAAGTTGATCTTTAACGGATCACCCAAAACTTTTTTTGATGAAGCAAATAAATATGGATTTTTCTTTAAGAAAGAAAACCAAAACTGGATCATCAAATGAAAGAATCAAAACAACTATTATTCAAATTTAAAAATTTAAAAAATTATAATATTGATGATTTTTTTGTATCTGAGAGTAATTTTTTTGCATTCAATTTAGTTCTTAATTGGCCAAATTGGGGAAAAAACATTTTAAATATTTATGGTGAGAAATACAGTGGTAAATCACACTTAAGTGTGATTTTTCAAAAAAAATTTGGTGCTAATAAAATTGATGCAAAGAATTTAAATGATAATTTTTTAACAGAATTTAAAACTCATCAAAATTTGATAATTGAAAATTTTGATGAAAATATTCATGAAAAAAATATGTATAGCTTAATAAATGTTGTCGATAGAGATAATAAATTTATCTTAATTAATTCAATAACTCCCATTAATCAAATGAATATTAAATTAAAAGACTTAATATCAAGGCTAAACAATTGTATCTTTGCGAAAATCAACAACCCAGATGATGACTTGATTTATGCAATATTGATAAAAAATTTTTCTGATAAACAACTTCAAATTAAAAAAAAATATATTGAATATATAATTAAAAATATTGATAGATCTTACGAAAAAATATATGAATTTATTAATAAAATTGATCAAACAAGTCTTAAAAAGAAAAGACCTATTGATTTAAAAATAATTAAAGAAGTATTAAAAAAATAGATGAAAAAGTATCGAACACATAATTGTAATCAATTAACAGCAAAAGAAGATGGTTCAAATGTAATATTATCTGGATGGATAAATAAGAAACGGGACCATGGGAATTTATTATTTGTTGACATTAGGGATCATTATGGAATTACCCAATGTATTATTGATAAAGATAATTCTTTTTTTGGAAAACTTGAAAAACTACAACTTGAGACAGTGATAACAGTTAATGGATTGGTAAAAAAAAGAAGTTCTGAAACTATTAATAAAGAATTAAATACTGGATCTATAGAAGTAAAAATTTTATCCTTTGATGTAATTGGTGTTTGTAATGAACTTCCACTTCCAGTATTTACTGACCAAGAATACTCTGAAGAAATTAGACTTAAATATAGATTTTTAGACTTAAGAAGAAAAAAAATTCACGAAAATATGATTTTAAGATCTAAAGTAATTTCTTTCATCAGAAATGAAATGTCGAAATTAGATTTTTTAGAATTTCAAACACCAATTTTAACTTCATCAAGTCCTGAAGGTGCTCGTGACTTTTTAGTACCAAGTCGATTGAACCCTGGAAAATTTTATGCCTTACCTCAAGCACCACAACAATTTAAACAACTAATTATGATTTCAGGTTTTGATAAGTATTTTCAGATCGCTCCATGTTTTAGAGATGAAGATGCCAGATCTGATAGAAGTCCTGGAGAATTTTATCAACTTGATATTGAAATGTCATTTGTTACCCAAGAAGATGTATTTGATGTTGTTGAAAAACTGCTTACGAAAATTTTCACTAAATTTTCATCTAAATCTTTACTTAATGAAAAATTTCCAAGAATTCCATATGAAGAAGCTATGTTGAAGTATGGTTCAGACAAACCTGACTTGAGAAACCCTCTATTAATTGAAGATATTACTGAGATTTTTTTAAGAGACGATGTAAAATTCGAAATATTTAAAAAATTTGTAAAATCTGGATCATTAGTAAGATGTATTGTTACAAAAAATACTAAAGATAGACCAAGAAGCTTTTTTGACAATATAGACAAATGGGCTAAAGAGAAAGGTTCAGGTGGTTTAGCCTACTTTACTTTTGAAAAAAAAGAAAAAATTATTGGTAAGGGACCTGTTGGCAAGTTCTTTTCAGAGGAGTCTTTACTTGAAATTATGAAATTAACAAATGCAGAAGTAGGGGATAGTATATTTTTTGCCTGTGGAAAAAAAAATGAAGTTGAAAAAATTACTTCTTTAGCTCGAGATAAAATTTGTAATGACCTGGATTTGCTTGAAAAAGAAAAATTTGCTTTCTGTTGGGTTGTAGATTATCCAATGTTTGAATTTGATGAAAATGAAAAAAATATTAAATTTAGTCATAATCCTTTTTCAATGCCACAAGGTGATTTAAACAAATTAGATTTAAATGATCCTTTAAAAATTAAAGCTTTTCAATATGACATTGTTTGTAATGGTATAGAACTTTCTTCTGGCGCGATTAGAAATCATATTCCAGAACTAATGTATAAGTTATTTAAAATATCTGGATATTCTAAAAGAGATGTAGATGAAAAATTTAGTGGAATGATCAATGCACTTAGTTATGGAGCACCACCTCATGGAGGAATTGCGCCTGGTATAGATCGTATAGTAATGTTGCTTGCAAACGAAAAAAATATCAGAGAAGTGACAATGTTTCCAATGAATCAGAATGCCCAGGATTTAATGATGAATGCTCCATCACAAGTAAGCAAAAATCAATTAAAAGAGCTTAACATTGAATTAAAAAAAAATAAGTAATTATTTTTTTCCCTTTAAATTTATTTTTATGTCAGAGAGATCAATTAGGTTTTTATTATAATTATTTCTTACAAATCCTTTGCTGGTAATATCTTTTACGATTTTTAAAAATTGATTATTATCATCAGTTGGATCTTCATTATCATTAAGTTTTTTTTCTGAATTTCCTCCAATAGTAGGAGTATGAGCTAAATCCTCTCTATTTAAATAAGATATTGCTAATTCTCTAAATATATAATCAAGCATTGAGGAAGCACTTAGAATTCTGTCATTACCAAATACCTTGCCTGATGGTTCAAATTTAGTGTCAACATAGGCGCTCACATATTCGTCTAGTGGCACTCCATATTGTAGTCCTAATGAAATTGCAATTGCAAAATTATTCATTAAAGCTTTAACTAGCTCTCCTTCCTTGCTAGTATCAATAAATATTTCTCCAATTTTACCATCTTCATATTCACCTGTATGTAAATATATTTTATGATCACCAATTGTGGCCTTTTGTATATATCCTTTTCTTCTATCTGGCATGCTAAATCGTTTATTAACTGTTTCACTTAATTTCTTAACAAAACCATTTGTTTTCTTTTCTTTGATTTGATCAGAAATAATATCATTAATTTTTTGATTATTTTCCACATTGGTATTTTTATTATTTTTGCCATTAGAACTTAAGTTTTTAGTCTTTCTATTGTCTAACTTAATGTCTAGAACTTCGAATTTTCCATCATCTCTTTTTTCTAAATTTGATAATTCTTTATCATTTATATCGTCTAAATAGTGATTAACCCTAAAACTACACGTATAATATGTTTCTACTAAATATTTGGCCATTTTAGTCCTATATAAAATTTATTTTTGAGTCTTAACTTAATTAATATATATACAAATTAAAACTTTAGTCTAATTTAATTTTTACAATTTTAAATTGAAATAATAAATAAAATTTTATGTTGACATTTATAAAACAAATTTTTACCTGGTGGAATCAACAGACACTTGGCACGAGGATCTACACTTTAATTTTTGGAAAAATTAAAGGAAGCGATGAATTTGGAAATAAATATTATGAAAGCAGAAATGGAAAGAGATGGGTTATTTACAATGGAGAAATTGATGCATCTAAAATACCGAATGAATGGTATTCGTGGATACATTTTACAAAAAATAGATTAGAAAATCTTCATAAATTTGAAAAATATTCATGGCAAAAACCTCATCAAAATAACATGACGGGTACTACAGAATCATATCATCCAAATAGAAAAAATGATGAAGAAAATAAAAAATATAAATCCTGGAAAAAGTAAGATTTATTTCTTAATTTTAATTTTTTTTCTTATTTTTTTATCTATTAATTATTCTATCGCAAATTCTATAGGTTTAATTAAACTTAAAGTTTTAGATAAAGTAAGTTCTAAAAATACTGAGTTAGAGTTCAAAATTGGAGATACTATCATATATAAAAATTTACAAATTAAAGCTTTAAAATGTAAAAATTCTGAATTTGACGATGATCCAGAAATTACAGCATATCTTCAAGTTATAGATTTGAATAAATCAGGCAATGATGAAGTATTTGTTTTCAATGGATGGTCTTTTGCCTCAAGTCCATCAATAAATCCTTTTGATCATCCAGTTTATGATTTATGGATAATTGAGTGCATCTAAATAATTTTTTCATTATCTAACCAACCTACATTAAAATCTGATTTAATAAATTTGTCGTGATGTAATATTTTTTTATGTAAATCAATTGTTGTCGTAATTCCTTCTAAAACAAATTCATCTAAGGATCTCAACATTCTTTGTATTGCTTCCTGTCTATTTCTGCCATGACAAATTAATTTACATACCATACTGTCATAATAAGGTGTTATTTTATATCCTTGATATATTGCTCCATCTACTCTGGTTCTAAAACCAGAAGGTTGATGACACATAGTGATCCTACCAGGAGAAGGTTGAAAATTTTTTTTTGGATCTTCAGCGTTAATTCTACATTCAATTGCATGACCCCTTGGAATTATATCTGTCTGTTTTAAAGCTGTTTCTCCTGAAAAAGCAATCCAAATTTGCTCTTTAATAATATCTATTCCAGTTATCATTTCAGAAACTGGATGCTCAACTTGTACTCTTGTATTCATTTCTAAAAAATAAAATTTATTATTCTCATAAATAAATTCCACAGTCCCTGCACCTTCATAACCAATTTTACTTACCATATTTATTGTTTTTTCAAATAATCCCTCTCTAAGATTAGTTGTTAGTATTGGACTTGGTGACTCCTCAATTAATTTTTGATGCCTACGTTGCACTGAACAATCTCTTTCATATAAATGAACAGTTCTATTTTTACCTGATAATATTTGCACTTCTATATGTCTTGGATTTTCAAAAAATTTTTCTATATAAACTTCATCATTACCAAAATATTTTTTTGCTTCATTTTTGGCTATAGCAAACAAATCTTTAAAATCTTTAACATTTCTGACAATTTTCATTCCTTTACCTCCGCCTCCAGCTGCAGCTTTAATTAATATAGGAAAACCAATTTTTTTACTTATCTTTAATGCTTCATCATAACTTCTTACACCTCCATCTGATCCTTCTATAACTGTTAATCCATTTTCCTTAGCAATTTTTTTTGCTTGAATTTTGTCACCCATTTTTTTAATTAATTTAGAAGAAGGACCAATAAATTTAATATTATTATCTTCCAGTACTTTTGCGAAATTAGAATTTTCTGATAAAAAACCATAGCCTGGATGTACTGCATTAGAATTAGTCAATTCTATAGCTGACATTAACGCAGGTATATTTAAATAACTATTTGATGGCTGATGAGATCCTATACAAACACTTTCATCAGCAAGTCTTACATGCATACTTTCTTTATCTACATCGGAATGAACAGCAACTGTTTTAATTCCCCATTCCTTGCAAGCTCTAATAATTCTAACTGCAATCTCACCTCTGTTTGCAATTAAAATTTTTTTAAACATTAATCAACAGTTGCAATTTTTTGACCGAATTCTACTGGCTGGCCATCTTCAACACAAATTTCTTTTATAGTTCCATCAAAGGGTGAAGGAATGTGATTCATAGTCTTCATAGCTTCAACAATTATTATAGTATCACCTTTTTTTATTTTTTTCCCTAAATCTACAAACTTTTTACCACCGGGCTCGGGAGCTAAGTAAGCAGTACCAATTATAGGAGAAGTCACTTCTTTACCTTGAGAAGAAATTTTATTTTCAACTTTAGCATGTTGTGCAGTTTCTTTTTCAACTGAATAATTACCAGGTAAAGAATTTTTAGAAACTTTAATTTTGTAGTCTTTGTCAGAATATTCTAATTCTGTTAAGTTAAATTCATTTAAATATTCTGTTAACTCTTTTATAATTTTTTTATTAATTTTCATTATTAATTAATTTTTGTATTGAAATTATGGCTAAAATATATCCATTAGTTCCTAATCCAAAAATCCCACCAGTTGATATATCACTAATTAATGATTTTTGTCTAAAATCCTCTCTTTTATAAATATTTGATATATGCATCTCAATAATAGGTTTTTTAAAAATACTTAATGCATCTCTAATGGCTACCGAAGTATGTGTAAAAGCTGCAGCATTAATAATAATACCATCATGTTTTTTTATTGATTGTTGAATTATATTTACTATTTCACCCTCAATATTAGATTGAAAAAATTCAAGGTTAACACCTATTTCTTTAGCTTTATCTGCACATTTATCTTTCAATTCTTCATATGTAACTGTACCGTATTGTGACTCTTCTCTGCTACCTAAAAGATTGAGATTTGGTCCATTAATAATTATAATATTGTTCATTTCAAAAGTATCGCATTATGAAGAAAATAAAAATTAAAGTAAATGGTAAATATACAAATATAGATAAAAATCAAGCTTTATCTAAACTTTTAAAGAAACTTAAAATCCCTATAAAGAAAGTAGCGATTGAATTAAATCAGGAAATAATTGATAAAAAGAATATTAGCAAAATAAAAATAAAAAAAAATGATAAAATTGAGATTGTACATTTTATTGGTGGAGGATAAAATTGACTGCTGATTACTTAAAAATTGCAAAAAAAAAATTTAAATCTAGATTGATCGTAGGCACAGGTAAATACAAATCAATGCTGGAATGTGCCAAGGCTATTAAATTTTCTGGTGCAGAAATTGTTACTGTTGCAGTCAGAAGAGTTAATATTTCTGATAAAAAAAAACCTTTGTTGATGGATTATATAAATCCAAAAAAAATTACCTACCTTCCAAATACTGCTGGATGTTTTACATCAGAGGATGCTTTACGAACCTTAAGGTTGGCAAGAGAAATTGGAGGTTGGAAACTTGTTAAGTTAGAAGTTCTAGGTGATAAAAAAACTTTGTATCCAGATATGCTTGAAACTTTAAAATCGACGGAAGTTTTAGCTAAAGAGGGATTTAAGGTTATGGTTTATTGTACAGATGATCCATTAATGGCTAAAAGGTTAGAGAATGTTGGCGCTTGTGCAATTATGCCTTTAGCTGCGCCAATTGGTTCTGGTCTTGGTATACAAAATAAAATTAATATTCAAATTTTAAGACTTCAGACAAAATTACCATTAATTGTAGACGCAGGTATAGGTCAAGCATCTGATGCAACTATTGCTATGGAATTAGGATGTGATGGTGTATTAATTAATACAGCAATCGCTAAAGCTCAAAAACCCTATAATATGGCAGAGGCCATGAAGTTTGCAGTAATTAGTGGGAGAAAATCTTTTCTAGCTGGTAGGATTAACAAATCAATTTATGCCAACCCCTCAACTACAAATAAAGGAATTATTTAATTTTTTTTTTTTTATAAAATTTACGTTTTTTAAATTTAGTTTTTTTAGACTTTAAATTATTATCTTCATTTTTATCTAGTTCAATTTTTTTTAATTTTGTGATTACTTCACTTTTTTCTATAATTTTTTTTGATTTCGATAAAAATACAATTGAATGATCCATTAAATTATATGAACTATCATCACTAAAGGAAATTTTTAATTTATTTTTCTTTTCGAAGTATTTTACATCATCTAAGAAGTTTTCATTAATAAACTCTAGTATTTTTGGTGGAATTAAAGCCTGAATTTCTTTAGCTTTATTGTTGATAGATTTTAGCTCAATCATTTTTAGTAATTTTAATGAATAAGATTCAGTTGTCAGGTTAATTTCCCACCTTACAGAGCTTTCTCTCAATCTTTGTCTAGACATTTCCATTAATCCAAAATTGCTAATTCTTCCAATTTGGATTCTGGCTCTGTCATTTCTGCATTTTTCTTTAAGTTTTCTCTCTATTTGTCTTCTATTTGAATAACTTTGCATATCAATAAAATCAATTATTATTAGCCCTGATAGATCTCTTATTTTTATTTGTCTTGAAATTTCATCGGCTGCCTCAAGATTTGTATTTAAAGCAGTACTTTCTATATTTTTTTGTTTAATTGATTTACCAGAGTTAACATCAATAGATACAAGAGCCTCGGTAGGATTAATAACTAAATAACCTCCAGAAGATAATTTTACTTGTGTTTCAAAAATATCATTTAATTTTTGATCTATTTTTTCTTTAAAAAATAATGGAATTTTGTCTCTGTATTTTTTTATTTTTTTTACATCTTTAGGCATTATTATTTTCATAAAATTTTTAGCTTTTATGTATCCTTCATTTCCCTCAATTATTATATTTTTAGTTTCATCATCATAAATATCCCTCAGGGTTCTTTTAATAATATCATCCTCGTGATGAATTAAAGTTGGTGCAATTGCATTCATCGCATTCTCTTTAATTGAGTCCCATACTTTTAATAAATTGTCTAAGTCATAACTAATTTCATTTTTAGTTTTGTTTGATCCTGCAGTTCTTACTATTAAACCCATTTCTTTAGGTATCTTAATTTCATTAAGTATTAATCTAATTTTTTTTCTATCACCTGGATTAAATATTTTTCTTGAGATACCGCCCCCTTTAGGAGTGTTTGGCATCAAGACAATATATTTACCAGCTATTGATATAAAAGTAGATAGTGCAGCTCCCTTCAAGCCTCTCTCATCTTTTAAAACTTGTACTAAGATTACCTGATTAGGTTTGATTACTTCTTGTATTTTATATTTTTTAAATGGCTTTTTGTTATTGACTCCATTATCATTATTTTCGTCAGTATTTTCTTGTTTTTTTTCAAATAGCTCATCCTTAGAAAAATTTTCATCATTTATATTCTCTTCTTCTTTCTTTTCACTCTCTTTAAGTAGGTCTAATCTTCTTGCTTCTTCCTCTTCCTTTATCTTTTCTTTGTCACTTAGAGGTATTTGATAATAATCGGATTGAATATCATTAAATGATAGGAAACCATGTCTTTCTCTTCCAAAGTCTATAAATGCTGCTTGAAGTGATGGTTCTACTCTGCTTACTTTACCAAGATAAATATTGTTTTTAATTAATATGCTTTTTTTAGCTTCATACTCGTAATCTTCAATGTTTTCATTGGATTTAAGAACAACTCTAGTTTCATTTGGATGCGAAGCATCAATGTATAAATTTTTTTCCATGTTATTTTGATTAATTGTTTCATTTTTTAAATTCTTTATATTTTAGATGCCTTAACTTTAACAAATTCATTAGGTATTTAAAGTAAAATGAACAACATAATAAAAAAGCTTATAATTGGACTTATCAGTGTATCTTTTTTACTTGTCATATCAGTAATTAGCATTTTATGGGTATTTTCAAATGAATTACCGGATTATAAATTTTTAAAAAATTATAAACCGTCGGTCTCTAGCAAAGTATATTCTGGAAATGGTGAATTAATTTCAGATTTTTCTCAAGAAAAAAGAATCTTTGTTCCATATGATGCAATTCCTGAAAAACTAATTAATGCTTTTTTATCCTCAGAGGACAAAAATTTTTTCTCTCATCCTGGTGTCGATGCAAAGGGTGTCATGAGAGCAGTATTAAATAATATAAATAATATAATAAACTCGAAAAGACTAGAAGGTGCATCTACTATTACACAGCAGGTAGCAAAAAACTTTTTGTTATCAAATGAAGTTAGTTTAAATAGAAAAATTAAAGAAGCTATACTAGCATTTAGAATTGAGCGGGTTTTAAGCAAGGAAAGAATTTTAGAACTTTATTTGAATCAAATTTACCTTGGGCAAGGATCTTACGGAGTGGCTTCAGCTAGTTTGGTATATTTTGATAAATCTATAAGTGATTTATCATACGACGAAGCAGCATTATTAGCGGCTCTTCCTAAAGCACCTAGCAAATATAACCCTTACAAAAATGAAAAACTTGCAAAGTTTAGAAGAAATCTAGTTTTAAAAAATTTATTTGACAATGATTATATAAATAAAAAAACTTATGAAAATCTTATAACCAATAAAATTAAACTTCAAAAAAGAAAAAAAATATATTTGGAGGACACTAGATATTACGTGGAAGATATTAGAAAAAATGTATTGAATGAATTTGGTTTTGACAGAGTTTACAAAAAAGGACTAATAATTAAATCTCCTATGAATCTTTACTTACAAAATAAAGCAACCGAAGCACTAAGGTATGGATTAGAAAAATATGACAGAAGAAGAGGCTGGAGAGGACCAATTATGAATAGAAATTATAAAGATTGGACCAAAAATTTGAAAGAAATTAGTTTAGAAAACACTATTGGTTGGAAACTAGCAATTGTAAAAAAAATAAACAAATTTGAAACAGAGATTGAAACTATAGACAATAAGATTGGTTTTATTAACCTAAAAAATATTTCATGGACAAAAAAAGAATTTAGCAAAATATTTAAAATTGGTGATGTTATTTATGTAAAAAATATTAAAGATAATGATTATGATTTAAAGCAAATGCCCTTTGTAAATGGAGCAGTGGTAGTAATGAATCCTTATAACGGTAGAGTTTATGCAATGTCTGGTGGTTTTAGCTTTAAAAAAAGTGAATTTAATAGAGCAACGCAAGCCTCAAG
>CACBXQ010000010.1 GCA_902543245.1 uncultured Pelagibacteraceae bacterium | reverse complement strand
TAAAATTCAACGTATTGATGGTCTACCTGAGAATAAAGTTACACCACCAAAAGAAGTATATGATAGAATTAAATCAGAAAATAATAAAATTGGTGAAGCTAGAGCTATTAATTCAAATTTAGTTTTTTTTAAAGAACAATTTATAATGCCGGTTAATGGGGTGATCACTGGCGTTTATGGTAGCCAAAGAATATTGAATGGAAAACCAAAATGGCCACATTATGGAATTGATATTGCTGCAAAAAAAGGTACTAAAATTAAATCTTCAGGTACTGGAACAGTTACACTGGCAGAAAATGACTTATATTATACCGGTGGTACAATTATAATGGACCATGGTCATGGAATTTCAACAATATATTCACACTTAGAAAATATATATGTACAGGTAGGTGATGAAATTACGAAAGGTGATATTATTGGAACTGTTGGTTCAACTGGAAGATCAACAGGTCCTCATTTAGATTTTAGGGTAAATTGGTTTCAAACTAGACTTGATCCAATGACTTTATTAAATCAATGATTTTTGAGGTTTCATATCCTTTTTATTAACACCAGCAACTTCAACAGGCTTCTTCATTGCATCTCTTCTAAAGGGCTCGCCAAGCTCTTGATTTAATATTATTTCAATAAACGTAGTAATCCCTTTTTTTTGATCTTCACAAGATTGTTTTATGGCTGCTGTTGTTTCTTCCATTGTTTTAACTGCCACTCCTTTTAAGCCACACGCATTTGCTAATTTAGCATAGCTCAATTCTGGATCTAGTTCAGTTCCAACAAAATTATCATCAAACCAAAGAATTGAATTTCTTTTTTCTGCTCCCCATTGATAATTTCTAAAAATTACCATTGTGATCGCTGGCCATTCCTCCCTAGCGCAAGAGCTCATTTCGTTCATGCTTATGCCAAATGCACCATCTCCAGCAAAACCAATAACTGGAGTGTCTGGGCAACCAATTTTTGCTCCTAATATTGAGGGAAATCCATAACCACATGGTCCAAATAAACCAGGTGCCAAATATTTTCTAGCTTTCTCAAAAGTTGGATAGGCATTTCCAATTGCACAATTATTTCCTATATCACTAGAAATAATTGCATCTTGAGGCATCCCAGCTTGAATAGCTCGCCATGCTTTTCTTGGGGACATTCTATCTTTATCTCTTTCCCTTGCTTCTTTGTTCCATACAGTGCCTGGATCATCATCTTCATGATCTAAGCTTGTTAAAGTTTGTAACCATGCAGATTTTGTTTTGTGAATTAAGTTTTTTCTATCCTCTCTACCAAAATCACCAGCATCAGAGGAAAGTTTTTCAAAAATTTGTTGAGATACCATTTTTGCATCTCCGCAAATTCCAACACTAACTTTCTTAGTTAAACCAATTCTGTCAGGATTCATGTCTACTTGTATTATTGAGGCATTCTTTGGCCAGTAATCAATTCCATATCCAGGTAAAGTAGAAAAAGGATTTAATCTTGTACCCAAAGCTAATACTACGTCAGCTTTTGAAATTAATTCCATTGCAGCCTTCGAACCATTATATCCAAGAGGTCCTACTGCTAAAGGATGGCTTCCAGGAAAACTGTCATTATGTTGATAACCATTGCAAACAGGAGCGTCTAATTTTTCTGCAATCTTCTTACAATCATCAATAGCATCTCCAATTACTACTCCAGCTCCTGATAAAATTACTGGAAATTTTGCATTAGATAAAAGTTTAGCAGCTTTTTCTATTGCTTCTTTTCCACCTCCTTGTCTCTCAAATCTTACTATAGGTGGTAATTCAATGTCTATTATTTGTGTCCAATAATCTCTTGGAACGTTTATTTGAGCTGGTGCAGAACCTCTAAATGCTTTTTCTATTACTCTATTTAAAACCTCAGCCATTCTAGAAGGGTCTCGTACTTCCTCTTGATAACAAACCATATCCTTGAACAAATTCATTTGTTCAACTTCTTGAAAACCACCCTGACCCATTGTTTTGTTAGCAGCCTGAGGTGTAACTAATAAAAGTGGTGTATGATTCCAGTATGCTGTTTTTATTGGAGTAACCAAGCCTGTTATACCAGGTCCGTTTTGTGCAATCACCATTGACATTTTTCCTGTTGCTCTTGTATATCCGTCAGCAATTAGTCCTCCGTTTGTCTCATGTGCTACATCCCAAAATGTAATTCCTGCTTTTGGAAATAAATCAGAAATAGGCATAAATGCTGAACCTATAATTCCAAATGAATGTTCTATCCCATGCATCTGAAGAACTTTTATAAAAGCTTCTTCTGTGGTCATTTTGGTCATAATAAAAACTCTCTTTTAATTTTTTATTTGTAAGTAAGAGATTAATATATAAGATCTTATAAATTTCAAATAAAGAAATCGTCACAATGACTAATACTGATATAATAATTCACGACGAAAAAGATAATGTAGGTGTAATAGTCATTGACAAAGTGATTCCAGAACAAAATTGTGAGTGTTGGATTATGGAAAACGATAAATCAGCAAAAATACAAGCAAAAAATGAAATACCATTGGGACATAAAATAGCTATGAGTGATTTAAACGAGGGTGATACAATTATAAAATATGGTCATGATATAGGCAAAGTAGTAAAATCAATTAAAAAAGGTGAACATGTGCATGTTCACAATGTAAAAACTAAAAAGTGGTAATATGGAAATTCCAAAGAGTTTTTTTAGGCTATAAAAGAGAAAATGGAAGAGCTGGTACTAGAAACCACGTAATAATTTTGCCTGTGGATGATATTTCTAATGCATGTGCTGAAGCAGTAGCAAACAATATAAAAGGTACAATTGCTTTACCACATTCTTATGGAAGATTGCAATTTGGAGCTGATCTTGAACTTCATTTTAGAACTATGATTGGAACAGGCAAAAACCCAAATGTTGCAGCTGTAATTGTTGTAGGCATTGAGCCAAAATGGACAAAAAGAATAGTTGATGCGATAGCAACAACTGGAAAACCTGTTGAAGGTTTTAGTATTGAAGGAGTGGGAGATATAGACACAATTGCGAAAGTTTCAAAAAAAGCTCAAGAATTTTCAATGTGGGCTTCTGAAAAACAAAGAGAAGAATGTCCGATAAGTGATTTATGGATATCAGTTAAATGTGGAGAGTCTGATACTACATCAGGATTGGCATCTAACCCAACAGTAGGTAATTTAATGGATAAATTAGAACCACTAGGTGTACATCTATGTTTTGGAGAAACCTCAGAATTAACTGGGGCAGAGAATGTCTGTGCAAAGAGAGGTAAAACTCCTGAAGCCCAAGAAAAGTTTATTAAAACTTGGAACAGTTATAATGATTTTATATTAAAAGAAGCAACTGATGATTTATCTGAAAGTCAACCAACAGCGGGTAACATAGCTGGTGGATTAACAACTATTGAAGAAAAAGCTTTTGGTAATTTTCAAAAAATTGGTTCTCGACAATTTATAGACGTATTAGAACCAGCTGAAGAACCAACTAAAGGCAAAGGTTTATATTTTATGGATACATCTTCTGCTGCAGCTGAATGTGTCACACTGCAAGCGGCTGGTGGTTTTAATATTCATCTTTTTCCAACTGGGCAAGGTAACATAATTGGAAATCCAATTGAACCCGTTATTAAATTAACTGCTAATCCATTAACATGTAAAACGATGAGTGAACATATCGACGTAGATGTTTCAAAAATACTATCAAGACAAATGAATTTAGATCAAGCAGGTGATGAATTAATTAAAGCAACTATAAGAGTTGCAAATGGAAGACTGACTTGTGCGGAAAGTTTAGGTCATAAAGAATTTGTAATGACAAAACTATATAGAAGTGCCTAGGTAAATAAACTGCAGATAAAAAACTCTATAAATCTAATTCCTGGGATAATTTTAGCATTTGTACTTTATTCACTATCACAAGCTATAAATAATGTTATCGGTGTTGAGATATTAGGATATGAAAAAAGTCCAATATCAACAGCTATGTTAGCTATTGTATTTGGATTAATTTTGGGAAATATTTTTAAAATTAGACAAGGTTTTTTAATTGGATTAAATTTTACTCAAAATTATATTTTAAAATTAGGTATTATTTGTCTTGGTATTCAACTTAAACCTTTTGAGTTTTACAGCTTTGGAATAATTGCAATTCCATTAATTATTATTTGTATAATTAGTGCTTTATTAGTTATTAAAATATTAATTCAAAAACTAAAAATATCTAGGCCAATGTCGTATTTAATTGCAATTGGTAGTACTGTTTGTGGTACAACAGCTATCATCGCGACAGCCCCAGTTATTAATGCCAACAAAAATGAAGTTGCTTATGCAATAGCTAATATGACTGTGTTTGGTGTCATCGCGATGTTATTTTATCCATATTTTGTAAATTATTATTTTGCTGGTAACGAATTATTTTCTGGTTTATTTTTAGGAACAGCTATTCACGAGACTTCTCAAGTTGCTGCTGCTGGATTAATATATGATCAACAATTTGATAGTCCTGAAACCTTAAATATAGCTACTGTCACAAAATTAATAAGAAATACATTTCTTGTTATAATGATTCCATTGTTTGCATTTCTCTACAATAGAGGTCATAAAACAGAAAAAAAATATTCAATAATTAAGATTTTTCCATATTTTGTAATGGGCTTTATTTCATTAATAATAATAAGAAATTTGGGAGATTTTTATTTTTTTAATTATTATGCTCAAAATGAGAACTTGTGGACAGAATTTGTGAATATCGTAGGATCTTCTGCTAAAATTTTCTTAAGTATGTCAATGGCTGCGGTGGGATTATCTACCAATTTAAAAGATATAAAATCAATGGGCTTTAAACCATTTATAGTTGGTTTTGTATCATTATTAACAGTTGGTTTAGTAAGTATTTTATCAATAGAATTTTTATCAAATTTAATTACTTAAGATTGTTGAACCTTTTTTCCAAGTTTTGAGAAAAAATGCCTAATCACAGCAGCACCTACACCTAAACCTAAAGCAAGAACAATTGAAAACATTCCATAAAAAAATGGTTGATCCTCAGACAAATCTTTAACAAATTGAGAAACAGGTCCCAAATTTTCTACCTCATTTAATGACATTTGTTTTAATGCTTCTTCAGCAAAAAATGTATCGTAAGCTATCGCAATACCAACTAATAATAATAGTACTGCTAATATTGTTTTAAATTCTGAACTATCGACTTTCTCGCTTATTTTCTGTCCAAATTGTACACCAAGTATTGAACCTAATATTAAAACTGTTACTAAAATTAAATCTATTGTTCCATAATTAAATGCATGAAGAACAGTAACAATTGCACTTACAAATATTGTTACAAATAATGATGTACCAGGAATTAATTTCGTTGGCATACCAATTATATATATCATTGCAGGCACTAATATAAATGCTCCTCCTATTCCCATAATTGCTGCAATAAAACCAACTATTAAACCCATTAAAATTGGTGTGAATGCACTTTCATAGAGTTTAGATTTTTTAAATTTCATTCTTAATGGTAGGCCATGAATCCAATAATGAGAATGAAGTTTTTTTCTTACTACAATTTTTTTTCTAGCTCTATCAATTTCTGATACTCCTTGAACCAACATTAATGTTCCAATAATTGCCAGGATATACATATAAGATAAAGAGATAACTATATTAATTTTTCCTATATTTTGAAAATAAGAAAACGTGTAAATACCAATTACTGTTCCAGCTGCACCACCAATTACAATCATTAATCCCATTTTATAATCTAAGGTGCCTTTGAGATAATGTGTAGTTGATCCAGAAATTGATGTACCTAAAATATTATTTGCTTCGTTTGGGACAGCATAAACTGGTGGAATTCCTAAAAAAATTAAAAAGGGTGTCATTAAAAACCCTCCTCCAACTCCAAATAATCCTGATAAAATCCCAACTGCAAAACTTAAGAAAAATATTACTGGCAGATCAATACTAACACCTGCAATTGGAAGAAAAAAATCCATTACTATTAACTATTATTCTAAAATAGCAAAGTCAATGGTATGATAACTAATTAATAGCTAAAAACGTTCCTAAAATAATTGCGCTCCAATAAGCGGCTAAACCAATATAAACAAATATCTTTGAAGATAAAAAGAAGCTATTTGAAATAAGTAAATTTGCGATTTTTTTTAGATTTTTAGACACTAATCAGCAAGTACACCCAGATATAAAAGTTTGCAAGCTAAAAATCAAAAATATCAAAAAAAATTAAAAGATGGTTGCTCCAAAAACTTTTACTTCATCATCCTCTTCACCGAGAACTAATCTTCCTAAATAATCTCCTGGTAGCTTTGTGCTTGTCTGTTTAAATAATATTGTTATGTACAAACCCCTTCTCAAACACCCAAAAGCGCTATATTTATCTGAAAGATTTGAAATAAGCTCATTTCCCGCCCATTGTTTACCCAATTCAACTTCATTTGCGCCATAAAGCATTTGTGTTGAGAAGTCTCGTGTAAAACCACCATAATCTTTGATATTAGAAGATTTAATAAGATTATCCCAAATAGGTTCAGCAATCTTAATTATTTCCTCGTCAGGTTTATTTAGTAGGCTCATTTATTAAAAAAAGACTTAGGAAGCTTCCTTTTTTTTCTCATTTTCGTCAACAATATGATAAACAGGAACTTTTTCCATATTAAATTTGCCAGTTTTAGGATCACGTCTTGAAACAGTTAAACAATGCCAGTTGTCATCATCTAATTTCATATGATCACCTCTATAGTAGTATCCAGGCCAACGAGTTTCTTCTCTGAACATAGTATGCTCAGTAACACATTGTGAGGTTAACGCTCTATGCTTTAACTCCCATGCTCTCATTAATTGATGGTAATCCTCTGCGCCCACATTTTCTAAGTCCTCTTCAAGCCATTTTAATAACTCTAGACCCTTAGTAAGCATATTTTTATTAGTCATGTAATTGGTTGCAATTCCACCAACATATTCATCCATTATTCTTTGAAGTCTTTGTAAACCTTGTATTGGTGATATATAACTTGGTGAAACTGTTCCACCAGTGATCTCATTTCTACCTACTGTATAGTTTTCTAATGGTTTGTATACTGCAGTTTTAAAATCTTCACATTGTTTTTCGCTAACATTGATGCCATTAGCTTTTTTATCCTCAATATATTTAACAGCTGCTTTTGCAGCTAGACGACCTTCAGTGAATGATCCAGATGAAAACTTATGTGCGCTACCACCCACTGTATCACCAGCACCAAAAAGTCCATCAATTGTTAACATTCTGTTATATCCCCAGAAGTATTCAGGAGGAGATAAATCTTCAGGTCCACTTACCCAAGCTCCTGAGCATGTAGCATGTGAACCCATTACATATGGCTCCGAAGTAGTAAGCTCTGGATTAGTATATTTTGGATCAATATTCTGTGATGCCCATACTACTGCTTGGCCAACTGTCATTCCTAAAAAATTTTCCCATCCAACAGTTTCTAAATGAGGGTCTTGAAATGCCTCTGTAGTAACCATATGAATTGGTCCTCCACCAGCCATGGTCTCTTGAATAAAAGCATGATTTCTTAAACATGTAGGAGTTGGATGATGATCTATATACTCACCAACTAATTCTTTAGTTTGTTCATACCATTTTTTTTCGTAGTTCTCACCATTTGCATTTTGTGTATATGTTTTTAAATGTAAAAAATAAGCTCCAACTGGTCCATAACCATCTTTAAATCTACATAGCACTATTCTATTTTCCATTTGAGTCATTTTAGCACCTGCTGCTATTGGTAATGCATAAGCAGAACCATTACTCCAGGGTGCATACCATGTTCTACCCATTCCTTCACCTACTGCTCTTGGTTTAAAAATATGAGAAGCTCCACCGGCAGCCACAATTACTGTTTTTGATCTAAAAACATGAAAATCACCTGTTCTCATATTAAATCCAACAGCACCCCCTACTCTATTATTTTGCTCTTCATCCATTAATAAATGAGTTATCATTATTCTATTGTAAATTTTATCAGCAGATTTCTTTGCTGCCTCAGCTACAATTGGTTTATAGCTTTCTCCATGTATCATGATTTGCCATTTACCCTCACGCAAATATCTGCCTGTTTCTTTATTTTTCATCATTGGCAAACCCCACTCATCAAACATATGTACTGTTGAATCTACATGACGAGCCATGTCGTATCCTAAGTCTTCTCTTACCATTCCCATTAAATCATTTCTTGCGTATCTAACATGGTCCTCGGGTTGATTTTCACCCCATTGCATTCCCATATAACAATTTATTGCGTAAAGACCTTGGGCAACTGCACCACTTCTATCAATATTTGCTTTTTCCACACAAACAATTTTTAAATCTCTTCCCCAGTGTCTGGCTTCAAATGCAGCCCCAGTTCCTGCCATTCCTCCACCAACTACCAGAACATCACAATCTTCATAATGAGTTTTGTGTTTAGCCATTAATAATAAACTCCTTTTTTAAATGAATCTTTTGGTACTACTGGTAATTCTTTTTTTGTATTTAATCCTTCTGGCTCTAAATAAAGTCGCTGGGAATTAATTTCCCCTTGATTTGGTTTATCTCCTTCAGCAAGATTGGGAATAAATTTTCCCCATGGCTTAGTAGTTATTGGAGACACAAAATCTTTAGTAGTTCCATTTCTGAATTTGATTTTCCATGAGATTGTTCCTTTTTCTTCTTCTCTTCTTACTCTAACACTGTGGCCCATAGGAGCAAAATCTGCATAACCTCTTACATCTATTGCATGATTAGGACATGCCTTAACACATGAATAACACTCCCAACAAAAATTTGGCTCAATATTTTTTGCTCTTCTTATTGTTTCGTCAATATGCATTATATCTGAAGGGCAGATATCTACACAATGACCACAACCATCACATCTCGTCATATATACAAAAGTTGACATAATTTATTTTATTCCTTTCTTAATTTTTATCATATTAATAATGTTTTGGAACCTCACGTTTTATACCTAATCCAAACTGCTCTGGAGCATCTGCTTCGGGAGGTAGATTATCTCTTGATCCGTCTGCTTCTGCTAAATTTTTTTGAATTGCTGCGCCTGGTTTATAAAACATATGAGCAAATTTAGACCAGTAAACTCCACCAAATAAAACTAAATTAGAAACAATATATAAAACTAAAAAAACTTTATCATCCCATCTGTCTCCAAGTGTTAGTGATTGTAAAAATGACCATATTAATCCAAACAACGATGTTGCTATTAATGCGAGTACAAATAGATCTGCTTTAATAATTCTGTACCAAGGTTGTGCTTCAGAATAAACATCAACTCTTAAAAAGAACCAGAACCAGCATCCACCTAACACAGTCATAACTCCTCCAACATGCCAAACTATTGGCCAAACATTTGGTGTGCTAGACGATGATGAACTATAAGCGAATATCATAACAACTGAAGCTATCCAAAATAAGATAGTACCATACATACCCAGTAAGTGAGCCACTCTTCTTTTACCTGCTCCAAGTTCAGATGTTGTACCAACATCGTAAACAACTGTTTTTGCTATAATTGCTGCTCTTTCACCAGATCCAAGTTCTCTAGTTGCTGATTTTTTTGCTTTCTTTGCATTTTCAAAAAAATATTTAACATTTTTTTTATGTATAATATCAACCAAAGTTCCAATAACCACGAGTGCAATCATAAGAATTACAAAAAATTGTAATAATAAAGGAGATACTGAAGTTCCTAATAATTCAAAAGGGTTTGTAGTTAAAAAATTCATCCGCATTAATTTTATATTGTAAAATGTTCTAGTACAGATGTTTATATAGATCAACTGCGATAAAGACCCAGTCCACAACTAATGGTAGTTAAATTTTATTTGTTTTTTCTTATATAATGCTGTTTTGAGGGTATGACAGCCCTTACACCACCTTGTGGATTTAAAACGTCGTCTTTTCTTCTGGGAATCAAATGAATGTGACAATGCATTATAGTTTGACCAGCAACCTTCCCACAGTTGGTACCAATATTATAACCCGTAACTGATTTATCTTTTTTCTCAATTTCATTTTTAATTTTTAGAATTAGTTGATTTATATCAAGAAGTTCATTTTCAGATAAATTAAAATAATTATCTATATGCCTTTTTGGAATAATTAATGAGTGAAATTTAGAAACAGGGTAACTGTCATAGGTAGCGTAAACAAGATTATTCTCAAATACAATCTTTTGTCCTTGAGTGTCACAAAAAATGCATGGATTATTTGGGTCGATCATTTTGTTTTCTCATTTTCAAGTGTTTTATAAAGTTTATTAAAAATTTTAAAACTACTTCTTTTCCAAGAAGAATCTACAATCTCTTTTACTGAGGTAACACCTTTGCCTGACCCAACTAAAATTATTTCGTGATAATCTTTTAAATTATTTTTTAAAATATTAGTAAAATTTATTTTATATTTTTTTTTAAAAAATTTTAAGGTATTTCCAATATAACAATTAATTTTTGGTGTATAAATTTTATTCTTTTTAACAAAAATCAAATTAGATGTCCCAGTTTCTAAAATTTTATTATTTTTATATAATGCAATATCAAATTCTGATGTATCAAGTTTTCCCAAAATTTTTAATATTTTTTTATACTTTAAATTTTTATGACTTGCATCTACTCTTTGATAGTTTATTAACTTCAATTTAAAATTTTTCTTTGGTTTAGGTCTTTTTCGAAGAGAAATTGATATGATTTTTTTGTTAACTGCCACACGAAAAAGATGATCATAGCTCTTACTTTTATCTAAATTTTCATTGATTAAAAATTTTATTGTTTTTTTTAAATTTTTTATATTTATTTTGTATAATTTTAAAGATGCAACTAGGTTATTTAAATGATTATTATAATGTAAAATTTTATATGGTTTTCCAACAACGTTCATTGTTGTAAATATTCCATATAAATTCCAAAGATCATTAAATTTTATCTCTTTGAAGTTTTTATGCAGATAAGATTTTTTTAATAATAAAGTTGCCATTTTCTGTTAAAAAAGATTCAGGATGAAATTGAAATCCAAATATTTTATTCTTACAATCTTCTATTGCCATAGCAATATTAGATTTTGAACATCTCATGGATATTTTGATATTTTTAGACTTGAAAGGCTCATATAATTTAAGAGAATGATACCTTCCAACCTTGAATAACATATTTTTTTTAAAAATTTCACTCTGATTAGTTACCTTTACTTTAGATTGATATCCATGATAAATATTTTTTTGTTGGCCAATAACGCCTCTTTCATTATAAAGTATCAATTGATAACCAAGACATATGCCAATAATTTTTTTTTTTCCTTTGTATTTGTTGTATATTTTAGATGTCAAAGGATAATCCTTAGGTGAACCGGGTCCAGGAGAGAAAACTATTACATTTGAATTTTTTAATTTATTTTCATTTATTTCAAAATAGTTTGTACAATAAACTTCATCAAAATTTGAAAATTGATGCTGCACATTCCAAGTAAAAGAGTCTTGATGGTCTATCAAATAGATCATTTATATAGCTCCAATAGTGATTTGGCTTTAATATAATTTTCATTAAATTCTTTTTTAGCAGCACTATCAAGGACAACGCCTGAAGCTGCAGATATTTCTGAAAAATTTTTATAATTTAAAATTGATCTTATAATTATATTAAATCTCATATCTTTATTAAATTTAATGTACCCAAAACTACCAGTAAAAATATTTCTATCTTCCTTCTCCTGTTTGTTTAACAATTCTAAAGTTCTTATTTTGGGACAACCAATTACAGAACCACCAGGCATCATAGATTGAATAATATTTTTGATAGTTATTTTTTTTTTTATAACTCCTTTAATGGTAGTTACATAATGATATAGGTGCTTATATTCTTCAACATATTTTTTTTTGGAGATTATAACTGAGGATGTTTCGCAAATCCTAGATAAATCATTTCTTTCCATATCGACTATCATATTATGTTCTTTAGTTTCTTTGTTATTATTTTTAAAATACTTAAGTGCCTTTTGTTTATTAAGTTTTTTTGTTTTTCTCAGAGTGCCTGCGATAGGTTTTGTGAATATGTTATAACCTTTTTTATCTAATAGGGTTTCTGGGGAACAACTGACTACTGAAAAATCTGAATCTCTTATCAAAAATGATTCTGGCGAAGAGTTTACTTTCATTAATCTCCAAAAAAAATTTACTGGGTTTATCTTTGATTTGTTTTTATATTTTGTGCAAATTTTAATTTGATACGTTTCACCTTGTTTTATCTTTTTTGAAAATATGTTAAAAATTTTATTATATTTGCTAAAATTAATGTTAAGCTTAAAAGGACTTAATATTTTGGTTTGAGAAAAGTGATGAGTAAATTTATGATTTTTAATATTTGAAACTATTTTAATATTATCTCTTATTTTTATAATTGTTTCGGGTTTGTAAAATATACCCTTATAAAAATTTTGAGTTTTTTGATTTCTTACTTTTAATTTCAGTAAATTGCAGAGTAATTTATATCCAAAAAATCCTATATATAGATCTGTTTCTTTTTTATATTTTTTATCCGAAATTTTTTTAAAAAATTTATCTATGTTTTTCTCAGTTAATATAAATTTTTCTGAAAAATCCGTATAGATATTATAACCATTGTTTACCTTGTAAATTACAATTGGTTTATCAGATTGATAAAGCTTTTCTAAATATGGATTAAATTTAAATTTATGCGTTTTGTAATCTTTCAACTGGTCTCTCTTTTATTGGAAGGTGTATTAAACCTGCAAATATGGATAATGCAATTGCCAAATACCACGCATAGTCATAAGAGCCGTGCATATCATAAAAGAGTCCACCAAGATATGCCCCAAAAAATGATCCTATTTGATGACTTAAGAAAACTATTCCATATAGAAGTCCAAGATATTTAGTTCCGAATATATGTGCTACTATTCCACTTGTTGCTGGCACTGTTGATAACCACAAGAAACCAAAACTTGCACCAAAAATTACAGAGCTTAGAGTGCTTGCAGGAGTAAAAATAAACAAACAAATTGAAACTCCTCTTAATAAATATATTGCACTCAATATTATTTTCTTACTCATTTTTGTAGATAAATATCCACTTAACAATGATCCAATTATATTAAAAAAACCAATTAACGATAAAATCATTGCTGCTGTCCAATCCTCTAGACCCCTATCAATTACATATTTTGGAACATGAGTACCAACTAGTGTAATATGAAACCCGCATACAAAAAAACCTGACGTTAATAGAATATAACTTTTATTTTGAAAAGCTTCTTTTAGAGCTCCAAAAGTATCTTGTTTGCTAGCTATCTCGTTTGAAGGGTTTATATCTGGAGATCTAACAAAAAATGCAATTAGCAAACCAACAGATAAAAAAATCATGAAAATTAACAATGTTCCAACCCAACCATTATTTATCAATGAATAATTAGTGTACAAGGGTGATAAGAAATATCCAAAAGATCCTACAGCTGTAACTAAACTCATTGCAATTGTTCTATTTGATAAAGGAAAATGCTTTCCAACTATTGACATTGGTATACTTATTGCAGTACCTCCACATCCAATACCTATCAGCACACCTAGACTTAATTGAAAATAAATACCCGTATTAGGGCCTGCGTATAAAAAATAAATACCAAGTATATAAAACATAAAAGCTAAAATAATTGCTTTATGCCCTCCATATTTATCAGCTATGGCTCCAAATATGGGTCCTGACAAACCCCATCCTAACATTTGAATTCCAATAGCTAGGCCAAATTCTGTATTTGTAATACCTAGATCGATATTAAAGTCCATAAAAAACATACCAAATACTTGACGCACACTTAATGATATTAAAACAACTAAACATGCAGCTATAGTTGTTATTAATGCAGTTCTAGTTTGGAAAAATTTTTGTGAAATCATTTAATAAGCTTTAAAGATTCTTTTAGATCATTAATAAGATCATTTGAATCTTCTAAACCTATGTGTAGTCTAACAAGATGTTCATTTTTTGCAAGATTAGTAAATTTTCTTTTTTCACTTAATACAGACTCTTGATGAAGAGCAAGGCTTTCAAAACCTCCCCAGCTAAATCCATATCCAAATAACTTTAATGAATTTAAAAACTTCGTAACTGAACTCTTTTTACATTTAATTTTCAAGCCCATCAAACCTGATGCACCTTTGTAATATTTCTTCCAATTTTTATAATTTTGTGATCCTTTTTTAAAGGGATACAAAAGTTTGATTTTTTTATTTTTTGATAAAAAAATACTTACTTTTTTTGCATTTTCTTGATGTTTTTCTAGTCTTACATCTAATGTTCTTAAACCTCTTGTGATTAAATATGCATCATCTGGACTAAGTCTGAAACCAACTATTTTATTAGCTCTTTCAACGTATTTAAATGCTCTTTTATTTACAGCTAAAGTTCCGCCCATCACATCAGAATGACCAGAGTAATATTTGGTTGCTGATACAATTGACATATCAAATCCAAGTTTAATTGGTTTTAAAAAATAAGGGGTTCCCCATGTGTTGTCAATTGCAGTGAATATTTTATTCTTTTTTGCAATAGAAACTATTTTGGAGAGATCTTGAAATTCGAAAGTATTACTACCAGGATTTTCAACATAAATTAATTTGGTTTTTTTTGAAATCTTACTTTTTAAATCATTAAAATTTTTTGGATCGTAAAAAATACTTTTTATATTAAATTCTTTCAAGTAATCTTCTGTTAAAACTCGCGTAGGTGAATATAAAGGATCAGATATCAAAATCTCATCACCTGGTCTTACTATGCTAAAGATAGACAAAAAAATTGATGCAAAGCCAGTAGGAGTTAAATACACTTGATAGCTCTCTTCTAGTTTTCTTAACATTTGTTGTAAAATATGAGTTGTTGAAGTACCTTGTCTGCCGTAGTCAAAATGACCTCCAATTGGATTTTTTTTATAGTTTCTTTGAGTTCTTTTTATATCATTCATTGATTTGAATATTATTGTAGAAGCTCGTACTATTGGGGGGTTTACTGACTGATTATAGAAGTCTTTCGCAGTGTGTTTTAAGAAAGTTCTGATGGATTTTCCCATAAAAAATTTGAAATGTTTCAAAGACAATGCTATATCCCAAGTCTTACGTCAATAAATAAATTAGGAGTTGTATTCAATATGGGTTACCCCAAAAAACACCGTGGTAGAAGAAAAATGGGTTCTAAAAAAAGAAGAGCTCGAAAGAAAAATAAGAAGAAATAAGTTAAACTCCGTGCCAAAACATGCGTTTAAGCATGTCTTGGAGGAATTTGGCTCGTCGTTCATGCGCTACCGCCAAGCCACATTTACCCCACAAGTTTAGCGCTACATTGCGGAGCTTTCTGCCCTTTAAGCTTAATCCTCTCGGACTTTCCCTAAATGGTCAGTTAAGAGTTGCCTCTTAATTAACTTTAGAATACATGAAGAAAAAAAATAATGTATCACTTTTTAGTTGATTTTAATTTCAGTTGATTTGTGCTGTGAATAGCGTGGATAACTTTTTAAATAAATTAATTTTTCGATATCCATCCGCCACCTAGTACTCTCTCACCTATTTCATCTTTATGATAAAAAACACATGCTTGACCTGGCGAAATTCCATACTCATCCTCAAAAAGCTCAAGTTTAGCTTTTCTACCGTCAAATTTTAGCTTTGATTTAATAAGTTTTCCAGTTGATCTCACTTTTACTAAAATTTCATTATTAAAAATTTTTTTATCAGATAATAAATTTAAATTTTTTAATAGAATTTCTTTTTTAGTAAATCTTGTTTAGAACCAACAATAATTTCATTATTTTCCTTAATGATATCTACCACGTAAAGAGGTTTTTTTGCTGCAATTTTTATACCTCTTCTTTGTCCTATAGTAAAATTTACTATTCCATTATGAACACCTAGAACTTTTCCTTCAATATTTTTAATATTCCCTTTTTTAAAAACTTCTGGTCTAATCTTTTCAATTACTGAAACATAATCACCATTTGGAACAAAACAAATATCTTGGCTGTCTGGTTTATCTGCTACATTTAAATTTAAGTTTTTCGCAATTTTTCTTGTTTCATCTTTATGCATACTACCAAGTGGAAATCTTAAATAATTTAATTGTTCCCTCGTAGTATTAAATAAGAAATAACTTTGATCTCTATTTGAATCTACCGCTCTATACATTTCAGTTGAATTATCTTTTAAGACACTTTTTACATAATGACCTGTAATTAGTGCATCAGCATTCAAACTTCTTGCCTCTTCAAATAAATCAGTAAATTTTACTGTTTTGTTACATTGTATACAAGGTACTGGTGTTTCTCCGTCAACATAACTATCAATAAAATTATTTATAACACCTTCCTTAAATTTGTTTTGAAAGTATAAAATTTTATGATCTATATTAAGTTTATTTGCTACTCTTTTAGCATCCATTATATCTTGTCCAGCACAACACTGCTTAGCTTGAGATTTCTGTTTGCTGTCATCATACAATTTCAATGTTATGCCAATAACATTATAACCTTCTTTTTTCATTATACCGGCTACTGTGGATGAATCTACACCACCAGACATTGCCACAACTACTTTTGTATCTTGTGGTTTTTTGTCTAAACCAATTGAATTTATTTTTTTAAACATACTGATGGTATATATACTTTAAATATATATAAATTAAATTAAATGTTTTTAGATTATGATCCTGGTGATAAAGTAATAAATCCCCTTAAAAAAGAGTGGGGAATTGGTCAAGTTCAATCTATTATAGATAATAAAGTAACTGTAAATTTTGAAAATGCTGGTAAAAAAGTAATTAATGCTAAAATAGTTTCATTAATTAAATATAGTTTAAATGAATAAAGAGGAAAAAAAAATAATTGTTCAAAAATTACTTCCTGCATTTATAGATGGGGGAAATGTCTCAATAAAATTAAGGAAAAAAGGTTTGATTAAAAATATGAAATTAGACAATACCCCAGTAACAAATGGAGATATCGAAGTTAATAATATTTTAACAAAAGCTATAAAAACAATAACACCTAATATTCCAATAATATCAGAAGAAACATCGGAAAATAAAAATAAAATTAATCTTAGTAATTTTTGGTTAATAGATCCTATTGATGGAACATATGATTATGTCAATAATGGAGAAGAATTTACTTTAAATGCTGCTCTAATAATAAATAACAAACCCTCTTTAGGAATAATTAACGCGCCTAAAAAGAACAGATTATTCTATTCTTATGATTTTGGTGAAAGTTATGAAATAAATGGAAAAGAAAAAATTAAATTAGATGGTAAAAAAAAAACAAATTTAAATGAAGTTAAGGCTGTGTCGTATTCTGACAATTTGAAACCAGAAATAATTAAAATTCATGAAAAATATAGAGTTACTAGTTTTACTAAAATGAAAAGCTCATTAAAATTTTGTGTTGTTGCATCGAGTGACTTTGATCTCTATGCGGCTGAACCCCGTGCTTGTGAATGGGATGTGGCGGCTGGACATACTATCTTGCTTCATGCTGGAGGTTTAATTAATGATTTTGACGGTAATGAGATCACATATGGAAAAAAAGATTTCAAAAATACAAGTATAATTCTAAGAAGAGGTGCAAATCTATGAGCGAACAGCTAAGAATAATTTTAATTATTATAGTAAGTGTCTCATTGTTTGGGCTTATAGTTTTTATATTTGTTAAAAATTATATTAAAAATAAAATTAATAATTTGATCAAAAATAAGAATTCAAAGTAGATTTATAATTCTTTTGTAATCTTCTTGCTTTAAATCCATAACTTTTTTAGAAGTTTCAAAATCAAATCCAGATCTAGCAAGAATTCCCATATCTTTTTTATAAAATAGTTCCCTGTTATTTTCGTTTCTAGAAGGTCCAATTCTTTTTTTTTTACAAATCTTAATTGCTGAAAAAAAATCTTGATCTTCATTATCTTCTTTAATTTTATCAATTGTTTCTTTTATATATTTATCTCTAATGCCCTTTGAATATAAATAATTTCTTATTTTATTGATTGAACTTCCTCTTTGTATTAATGATTTGGCCTTACTGTTTGAATAAAATTTATCATTTATAAATTTTGCATTTTCTAAATCTTCTAGAACTATGTCTATTAAATTTGATATATCTCTTTTGTTAATTTGAAGTGAATTAAGTTTAATATACTTTTTTAATAAATATGTTCTTAATTGCTGTTTAGAAGGGGCATATTTTTCAATATAAGCAAAGCTAAAATTTTTCATCTCATCAATCGTTACTTCTAAGGTTTTTTTTTTATTTTTTATAGGAATCATTTTTTTTATAATATAATATAACAAATTATGATTGAGCAAATTTATACGTACTTTACAGTTGAAATGATATATTTGTGGTTGAATATTGGTATTATTCCTTTTTGGCTAATGTTAATTTTTTTACCTCAATCTAATATAGCTAGATTAATTGTAAGATCTATTTTTCCAATTTTTTTGCTAACTTTAGTTTATGGTTATTTAATTTTTCGTTTTTATTATTCAGATTACGAATTTAGTAAAAGCTTTGCGCTTTATTTAAGTTTTGAGAACCTTATGGATTTATTTTTAGTCAAAGAATTTTTAATTTTATTTTGGATTCATTTTTTAACTATAAATCTTTTTTGTGGATCTTGGATTGTAAGTGACGCAGAAAAACTAAATATGAATAAGTACATTGTTGCGTTACCTTTAATAATTACATATTTTGTAGGACCCATAGGATTATTCGTCTATTGGTTTGTGAGAATTTTCTTTGCTAGAAGAATGAGTCTTTACGATTAAGTTATTTTTTAATTTTAAAACCTGCTTGTTTCATTGCGGGAAAACCACCATCAACATGAGATACATTGCTAAAGCCCATATCTTTTAAAGTTTTAGCAGCTAAAGCAGATCTTCCACCAGCAGCACAAAATAAAACAATATCTTTTTTTGTATCGATAATATTATTTTGTATTAATGCTCCATTTGGATTTAAGGAAAATTCTAATAAGCCTCTTGGAATATGTGTAGAATTTTCAATTACTCCAGTATTATTTAATTCTCCCTCTTCTCTTAAGTCAATTAAATTAGAATTATTATCTTTTGACATTGTTAGAGCCTCTTCAGCTGAAATTGTTTTAATTTCTTCATAAGCTTCTGCGATGAGAGTTTGTGGTAATTTAATTGTCATATTAATATAAACATTATAATAAAATCTTATGATAAAAAATAAAAAAATTAATAAAAAAAGTTTTTTTAAAAAATCATTTATTAAAATTGCTAGAAAAATTGGATATGAATTAATAGATCAAAGTGATTTAACAGTTATCACTAAAAACAAAAATATTACCGAAAATTTAAGTGAAATTAATATTAAAAGTATAACAGTTCCATTAGGTGAAATCAAAATACAAAGAAAAATAAAGAATTTGTTAATAATCTTTAGATCATTTACAAATGAAAATAAGCTTCTTAGTCAGAATAAAAAAAGAATATTCGAAAAAGAAAAAAAGGAATATACATTTCGTAGTTTAAACTCACTTTGTAAATCAATTAAAAATACGAAAAAAGAGATTAAAAATTTCAAAATTAAATTAAAAATAATTGATGATAATTCTAATAGAAATGTTTTAAAAAAAATAGAAAATATATGTAAGTTAAATAGTGTAGATTTTGAGCTTAGTAACCTAAATGTAAATCTATATAAAAAAAAATTTAAATTTAAAAATAATAAAAGAATGCAAGCTCATAATTCCCATATATTTGCATCCAAAGAATATGCAATAAAGTCTAATTATGATTTAATTTATTTTGTAGAAGACGACTATTTACATTCTTCAAAAGCATTAACTGAAATGATTTTTACTTATCAAAAGTTTTCGACAATTCACAATCAAGATATAATATTATGTCCTTCAGATTATCCCTATCTATACTCAAAAAATCAACCAACTAACGTAATCATTGGTCATAAAATTCACTGGAGAAATGTTAAAGAAAGTCTTTGTACATACATGATTTCAAAAAAAATTCTTAAATCATGTTGGTCATTTTACTATGATATGATGATTAATAATTATGATCCCTATGAAAAACCTCTTCATAAATTATATAAAAAATATAATTGTTACTCACCCATACCATCCCTAGCATTACATGTGACAAATATTAACTCAGTTTACGGATTGTCCCCTGGTATAAATTACAAAAAATTTTGGGAAAATAGTAAAATTAAATGATAAAAAACAAATTAAAGGCACCAAATTTTAAATTGCTTTCTACTGGGGATAAAGAAATAGAACTTAAAAAACTTAAGTCTAAATATATAGTTTTATATTTTTATCCTAAGGATGATACCCCTGGATGCACACTAGAAACTAAAGATTTTAATAAATTACTTAACAAGTTTAAAAAAGAAGGTTGTTTAATATTTGGAATTTCAAAAGATAATATAAAAAGTCATGAAAAATTTAAGAAAAAGTACTCAGTAAAATTTGATCTTTTAGCTGATGAAGATAAAAAAGTGATGAAAACTTATAAGGTATGGGCTAAAAAAAAATTTATGGGCAGAGAATTTATGGGCACGGTTAGAAGCACTTATATTATAGACAATAATAAAAAAATATTAAATTCTTGGACAAACGTAAAAGCACTTGGTCATGCTAATGAAGTTTATGATTTTTTAAAAAATCAATAAATTATTATTTAATTTAAAAAAAAAGGGCCCATTATTGGGCCCTTTTTTACTAACTTATAGGGAGAAAGTTAATCTTTAATTGCGTAAGCTATCACACCAGTTTCTGTTACATCAGTTCCAGTTTTTTCAGCTTCCTTGCTTAATCTAATACCCATTGTATTTTTCATAATTGCCCAAACTATAAAGGCAACAACAAATACAAATGCATTTATTGAGATTACACCAAGTAATTGCGGTCCAAATGATGTATCTGGATTTGTTATTGGAACAGCTAATGTTCCCCAAATACCTGCAAATAAATGGGCAGGTACTGCACCTACAACATCATCAATTTTTAATGAGAATAGTAATTTAGTACCAAACACAACTATTACGCCACCTACACCACCAATTAAAATAGCAGCTAGAGGTGACGGCATTAAAGGCTCAGCAGTTATTGCTACTAATCCACCAATTGCACCGTTTAACATTTGTACTACATCTGTTTTACCCATCATTAATCTTGTTACTATCGCAGCAGCTAATACACCACCACAAGCGGCAAGATTAGTATTTATGAAAATATTTGATACTGCAACTGCATCATCAAATGTTCCCATAGCTAATTGTGATCCACCATTAAATCCAAACCAACCTAGCCATAGAATAAATACTCCTATTGTTACTAATGGTATTGATGAAGCAGCAAATGGCTTCATTACCGTTGGTTTTCCAGTTTTATCAAATCTTCCTGTTCTTGCACCTAACAAGATAGCACCTGCTAATGCAGCTGATCCACCAGTTGAGTGTACTAAAGTTGAACCAGCAAAATCAGAGAAACCAGCTGCAGCCAACCAGCCTCCACCCCACTGCCAACCCATAACGATTGGATAGATAATTCCAGATAATATTGCAGCAAATAAGAAAAATGGCCATAATTTAATTCTCTCAGCCAAAGTTCCAGATACAATAGAAACTGTTGTTGCACAGAATACCATTTGGAAATACCAGTCTGAACCATCGGCATAACCAGTGTCTACTGCACTAGCATCTGACCATGGAGTAAAACTACCAATATATCCTCCCTCAGGAATTCCATACGCAAGATTATAACCAACTAACCAGAACATTATCCCGGCAATTGAGAACAATCCAATGTTTTTTGCGCAGATTACAGATACACTTTTCGAAGTTACCATTCCAGATTCCAGCATGGCGAAACCACATGCCATAAACATTACTAAGAATCCACAAACTAAAAAAAGAAAAGTATTAAAAATGAAACCTACTTCAGCAGAAACTGTTGTTTCTGCAAAACCAGCACTGGTCATATTTAGTAAGAAAAATAAACTTACTAATGGACCAACTAGTTTTTTAATAAATTTAGTCATTTGACCTCCCATTGTTAAAGAGGTCTTTATAATTTTTTGATTGATTGAAAACTAACGTTTAATGTTAAAAAGAGGTATGTGGTATTTGCATGGACTAATAGCCTTTACAGGAAATAAATGTAAAGGCTATTAATATAAAGAATTACTTATTAAATACTTCTTTAAGTGCTTTAGCAGGTAAGAATTTTACCTTTTGAGAAGCAGCGATTTGAATTTGTTCTCCAGTTCTAGGATTTCTTCCAATTCGAGCTTTTCTTTTAGCTACTTTATAAGTTCCAAAACCAGCAATTTTCACAGAATCATCGCCTTTTAATGCGTCTAGAATTGTGTTGGTAATTGTATCAAAAGTACGCTCAGCATCAGCTTTGCTCTGATTTAAAGAGCCAGCAAGTTTTGCTATTAGTTGTTTTTTGTTCATTTTAGCTCCAGTTCTAAAGGTTAATTACTATAGTTAACAAAATCCTTGATAATTCAAGCTTTTTTTTAGTAGATGAGTTATTAAATTATACCAGATATAGTAGCTAAAAAAGTGTTGATTTTATTGACTTTTTTTAAAGCTTAAAAAACCTTTTAAAATAAGCCTAAATCTTTGAGATCGTTGAATGTTGCAAAAAACATTAAAGATAATAATAAAAACATCCCGATTCGAAAAAAACCTTCTTGTGTTTTTTGGCTCAATGGCCTTCCTAAAATTTTTTCAAAACCGTAAAACATTAAATGTCCCCCATCTAAAAGTGGAATTGGAAATAAATTAATTAGCCCAAGACTAATTGAAATATAAGCCATCATATTAATAAATGGCAAAATACCAAATTCAGCTACTTGCCCTGATACTTTCGCTATTCTAATCGGTCCTCCAAGTTGAGAACTATCACCTTTTCCAACAATAATTGACCCAAGGTAATTAAGCGAGGAAGATGCAACGAAATAAACCTCATTTAAAGAATAATATAAAGCTTTTATAGGTCCCAATCTTTGATGATTAATTTCATCATTGGGTGGTCTAAGTTTAATTCCAATTAATCTCTTGTTTATTTTATTTCCAAGATTGTCAACTGTTTCAATTGTATTTGGAATTACTTTTAAATTAACTTCTTGATCGTATCTTGATAGAACAAATTCGATGTCATCACCAGTGGTCATTGTAATTAATTTTGACACATCAAGGATGCTATTAACTGAAGTACCATCGATCGATAGTATAATATCATTTTTTTTAAAACCTGCTGACATAGCAGGACTATCAATTTGAACTTCATCAATAACGGCTGGAGTAAAATCTTTTCCAACTGACATATACATAAATAAAAAAATAAAAATTGCTAAAATAAAATTTGCAAATGGGCCCGCGGCTACAATTATAGCGCGTTGATAAAGCGGTTTAAGCACAAAAAGTTTTTCTCTTTCTTGCTCATTATATTTATCAAGCATCTCCTGATGATCAGCCTGGCTATATACATTTCTATCTCCAAAAAATTTAACATAACCACCTAAGGGAATTAAACAAACCTTCCACCTTGTTCCTGATTTATCATTCCAGCCAAATATTTCTTTACCAAAACCAATAGAAAAATCTGTAACTCCTACTCCATATTTTTTTGCAAAGTAGTAATGCCCATACTCATGAATGAATACCACAACCAAAATTAGAACTATAAAAGGAATTATAAAATTTAGCATTGAGGATAAATATATTGATTTACTTTTAATCTACAAGGCTCAAAATGACCATTTTTGTCAATTATAACTCAAAATACAGGTAAAAGAAATTAATTTATTTTATCTTCCAAGAGATAATTGGCAAGAAAGTTGCAACTATAAATGAACAAAAAAGTAATGATTGAGAAATAAATGCAGGAAATAATTGAGCTGGTAAAATTATTCCAATTAATATTGATTTAGAAAAATCTGGACTTGGGAATAAAATAATACCTCCAATTAATCCAATTATGATTGATATAAAGGCTTTTTTCTCATTAAATGATTTTGAATAAAAGCTGTAAAATATACTTAAGACTGCAGCGCAACAAAATAGATCTGCTAATAAGAATAAATACAAAATACTTAATCCTTTAGAGGCAACAAAAAATGAAATTAAAGACAATATAATTATTATTTGTTTAGATAATTTTAAATAATCCCCTTTAAATTTAATTACTTTATTACCATCAATAATAATAAGACTAGAAATTGCATTGATAAGAGTATCAATGCTACTTACTGTTAAAGAAATTGCTAAAATAAGTACAATTATTGATAACAATAATGCCTGTTCTCTAAATAACAGTGAAAAGAAAGCTAAATCAGGGATAATTGTAGTGTCTTGTGAACTAGCAACAAGTCCACTAAATCCCATAAAAAATACAATTGGAATTATGATTATAAAAGAAATAATTAAACTGTTTGTCAAAACTTTATTATTTTTAGCCGCATAAACTCTTTGCCAATTACCTTGATGAAATAAATTAGTAGCGGCGACAGCTATAAAAAAAGTTAATCCAGCAGTAAAATTTGGTAAATAACTTGAGCTTAACAAATGAGGTTTATGAATTTTTACAAATTCAAAATTAAATTCATTTGAATTAAATGAAATTAGATATGAAAATGATATCAATAATAGCAAACCAAATACTATAAATTGAATATTATCAGTAAAAATTGATGCTCTTAACCCACCATACAAAGTATATAGAAGAGAACTAGTAACAACAATTAAGGCTGTAATCCATAAGGCTGTGCCTGAAATATAATTGATTAAAATTGATACAGCAGTTACTTCTGCTATTAAAAAAATTGTCATATAAAAAATTGACAAAAACATAATTAATTTAAATAATTTTTTACCAAATCTTAAACGTATTACTTCAATTAAAGATTTACCTTTTGGATATGAAGTTCTAAATTTTTTTCCCAAATAAATTAGAATAAAAAGTGGAAATGCAGTACCTAATGCATATCCAATTACAGCACCTACCCCACCCCAAGTTGCTGCTGAAGCTGGACCAAATAATATCCATGCTCCTAATGCAGAAGCAATTAAACTTGTGGTTAACGAAAATGTTCCAATTGACCGGTTTGCAACTAAGTAATTATTCAAACCTTGGTATTTTTTTGAATAAATAACACCAACTATTAAAAATGTAAGGCTTATAGCTAAAGTTAAAATGATTGCTGATGATTGACTTAAAATATTTATTTGTTCCATATTTTCCCTTTCTGAATTACCGGACAGGTTATGAGGGTATAATCTCAGTCAATTACGACACCCCTTTATTGTTTTTCAATATAATTGAAAATACATTTTTTTCATAGTAAATTTTCTAAATAATGCCTACTTATACAGTCACACATTCGAACTTTAAATTACAGACAAAAACCAAAGCCAAAATCGCTAAAGGTATTACAAGAGTACACAACTTAGTAACAGGTGCTAACACATATTTTGCACAAGTAATTTTCAATAAAACCAAAAATAATGATCATTACATGGGTGGTAAAAAAGTTAGAAAACCACAACTTTTTTTGCATGGACAAATCAGATCTGGTCGGAGTGCTAAAATAAAAAAAAAGTTAATTTTAGATTTAAAAAATACCTTAATTAAAAATTCAAAATTAAATGAAACGCAGATATGGGTATATATAGTTGATCTAACACCCTCTCAAATGATTGAGTATGGTGCAATTTTACCTAAGTCTGGTGGTGAAGCAAAATGGTTTAAAAACTTGTCTCCTATGTTAAAAAGAAAATTAAAGCGAATGGAGTCTCACTAAGACTTATTGATTACAAATCAATTGCTCTACCAGCTGAGCTACAAGGGCATATGCGCTTATCTAACGCAAATATTAAAAATAGTCTATTAGTTTTTCTTATTATTTCTTTATATTTAGTAACAAATGTCTGAACAGTATTAATAAAATTAATAGAGACAAAATCTGAGAAAAAATACTAGATAATATATAATAGTTTTTAAAGGCTGAAGTTTTCTTAATTTCAGTCAAAATCTTATTCATTTGTATTTCGATTTCTGAAATTTTTTTTGAAACTTTAATATTATCATCTGTAATTTTATACTGGATATCAAAAATATTCTTTAGAATTAAATTTCCAAAATTGGTTAAATCAATCCAATTTTTTAATGTAAAGCTATCAAAATTATCATTTTCAGTAGCTTTCATATAGTAATCATAATCTTTTGTATTAAAAATATTAAGATTGTTATTAAAAACCATTTTCCAATTTGTATAATTATTTGAATAATGAGTACCATCTGAATACCAATTTTCAAATTCTGGGAGAATTCTTTGATAATACTTAAATATTTTAGATAATTCCAATTCTGCTAAACCTGACATTTTTAAACAATCTCTGAAGTATTCAATAATTTTATTTTTGAAAAAAAAACTTAAATCATACCCATCAATAAAATTTTCTTTAAAATTATTATTTTTAAGATTTTGATTGTTTAATAACATATACTGCTTTAGCCATATATTTCTGTTTTCTAATTTATCAGTTGATTGCGTATAAATATCAGAACTATAATTGATAATTTGTGTTGATAGCGATTCTAGACTTTTCCTTTCTGTGAAGAGATTTTGATATTTAATATCTTGGGTTCT
>CACBXQ010000009.1 GCA_902543245.1 uncultured Pelagibacteraceae bacterium | reverse complement strand
TGCCTTCAGGATTTGAAGATCGTTGGGATAAAAAGCTTCTTCTCAAAAAAAAGCTGTTAAAAGCTATTGAGGAAAATTTTATTAAATTTGGCGCTGAGGCTCTTGAAACTCCTTCGTTTGAAATTAGTGAAAATATAGGATCTTTTCTAGCAGAAGATGAAGACAATCCTATGTCTGATGTATTCTCATTTGAAGATGGAGACAAAGATATAACTCTTCGTTATGATCTATCAAGTCCACTTGCAAGATTTTATGCTCAAAACAACCAAAAGCTTCCATCAATCTTTAAGCGATATCAAATTCAAAATGTATTTAGAAACGAAAAAGCAGGAAATGGAAGATACAGAGAATTTTTGCAAGCAGATTTTGATATTGTTGGAAATGTTAATCCTGCTCAAGCAAATGCAGAGCTCTGTAATTTAATATCAAGCACATTATCAGATTGTGGATTAAACAAAGATCAATTTACCATCAATGTAAGTAATAGAAAAATAGTTCAAGGACTAATTAATGAATTAAAAATTTCTGAAGAAAAACAAACTAAAGTCATTCGAGCTATAGATAAACTCGATAAACCTGGATTTGGCCTTAAAGGAGTTGAAGATTTACTCAAAAAAGAGAGAAAAGATAAAAGTGGCGCTATAACTAAAGGAGCTGATTTATCAGATTATCAAGTAGCACAAATATTAAATTTTTTAAAATTTAAGAATTTAAAGCAATTAAAAGACAATTTAAAAAATCCTATATCTCAAGAAGGAATAAAAGAATTAGAAGATGTATTTGAAATTCTTGGATACGGATCAAATTTAAAGCAAGTTAAATCAAATTTTACTATAGTTAGGGGACTTGCTTATTATTCAGATTTTATTGTTGAGACCAACTTAAATTTTAAAGTTACCAACAACAAAGGTAAGGAAATTGAGTTGGGGAGCATCTGTTCGGGAGGTTCATATGCTAAACTTATTTCAAGATTTAGAGGGGTTGATGTTCCAGGAACAGGAATTAGTTTTGGAGTTGATCGATTACTATTTGCATTAATGCAGCTGGATCAAATTAAAGTAGAGGATCAAAAACCAATTTTAGTTTGTGTAATGGATAAAAAATATCTGAAGAATTATTATGAAATTGTAGATTTATTAAGAAAAAATAATATTAATGCTGAAGTATTTTTAAGTATAAAAAAAAATCTAGGAAAGCAGCTTGAACTAGCAAATAAACGTGAACTATCAGTTGCGGTCATTTGTGGAGAAAATGAATTTAAAGACGATACTGTAACTATTAAAAATCTTAAAGGTGTTAAGGGTGAAAACAGTCAAACAATTCCAAAATCAAATTTGATAAATGAAATCAAAAAACTTATCTGAAAAAATCCTTAGATCTGTAAAGTCTAAAGGATTTAAGTACATTCAATTACCTTCTGTAATTGAGACAAATCATATTGTACAAAGATCAGGCGAAAATTTTAGAAAATTTATCTTTTCATTTACTGATCAAAAGGGAAATGAGCTATGTTTGCGTCCTGATTTAACAATAGTCTCATGTCTCAGATATCTAGAAAATAATTTCAAAGGAAAGGAAAAAATATTTTATAGTGGTCAAGCCTATAGAAAATCTCAAAATAAAAAAGATTCTATTATTAGAGATCAAATAGGATTTGAAATTATTGGTTCAAAAAATGAAAAAATTGACGATAAAGAAATAATAAATACATCTTTAAATTCTTTAAAAAAATTAAAATACTCTTCAGGAAAATTAACGCTTGGAAATGTAGAAATTTTCAATCTTTTAATATCAAAATTAGATATTCCAAAAAGATGGAAGTTAAGACTATATAGACACTTTTGGAGAGAAGATTATTTTAACGATTTATTAAAAAGATTAGAGACAAATTCAGATGTAGACCCAACAATAGTTGAAATTGATAAGAAACGTTATCTGAAAATGCTAAAGGAGGATAAATCATCAATCATAGCTGGTAGATCTATCAAAGAAATTTTAAGTAGGTTTGATAATAAAATTAAAGACCCCAGACGTGCAAGTAAGGGGAAAAATGTATCTAAAATTATTAAAGAGTTTTTAAAAATTAAATGTCCAATAAATAAAGCTGCTAAAGAATTAAATAAATTTTTTAAAAAATATCAAATTAATTTGGTGGTAGATCAAAAATATTTTCCAATCTCAAACAACAAAGTATCAAAACTAAATGTAATTTTTTCAACTTCCTTTGGAAGACAACTTGAATATTACACAGGAATGGTTTTTAAAATTGATATTAAATCTAACAATAAGATTAAGAATATTATCAATGGTGGTAGATACGATCAATTAATCTCTGATCTAGGTTCTAAAACTCAAGTCTCAGCAGTAGGAGCTGCTTTAAACTTAAATTACTAATCATGGACAATATAATAAACATAGGAATTCCAAGTAAAGGTAGGTTAAGAAAAGACGTTTTAAAGATTTTTAAAAAGAAAAAATTGAACCTTGTTTCAGAAAGAGGAGAGAGAGATTTAATTGGCTCAATCAAAAGTAAAACAAATATAAAAATATTTTATTTACATGCCAGAGAAATAATAGAAAGACTTGGTGACAATTCTTTAGATATTGGCTTTTCAGGGTTAGATCTGTTTAAAGAAAGTGAAATTAATATTCAAAAGAAAATTAATGTAAATAAAAAGTTAAGTTTTGGAAAAGCTGATTTAGTTGTCGCTATCCCTGACCCTTGGATTGATGTTCAAACAATAGCTGATCTTGAGGAAATTGCATTTGAATTTAGAGATAAAAAGAAAAAAAGATTAAGAGTTGCAACTAAATATCCAAATTTAACAAAAGAGTTTTTATTTTCAAAAGGTGTCACTCAATTTAGATTGGTAGAAAGTCTTGGGGCAACGGAAGCTTATCCTTTTACAGGATCAGCAGAATTAATCACTGATATCAGTTCTACAGGTGAAACTTTAAAAGCTAATAATTTGAGAGTTTTAAAAGATGGTGAAATTCTCAAGTCTCAAGCATGTATTTTTGCATCAAAGAAAAATTCAAAAAAAAAAGGATTAAAGAAATTAATTCAATTACTTTCGAAATAATTTATCCTTAAAATAAATGAGGATTATTTTGATAATATCTAAATTTCTTAATATTGCATAAAGGGCTACTAAAATTCCAATTACAAATATAATTTTTAAAATAAGATATAATTCCATAAAAAACCTTTATAATATAACTTACGAATCATGGACACAATTTTATTAATTACCCTAGTTTTACTGCTTGTAGCAACATTGGTAATTTTATATCTAAACATTCAATCTAAACCAAAGAATGAGAACAAAGAAGTAGAAGAAATAGCAAATTTAAATGCTGAAATAATTCGATTGAAAGATAGTTTAAACTCTACAATTAATACATCTTTAGGCTCAATGTCGACATCATTTAATGCACTTTCAACTGGTGTTACTAAAGATATGACTGAAGCCTTAACTAAAGTAGATGAAAAAGTTGGAAATTTTAATCAACAAGTACAATTATTAAATCAAAGCCAAGAGGGTATTACTAAAATCTTAGCAGGAGTAAAAAAATACGGAACACTAGCAGAGTATTCACTTGATGCTTTGATTAAAGATTTATTGCCTGCATCTCAATTTATGACAAATGTTAAGATGAAAGAGGATACAAGTGAAAACGTAGAATTTGCGATTAAACTTCAAGGAGATGTTTTAGTTCCAGTAGATTCTCATTTTCCAGTAGAAAAATTTAAAGCAATCACAGATGCTTATGATGCAGATGATAAAAAGGCTGTTGTAGATGCTAGAACAAAATTAGCAAGTGCTTTTAAAGCTAAAGCAAAAAGTGTTATGGAAAAATATATAGTTCCACCTAAATCAACCGATTTTGCAATAGTTTATGCTCCAACAGAAAGTCTTTATAAAGAGTTAACAGAATATCAAGATCCAAGTACTAAAGAATTATTAACTCAAGAATTAATGAAAAAATATAAAATTGTAATTTGTGGCCCTAATACTCTCTCGGCTTATTTACAATCCTTACACATGGGTTTTCAATCATTGAAGGTTCAAAAAGGTGCTACAGAAATATATAATCATCTTAAAAATATCACCACTAGATTTAGCAAACATTTCGATAATATCATTACCCTTAGAAAAAAATTAGAAGAGGCAATGATCGTAGTTGATAAATTTGGAACAGATGCAAGATCAATATCAAGAACTCTAGAAAATATTAAAGATCCAGAAAAGCTTGAAAAAGCTGTTAAGGAAGAGAATGTAGAAAATATAGTTGACCATTCAAGACAAATTAAAAAGTAATTTTAATTTAACAATAAATATTATAAAAAACTGTATGTATTGGAATAATAGATTTTCTTACCCAAAATCAATGAGATCTATAATAAATGGTTCGAGACATTATTCTATTAAAGAACAAAATTTGCCATCAGTAACATCAATTCTTAAAGCTACAGAGTCAGACGAAAAAAAAGCTAGCATTGCTAATTGGAAGGAAAGAGTTGGAGTACAAGAAGCTAACAGAATAAAAAAAGATGCATCTAGTAGAGGAACATCAATGCATGCATATTTAGAAAAATTCTTACTAGGTAAATTAAATTTGGAGCTAATAGAATTTACAGAAGATAAATCAAAGCTAATGGCTGATGAAATAATTGAGAATGGAATTAAAAATAAACTTTCAGAAATCTGGGGTACCGAGGCTACATTATATTATCCTGGAAAATATGCAGGTACCTGTGATGCCTGTGGAGTTTATGAGGGTCAAGAATCAATTATAGACTTTAAGCAATCTAATAAATTAAAAAGAGAAGAGTGGATCGAAGATTATTATCTTCAATTGGGTGCATACTCTTTGGCACATAATGTAGTTTATAACTCAAGAATAACACAAGGAATAATATTGCTTTGTACTGTAGATAATGTATTTCAAGATTTTAGAATTGTGGGCGAGAAATTAATTGAATACCAAAATAAATTTTTAGAAAAAGTAAACCAATATTACAACGAAAGAATGACATAATATGAACTTAGCAATTTGGGATATTGAAAGTTCTTCAAGCTCAGTAACTTTTGGAAGTATCATTGAGGTTGGTGGTATCTTAGTTGACCAAAACTTTAAGGAAATTGACCGTTTTAACTTAAGATGTAGGTTGCCAGAGGGAGAAATACCTCAGGCAATGGCTCTTATAGTCAATAAAACAAATGTAAATTTATTAACAAAAGCAAATTTAAGTCATTACGAAATGTTATCTCAACTCGAAGCAATTTTTAAGAAATGGAGTCCTGCTATTTTTCTTGGGTGGTCAAATATAGGATTTGATGATGAAATGATCAGAAGTGAGTTTTTTAAAGGAATTAGATATCCTTATATTACCAATGCATCACCTAATAAAAGACATGATGGATTAAATATTGCAAGAGGAGCCCATGCAGTAGATGAGAATGTTTTTGTAACTGAAATAAACGATAAAGGAAACGCCGTCATGAAACTAGAGTCTTTGGCCAGAATGAATGGATTCGAGTCATCTGGTGCACATTCTGCAATCTTTGACGCTGAATTAACGGTTAAGGTATTAAATTTAATTAAGAATAAGCAACCAAATACTTGGGATAAATTTTTAAGAACAGCAAATAAATTAGATACTGAAGCTATATTTAAAAAAGAAAAAATATTCACTCTTGTGGAGTATCATTTTGGTAAAAATTATAGATATGTTGTTGCGCCCTTACATCCAAAATTTTGTGTGCACCCAGTTTACCAATGGGGTCAGGCAGTCGATTTAAAAGTTGATCCAAAACCTTTAATAAATTTAAGTATATCTGATCTTAAAGTTGCTATTAAAAAGCAAAAGTTTCTTAAATCAATTCGCTCAAATAAAGCACCTATTATCTTAGAACAATCTTATGGAATGGAGGTTGATCCCTACAAAAGTATTGATAAGAAAATTTTAGAAGATAGAGCAAAACTTATTACTTCTAACGAAAAATTTTCTCAAAAGATTTTAACAGCTCTAAGAGAAATAGCAGAGGATAAACAACAATTAGATAATCAAGAAGATATATTGGCAGAAGAGAGCATTTATAAAAAATTTACACCTAACAAAGATACTGCTTTATTTCCAAAGTGGCATGCATCATCATGGAAAGAAAAACTAATTATGCTTGATAAATTTGAGGATAAAAGACTTGTATCTTTTGGAAAAAAAATAATTTATCAAGAGTCTCCTGAAACATTACCTAAAGATTTATATACTTCTATAAAAAGAGAAATAGCGAGTAGAATTTTGAGTGAACAAAAAGAGAAGTGGTGGACTTGTAAAGAATTTTATTTTGAGGTGGATAACTTAAGAGACAGATATACCAATGAAAAAGATGATGAAAAACTAAAATTTTTAGACGAAATTAATCAATTTGTAATGTCCATAGAAAAAAATTATGAAAATGCTTAAATACTTAGCGTTTTTTTTCCTAAGTGACAGTTTTAAGCATTGATTAAAATATAGATCTAAATATAAGAGCGTTATGGCAACGGTTAGTGTAACAGATGAATCATTTGAGAATGATGTATTAAAATCAGAAAAACCAATAGTAGTTGATTTCTGGGCTGAATGGTGTGGACCTTGTAAGCAAATTGGGCCCACTTTAGAAGAAATATCTGACGAGATGTCAAGTGACGTTATCATTGCAAAACATAATATTGATAACGAGCCTAATACTCCAACTAAGTATGGAATCAGAGGAATTCCTACTATGCTTTTGTTTAAAAGTGGCGAGCTTAAAGCAACAAAAGTAGGAGCTTCTACAAAATCAAATATTGTAGAATGGATAAAAGAAAATATTTAATTAATTTTTAGAGCAGAGCCAATAAAATAAAGAGAACCAAACAAAACAATTGTTTTTTGTTCTTTAGATGAAATCATTTTTATTGATTCTCTGATATTCTTTGCAGTTTCAACATTATATCCCTCTTTTAATGCAATTTCTTTTAATTCAAGATTACCCAATGCATTTTTTTCATTTGGAATTTTAACCGTTATTATTTTTTTAAATAGGCCATTAAATTTTTTCAAAAAATTTTCTGGCATTTTATTTTTTTGCATTCCCCACACTCCATATATAGGTGTATTAACTTTCTTTAAATAGTTATATAAATTAGTTGCAGATGCTAATGAGTGAGATCCATCAAGAAGCAATTTTTCATTTTTATTAGTTATTTTTTTTAATTTACCTTTGTTTATATATTGCAATCTACCTTCGAACTTTATTTTTGGAATACTTCTTTTTATTGAAGATTTTTTAATTCCTATATCTAGAGCAATTTTTATTGCCAAACCAACGTTATCTAAAAGTCCATCACTTTTTATATATTTAGATTTAATATTAATTCTATTCTTACTATCAATATAATAAAATTTATTTTTTTTATTAATTATTTTCCATTTTTTTGAATAATTAATTCTACTTTTATTTTTTCTTAAAATTTTTTCAATTATTTTCTGAACTTTTGCAGATTGTTTTCCTATATATATATTGGAATTATTACTTAAGTATCCGACTTTTTGCTTACATATTTCACTAATACTTTTAGGGTTAATCCACTCAAGATGTTGCTTGTTAATATTTGTACAAATCTGTAAAAATGGTTTTTTCCATAAACGAGTACTATCACCTTTAAACAGCAAACCAGCTTCAACCAAATTATAATCTACCTTTTTCTGTTTAGATGCAGCCAAAATATAAATCAATGTTAATACCTCAAAAAGACTTAACTTAATTTTCAAGTTACTTATTTTTTTTTCGTATTTTTTAATATCTTTTAAGGAAATATATTTATCTTTTAATGATATTCTTGTTTCCATCTTGTAAAGATGAGGACTAATAAAGCTTGTTGTTTTGTGTCCCTCAGCTTCCAAAAATGTTTTTAATGATAAAAGAGTGGAGTATTTTCCATCACTGCCAATTACATTGATAGGATTATTGAGTTTTAAATGTGGATTTTTAAGTTTTTTCAATGCTATTTTTATTCTTGAAAGACCTAAGGAAATTTTCCGACTATATTTTTTTTGAAGATAATTATAATAAATATCTGAGCTAATCATGAAACAGTTAAGAAGAGTTAAGAAGCCTCTTTAGTATTAACGTTATCATATTCCACGTCATTTAAATTATTCTGATTAGTTTTCTCTGGGTGTTTTTTAAGCAAAATAGATAAAATATTAGATATTACTTTTTTTATATCTTTTCTATCAACAACCATATCAACAAAACCATGCTTTTTTGTAAAATCAGCTGACTGAAAATCATCTGGTAATTTTTCGTTTACAGTGCTCTCTATAACTCTCTTACCAGCAAAAATTATATTAGATCCTGTTTCAGCGATTGCAATATCTCCAAGGCTACCAAAACTAGCTGTCACACCTCCGGCAGTATCTGAAGTAAAACAAACAATATATGGAAGATTGTTATTTTTTAATTCATTAATTGCTAAAGTTGTTCTTGTCATTTGCATGAGCGCTAAAGGACTTTCGTGCATACGTTGTCCCCCAGATGTTGTGAAGATAATAAATGGATTATTATTGTCTATAGCATGTTGAATACCATAAATTATTGCTTCACCTTCAGCAGTTCCAATACTTCCACCGATAAAATTAAAGTTAATTGCTCCAGCGGTCACATTAATATTATCGACTTTTCCAACTGCAATCATTACTGCACAATCTTGTCCAGTTTTTTTTCTAGCCTCGTTTAATCGATCAATATATTTTTTGGAGTCTACCCATTTAAGTGGGTCGTCTTTTGGAATTGGAGTTTTTAATATTTCATAATTATTTTTTCCAAAAAAAATATTAAATCTTTCTCTTGATGAAACTTTATGATGTCGTCCACATTTGTTACATACCCATTGATTATCACTTAAGTCAGTTTTTAAAATTGGTCCGCAACAAGATATCCATTTACTATTTTCAATATCTTCCTTTGTAGGTCTTTTTTTTAAAATTTTTTTTATCTTGTCACTTATTGTAAATACTTTTTTTATCCAATTCATATAATTTTATTTTTTAATCTTTTAACTACGTTAGTGACATTTGTGACTACATTTTGTCGATTTTTTAATGATTTTGAGATTTCACTACAAATTCTACTTCCAACTACCAATCCATCTGCTTTGTTTAAAGAATTTATTGTTTTTTCGGTAATACCAAATCCAATTACTACATTCTTAAATTTATTTAGTTTTTTTATTTCAAGATATTTTTTAAGTATATTTTTAGGAGAAACTTTTAATTTTCCACCAGTTGTAGAAAGCATACTTATATAATAAATCATATCATGAGAATCTTTAACAATTTTTTTTAATCTTTTTTTAGAAGTTGTAGGTGATATAAGCTGAATAAAGTTAATTCCTTTTTTTTTACACTTAAATGCAAAGTTCTTATTTTCTGGGTATGGCAAGTCCACTATTATCAGTCCATCCACATTAGATTTTTTACATTTAGAAATAAACTTTTCGTCATTATATTGATAAATCATATTATAATAACCCATCAGAATAATTGGTTTATCTTTTTTTATTTTTTTAAATTTACTTACTATTGAAAAAACATCGTTAATTTTTATACCATTTTTAATTGCTCGATAAGCGCTAGTTTGAATTTGACCTCCATCTGCAATAGGCGTATTATGAGGAAATCCTAATTCACATATATCTGCATATTTAGATATTGATTTTAAAATTTCTAATGATTTTTTTTTCGTGTAATCTCCTGCCACAGTATAGGTAAGAAGGGCAGGTCTATTTTCCTCTTTTGCCTTATTAAATGACTGGTTAATTAAAGAAATACTCATTGTTACCTTCTAAGTCTTTTTTTTAGTATATCCCTATCTTTCTGAGCGTCCCCACATGAATTTACTATGATTAGAGTTTCTTTACTTAATTCTGGTGCAATTTTTATAGCTTCCGCAAAAGCATGACATGGTTCTAAGCTTGGATTTAAGTTTTCAAAATTTGTTACCATCTTGTATGCATTAAGAGCGTCCTCATCTGTTGCATAGGTATATCTTGCTCTTTTTGTATCTTTCAAAAAGCAATGGATTGGACTCACAGATGGGTAATCAAGCCCTGCAGAAATTGACTCAGTCTCATTAATTTGGCCCTCATTATTTTGACAGCAATAAGCTGCAGCTCCATGAAGTATACCCAATTTTGCACCTTTGCTTAAAGGTGCAGCATGGAGTTTTGATTTTTTAGGTCCTCCAGCTTCAACACCAATTAACTCAATTTGTTTTTTTTCAAAGTCAATAAATTCACTCCAAAATCCATAAGCTGAACTTCCACCTCCAACACAATTAACCAATTTAATTTTTTTTGGGATTGTATTAAATTTTTCTATTAGCTGTATCTTAAGTTCTCTTGATATTTGAGAAGTACTCCATCCACAAATTTTTACAAATATGTTAGGACCTACTGTTGAACCAACACACATATGAGTATTGTCACAATTTGATACCCAATATCTCATACATTCACTAACAGCATCAACTAAAGTTTGACTACCAGAATAAACAGGAACAATTTCAGCTCCATTTTTTCTCATAGCGTCACAATTAGGTTTTTGTCTTTGAATATCTTTAGCACCCATGAAAATTTTACATTTAAGACCAAACTTTTTAGCAGCCATGCTTAACATTTTTCCTGCATAACCAGCACCCGTATCACCTACTATGAATTTTTTCCCCATTGCTTTGCAAATTAAAGCATGAACTGTAGCATTATAAATTTTATGGGCACCACCATTAGCTTCCGAAACTATTTTGGCCCATATTTGTGCACCACCAAGATGATTGGATAGATTCTCTAATTTTATAAATGAAGTAGGAGCTCCAATATAGTTTTTAAAATAAAAATCTCTCTTTTCAATAAATTTTTTATCTTTTCTAAGTTTTTCAAATTGAATTGTTAAATCCTCAACTGGTTTTTTCAAAGTCTCTGGAATAAAACTACCACCAAACTTTCCTCCCCAAAAACCATACTTGTCATGCTGATCAATTAAAGGAATATTTTTTTTAAGTTTCATTATTTACAATTTTTAATTTATTTAAAAAAATTTCAATTTTGGAGTAATCTTTTAACCCAGAAGTTTCTAAACCACCAGATATATCAATAATATTTGCAATTTTTTTATAATTTTCAAAATTATCATCAATACTTATATGGCCCGCTATCATTAGGTCTTTCTTGACATTTAAATTTTTTATCAAACTATGATCAAAAGATAAACTTTTCTCGTATCCTTTGCTGTCAAATAAATAAATATCAGTAACGTCAAGGTACTCTTTATATTTACTAACATCATTCTTATTTTTTACAGTTATAGCAGTTATAATTTTCTTTCCATATTTTTGTCTGATATATCTTATTTCCTCCGGAGTACAGTCGTATATTTGATAAAAATCAAAATTTAAATCTTTAATCTTTTCCAAAATTTCATGATTTGGTTTAACTAACACTGCAACAAAAGAGATTTTCTTTTTATCGATATTTATTAAATCATTAAGTTTTTCAAACTCAATAAACCTTCTGGACTTAGGATAATTTACAATAAAACCGATAAACTGAGGTGGATATTTATGATTTATAATAAAATTTAAAGTTTTAGAATCAGAAATTCCACAGATCTTACATTTAAGAGTCATTGATTTAAGTTATCAATTAATCTTCTAATATTTTTTTTTATATTACCTAAAATTAAAGATCTACCAATTACAATTCCCGATACTTTATTCTTTACTAAAGCGTCATGAGGGGTAACTACTCTTGACTGATCATTTTTGCTATCTCCAGGAAGCCTTATACCAGGAGTTATAATAAATAAATTTTTGTACTTCTTTCTTAATAATTTAGCTTCCTTTGCTGAACAAACAATTCCATCACAACCACTTTTCACAATTAGATTTGTTTGTTTTAAAACTATCTTATCGACACTATCTGTATATCCAATTTCTTTTAATGATTTGTTATTTAAACTAGTTAAGATTGTAACTCCAAGAATTTTAATATTCTGATTTATACTTTTAACTTTTCTTTTTACTGCTCTAAGCATTTCAAATCCACCACTAGCATGAACAGTAATATACTTACATTTTTTTAAATCTTTTAAACTCTCAATTGCTGAGAAAGCAGTTTGAGGAATATCTGAAATTTTTATATCGAGCCAGAAATCTCTTTTTATAGTTTTTAGAAATTGTCTACCATTTTTTGAATAAAAAAATTGCAAACCAAATTTAGGAATAATTTTAAGTTCATCATTTTTGATATGACTAATTATTTTTTTTACTTGATTAAGATTAGATGTATCACAAGCTATAAATATTAATTTACTTTTTTTTTTCATTTAATTTATTAAATAATTCTTTACTCATCTTAAAATGAATAGTTTTTTTTTCTGGAGTAAATATTTTTTGTCCAGTTCTTGGGTTTCTTGATAACCTTGGTTTTTGTCTGTGTACTGATAATGCCCCAAAACCTCTAATTTCAACCCTCTCACCACGATTTAATGCATTTTTTATTTCATCTAAAAAACAATCAAAAAACCTCTCAAGATCTTTTTTTAAAAAATTCGGGTATGTATCAGATAACTCTTTTAATAGCTTAGATTTTACAATAGCCAATTTAGTAATTTATTTTTTTTCCTTCTTTTCCAATTTATCTGATAATGATGAAAATGGAAGATTTTTTCCTGAAAGAGGACTTGAGTGTTCTTTGATGGCTTTAGCATTACTAAGTTCTTCTAATAGTTTTATGCTTAAAGAAACTTTTCTTTTTGAGAAATCTAGCTCAGAAATAGCGGCATCAATTCTCTCTGAACCAACAAATCTCGATGGCCTAGCATCAGAAGCACTTATTGCAATTTGAGATTTTTTTATAATAAACTCCATTTCACAACCTTCTGGCTTTACAACTAATCCTTTATTATCTGAAGAGATTACAGTTACAGTTAAAGCATCATTTAATTTTTTATCCTTGAAATAGTCAAACGGATCAGGTTGCATCTGTCTAAGGCCAACCCTTACCTTTTGCTGATCTTTTTTAATTTCTAAAATTTTAACCTTCAGCTTGTCATCTTTTTTATATTTCTTAAGTTCTTCCTCAGCATTTTTTGCATAAGTTAAATCATTACAATGAAGGAAAGCATCAATATCATAACCATCTAATTTTAGATAAATTGCGTAATCATTAATGCTAGTTATTGTTCCCTCAATTGTACTTAATTCTGGATGATTTTTTTCAATAGCTTCATAAGGATTCTGAATTGTTAATTTATGAGATATTGCAACCCTTCTTTTATCTTTATCAATTTCTGTAATAACGCAATCTATTTCATCACCAACTTTGAACATTTTTTTTGCAGATGGATTTTTTTTAGTCCAGCTAAGCTCACTTGAATGAAGAAGCGTTGATAGTCCTGGTTCTAGTTCACAAAATGCACCAAAGTCCATTAATTTTACAACTTTAACTTTATAAGGTTTATTAAGTTCGTAATTAGATATGTGCTCAAATGGATCTGGAGAAAGTTTTTTTATACTGCATCCGACCTGTAATTTTTCTTTATCTACAGTAATAACAAGCAAATCATGCTTCTCTCCAATATTGAATATCTCATCAGGGTGGTTTACTCTTGAGTAGCTTATCTCTTGAAGATGAACCAGGCAATCAATTTCATTATTAACGTTAAAAAAACATCCAAAGTTTGAGTAGCCCTTTACCACTGCATTTTTTATTATATCGCCAACTTTATATTTTTCTATAATTTTAGCTTTATCCTCTTTTTTACTAGATGATATAATCTGCCTTCTAGAGACACATGCGTTTCCTCTAATTTTATCTAATTTAATTAATGCAAATTTTTGTGGTTCATTCATGAGGTGAGATATATCTTTCATTGGTGTATCGCTTATTTGAGATCCTGGACAAAACATTAGTGAACCAGTTTCTATATGTTCTACAATTACACCACCTTTACATTTACTTGTAATTTTTCCATTTATTGGTTCGTCATTTTCAAATGCTTTTTCTAATTCATACCAACCTTTTATTTTTTGAGCTTTTATAGCTGATACAAGCACCTCTCCATTTTTATCCTCAATTTTTTCTAGCAGAACTGAGATTTTTTCACCGATTTTAATATTTTCAGTAATTTTTAAAGTTTTTAGTTCATTAATATCTAAGACTGGTTCAGATTTTAATCCCTCTATAAAGAGGAATACAAATTTTTCTGTAATCTTAGTAACTACTCCCTCAATAATTTTTCCTTCTTCAATTTTATTTTTTGATAACTTGCTATTTAGAAGTTTTTCAAATTCTTTTGATGCAGCAGTATTTAGTTCTTTATATATTTCCATCTATTTTGAGTTTTTTATCAATAATTTTTTTTATTTTTAAAAAACATGCTTTCTTACTTAATTTACTGGTGTTAATCAAGATTGAATCTTTAGTTTTTATTAAAGGTCCATGTTTTCTTTCTCTATCAGATTTGTCCCTATTTTTAAGGCTTTTAAGAACATCAGAGTAAGATATTTTCTTTTTTAACTTTTTGTACTCTTCATATCTTCTTTTTGCTCTTATTTTGACATTAGCTGTTATAAAAAACTTAAACATAGCGTCTTTAACCTGAATTGTAATAATATCTCTTCCGTCTAGTACTGATCCTCTGTAAATTTTTGGAGGATGGTACGCACATTTTTGTTGGAATTTGTGAACTATTTTTCTTATTTTTAAGTCTTTTGCAATAATTGATGCTGATGTAGCGGTTTCATCTGTAAGCAATTTTTTATCCTTAAGATTTTTAAGCTTTAATACATTTATTTTGTCTTGAATAAATTTATATGTAAATTTTTCTCTCTGTTTCAATCTTAGATAGCCTATGTATCTATAAATCTTACCAGTATCCAGATGAAATAAATTATAATTTTTCGCAATTAGTTTTGCTTGTGTACCTGCACCTGCAGCAGCAGGTGAGTCAATTGCTATAGTTATTATTTTTTTATTTTTCAAATTATTCTTGCTTTAAAATTTTTTTTTAATATTTTAAAAAATGATGGAAAAGAGGTATTTATAGAATCGGGGTTATGTATTTCCCACTTACCACCAATTGAAAGTGCAGCTATGGTAGACATAGCCATAATTCTATGATCACCCAAATAATTTTTGATAACACATTTTTTTTTTACTTGAAGATAGGGATTTCCATAAATTTTAATAGAATTATCTGTTAGTTTTGTTTTTACACCCATTAAGTTTAAAATTTTAGATCCTAAATTGAGTCTTTTAGATTCTTTTTGATTTAATTCTTCGAGATTATTAAAATATGAGACTCCACTAGCTTTAGCTGCAACTAAAAAAATAATTAAAAACTCATCTATAGCGCTACTGTTTAATTTTGTGGGACATTTAATTGACTTAATATATTTAGAACTTCTGACATGTATGTTAGCAATTTTTTCTCCTTTATAAATTTTTATATTTTCATAGTGAATTTTAGCTCCCATTTTTTTTAATATTCTAATTACACCATCTCTTGAGGGATTAATATTTACGTTCCTAATAATTAATTTTGAGTTTTTAGATAAAATTGTAAGTACAATAAAAAAGGCACTTGAGCTAATATCCCCAGGAATTTTATATTTGAAAGCAGAGAAATTTTTTTCACCATGAACTTCAATTAAATCGTAATTTTTTTTCTTTCTTATCTTGATTGGAATATTTAAATTTTTAAAAAAATTTTCGGTATGGTTTCTTGATTTTTTTGCCTTAATTTTTGTAATACCTGGCGCATTTAGAGAAGCTAACATCACAGCACTTTTACATTGAGCTGATCCTCTATTTTCAATATAGCTGATGGGTCTAATAAAATTTGACCCTTTAATATACAGTGGAATTTTTTTTTTATTTGGAAAAAATTCTGCTCCAAATTTTTGAAGTGGATTAATAATTCTGGTAAAATCTCTTTTTGATAAACTTTTATCTCCTACCAATTTAATTTTCTCTGGTGACTTAATAAGTAATGGTAAAATCAATCTGCCTAGCGTCCCTGAGTTACCTGCATTTAAGACAATATTTTTTTTAAAATTAAATCCATTTATTCCATTTCCATAAATTTCACATTTTTTTTTGGTTAGGTTTATTTTGATACCTAACTTTTTTAGGCATTTAATTGTGCTAAGAACATCCTCTGACATCAATAAATTATATGCTGTAGATTTCCCAATTGCTTGTGATGCAAATAAAGCCCATCTTATTGATATACTTTTATCTGCATCAACATTAATTCTTTTTGAAAAATTATTTATTTTATTGTCTATTAATATTGGTTTCACAATGCATTTTAATTAAATTTAAACGAGTCACCAAAATAAGCTGCACGAGCATTTGAATTATTTATAAGTTCATTTGGTGTACCTTTAGCGATTATTTTGCAATTTGATAAAACTATAGCTACATCAACACAATTCAGTAAATCTCTAGCTTGATGGTCACAAATACATATTCCAATATTATTTTCAGCCTGCAAGTTTACAATAACTTCTTGTAACATTTTTATTGTCATCACATCTAAAGCAGCAAATGGTTCATCTAGTAACAAAACTTTAGGATCTCCTAAAAGGGCAAGAGCTATGACCAATTTTCTTTTTTGTCCACCACTTAAAAATTTAGCTTTAATATTTCTTACTGCATCTAATTCAAACCTTGATATTAATTGGTTTATTTTTGAGTTCATATCATGCTGATTCTCTATTTGAATTTCGCCAATTGCTTTTAGATTTTCAATTAATGTCAGATCATGAAAATAACCTCCATTTTGAGGTATCATCCCGATTTTAAATTTTTTTGTCCTTAGATAAATTGGATATTCATTTACTTTTATATTATCAAAATGTATTGATCCATAATTTGGTTGAACTAAACCAGTAATTAAATTAAAAATTGATGACTTGCCAACCCCGTTCGAGCCAAGCATGCCAAGTATTTCACCTTTATTGATATCAAAGCTGATATCATCAAGAATTTGCCTTTTTCCATAATAAAGAGATATATTTTTAAGAGATACTACTGGATTTTGTTTTTTAAATGATCTTATTCTGAATTTTTTTATTAAAGCCATCTTAATATTTTATTACCTTTACTTTTTCTGAAGTATCATTCATAAAAAATTTTGCATCTTTAGTTTCTAAGTTAAATAAAAATTTATCTGCCAAAAGCTTCATATCTTCATTTATGTAAATTAAATTATTATACATTAAAATTATATTTTTAATAAATAATAAATCTAAATTTTCCGATTTAGCATCATGATTTAAGTATTTTAAATTTACTTTTTCATAAAAACTAGTTTCATGATTTGTTTTATTATAATCAGCAAATTTTGATACAATTTTTACTGGTGCATTATTTTTTAAATATGCAAATGCAGTCACATTTGTCATTTTTATCACATTAGGTTGATCTACTAAAATCTTTCCAAATTCTGCAAAAATTTTATAATTATTATCATTATCATCTACAAAGGAATAATTAATATTTTTAATAACACTGGAGGTTCCTTCATCTATCATTGGCTTATCATCGCTGTCTTTTATTTTTGTTTTATCTATTCCAGCATCTTTTTCATTTTTATTAAAGTAAAAATTGAATATTAGAATTGAGATAGTTAATATTAATAATAATAAAAAAATTTCGATTATTAGCTTTTTTTTCATTAAGAGACGTTTGCCTCTAAAATGTTGTGAATATGAATAATTCCTATTGTTTTTGTATCTTTTTTTGATTTTCTCACACATAGGGATGTTATTTTTTTTGTATTCATAATTTCCAATGCTTTCGCCGCCAATATATCTTTCTCAACTGTTATTGGTTTTGAGGTCATAACATTTTTCACAAATAAATCCTTAAAATCCTTATTTTTTTGTAATGCTCTTCTTATTTGTCCATCGGTGATAATGCCAGATGTTTTTTTTTTATTATTAATTGCAATTAGTACTCCCAATTTTTTGTTTGTAATAATTTTTAACGCTTCTCTCATTCTAATATTTTCACTTATAAATGGTATCTTTTTTCCAGTTAACATCAGGTCTCCCACAGTTTTGAGTTTAGAACCAAGAGTTCCAGAGGGATGGAATTTTTTAAATTCAGTGTTCCCAAATTTTTTTATCCTCATAGTGGTAATCGCTAGAGCATCTCCTAGAGCTAATTGTGTAATAGTGGATGATGTTGGAACAATATTTCCAGGACCAGCTTCAGTTACCTCAGGCAATAGTACTTTAATATCAGAGTTTTTATACAGCAACGAGTTTTTTTTTGAAACAATTCCTATAAGTTTAATTTTTTTATTTCTATTTGCAAATTGTATTATATTTTTTAATTCTTCAGTTTCACCACTATAACTTATTAATATTAATAAATCGTTAGAACTAATTTGTCCCAAGTCACCATGTGAACAAGAGCTTGCATCTACATAAAATGCAGGAGTGCCAACTGAGGACAATGTCGATGCTATTTTTTTTGCTATTATTCCAGATTTGCCAACACCAGATATTATAACTTTACCATTTTTACAATTTAATATTTCTTGAACTGCTTTACTAAAAGAGTTCTGTATACTTTTTTTTAACTTTTTTAGCGAATTGATTTCTGTTTCAATTACATTTTTTCCAATAAATTTGAATTTATTTATATTCATCAGTGTGCCCAAATATCATCTTTAAATAATGCTAAATCTAAATCTACTCTTGTTTTAAGAAATTTTAAAACATCATTGTATAATTCTTTACGATTTTCTCTTACCAATATGTCGTTTAAAGATTTATGTATTCTATGGAGATAAATTACGTCATTTGCACAGTATTGTAACTGCTTTTGACTTAGATTTCCTCCAAAGTCTGAACTTTGATACTGTTTACTTATATCTTTTCCGATAAATTCTTTAATTAAATCCTTAAGGCCATGTTTGTCACTATAGCCCCTTGCTAATTTTGATTGTATTTTTGTATCTTCAATATTTTCTACATCAACTTTAAGATAATGTTTTATAAAATTTAGATCTGCTCTTAAAAAATGGCCAATCTTTTGAACATTTTTATCTGTGAGAATCTTTTTTAACTTTGGAGCGTTATAATTGCTTCTATTAAGTTGAATAATATGAGCATCATTATTTCCAGTTGATATCTGAATTAAACATAGCTTGTCTTTATATGGGTTTAACCCTCCAAACTCTCCATCAATTGCAATTGATTTGCCTAAATTTAAATCTTCTGGTAGATCATCTTTATGAAGTTTAATATCAATATCCATAATATAAAGAATATATATAAGCAACAATCTAATATATGAAGTCAAAAATTGTAATTTTTGGTGCTTCAGGGCAAATTGGGAAGAGTTTAATACGTAAACTAACAAAATTTAATTATAGGGTAGTAGCAATTACTAGAAATATCCATCAAAAAGGATATGTCTTGAAAACTCAATCAAATTCAGGGTATCTCGAAATTGTAGAAACAAGTATTTTTGATGAAAAAAAAATTCAAGAAATTATAAATGGTGCAGATATTTGTATAAATCTGGTTGGTATTTTATTCGAAAAAGGAAAAATGAATACTTTTCAAAATATTCATGAAAACTTTCCTTTAATGTTAGCAAAAACTTGTAAGAAAAATAACATTAAACATTTTATACACCTTTCTGCTTTAGGTATAGATAAAGCTGTAGACTCTAAGTATGCTATAAGCAAGCTTAAAGGTGAAAAAAATATAAAGAATAATTTTGAAAATTACACAATTTTACGACCATCAATTGTGTATTCGAGAGAAGATTCTTTTACAACTAATTTTATGTCACTTCTAAGCTTACTTCCTTTTTTTCCATTATACTACAATGGCAAAACTATTTTTACGCCTATACATTGCTCTGACCTTACAAAAATTATTTTTGAAATAATTAATAAAGAAATTAAAAACCTTACAGTTGATTGTATTGGTCCTGAAAAAATTTCTTTTAAAAAAATTATCCAAATATTACTGGAGTTAATTAAGAAAAATAGAGTTTTAATTCCTTTACCAATATTATTGGCAAAATTTTCTGCTTCATTTTTTCAAAAACTACCAAAACCTTTGATTACAGTTGATCAACTTAAATTATTAAAATATGATAATGTAGCTAGTGGGAATTTTAAAACTAATTTTGATCTAGGTATACCTAGTGAATTAAAATTTGAAAATGAAGTTAGTAAATATTGTTTTATGTGGAGAAAAGAAGGTCAATATTCTAAGGAGGAATATAAAATAAAAGATAACAGATAGTTAATTATGTTAAATTACTTAATTTTTTTTATTATAGCTCTAATCTTAATATTTATAATTTATATTGGAGCAAAAGGTTTGAGTAGAGGTATAGAGGCCAAATCAAAACTCAAGGAAGAAAAAACGAAAAGTAAAAAAAATTCTAATATTATTGATGAAATTGAAAAACTTAGTGATTTAAGAAAAAAAAAAATAATAACTGAAAAAGAATTCGAAATAGCAAAAAAAAAATTATTTAAATAGTCTAGGCAGATTTAATTTTTTTTTCAATATATTGGGGAATTTCTTCATCTTTTTCTGTTGCATCATCTTTTTTACCTTTTGGCTGAAATACAATCATTAAATGCAATGGGCAATAACTAAATTTTTCTACAGATTTACGACCACAAAATCTTGCATCGTTTTCATTTGGATGTTTATCATGATCCATATATTTACACGTTTCGTCAGTTAATTCTTCCAGAGTCAGATTTTTTGCTGGTTCATAATCTTTAGATAGTAATAATGATTTAAATTTTGATCTTCTACTTTTTCTTCCAATTTGAGAAGTTTCTGATGTGGCTCCTTCTGATAAGTTGTTAGTATTCCTCTTAGCACTACTTTTGTTTCTAATTTTGGCTGATAAATTTAATCTATGTGCTTTACCAATTACCGCGTTTCTTGTAATTCCACCTATTATTTCAGCTATTTGACTTGCAGTTTTCCCTTTTCCCCACAATTCTTTTAATTTTGAAATTTTCTCGTCAGACCAACTCATTTAATTACTTTATATAGTGTTTTTAAAATTTTTTATACTATATGTAGTCAACATATGTAATTGATTATTACAAGTTATTTTTCACTTTTTTTCACATTTTGTAAAAAAAAAGTTAAAGAGTATTTACTTATGGTTGAAATGAATAAAAAAAGATACGAAATAGGCGTAAGAAGATTTAATACAATTAATTGGATTGGTGCATTCAATCTTTATAAAAAAGAAACACTAAGATTCTTAATAGTATTTGGGCAAACCCTCTTTGGGCCAATAGTAACTTCTGTTTTGTTCCTTCTAGTAATATCTTTAGCCATTGGTGAAGAAAGAGCAAATGTTCTTGGAGTTTCTTACATACAATTTTTGGCTCCTGGATTAATCGTGATGCAAGTAATACAACAATCATTTGCTCATTCCTCATCATCTTTGATAATGGGCAAAATGATGGGAACAATTTCAGATATTATATCCAGCCCTTTAAATTCTGTAGAAGTAACTCTAGCAATTATTTTAGCTTCAGTAACTAGAGGTATAATTATATCAGCTATATCAATTTTAGTATTTTATTTTGCAATAGATTTAAGAGTTTATAGTTTTGGTACTTTATTTTTGTATCTTTTTATGGGTTCTTTTTTATTAGGATCTGCTGGATTTATAGCTGGTCTCCATTGTGAGAAATTCGACCACATGGCAACAATTACAAATTTTTTTATTGTTCCACTTTCTTTTTTATCTGGAACTTTTTATTCAATAGAAAAATTACCGCTAATTTTGCAAAAAATAAGTTTATTTAATCCTTTTTTTCACATCATTGATGGTTTTAGATATGCGGTAATAGGAAATTCAGATGGTCCAATTTTATTTGGTTTTATTTATTTATTATTCCTAAGTATTTTATTATGGATAGTATGTTTTTACTTATATAAAAAAGGATATAAAATTAAATTTTAAAATGAGTTATTTAGCAAATAATTACAATAGAAGAAAAATATCATTTATTAGAGGTAAAGGTAGTTATCTATATTCTACAAATGGTAAAAAATACTTAGATTTCGTTCAAGGTATAGCTGTAAACTCTCTTGGTCATTCAAATTTATATTTAATAAAAGAACTAAATAAACAATCTAAAAAATTGTGGCATATATCGAATGCTTTTACAATACCTGAAGGTGAAAAACTTGCAAAAAGACTTGTAAAAAAAACATTTGCAGACTCTGTAATTTTTCAAAATAGTGGAGCAGAAGCCACTGAAGCTGCAATTAAAGTTGCTAGAAAATATTTTCATTCTATTGGTAAACCAAAAAAAAAAAGAATTTTATGCATAAAAAATTCATTTCACGGAAGAACACTGGCTACTATATTTGCAAGTGGTTCAAAAAAAATGACCGAGGGTTTTGGTCCTAAAGTTTCAGGATTTGATCATTTTGAATTTGGTGATCATAAATCGCTTGAAAAAAAAATAACTAAAAATACAGCAGCAATTTTAGTTGAACCAATACTTGGCGAAGGAGGAATTAAAGTTATACCTAAATGGTGTTTGAAAGGTTTAAGAAAAATATGTGATAAGAAAAAAATTCTGTTGATACTTGATGAAGTTCAATGTGGAATCGGCAGAAGTGGAAAATTTTTTGCTTTTGAATATGCAAATGTTAGACCAGATATTGTTCCTATCGCTAAAGGAATAGGTGGGGGCTTTCCAATTGGAGCAGTATTAATGAGTAAAAAAGTCTCTAAATGTATGGTTCCAGGATCTCATGGCTCAACATTTGGAGGAAACCCTCTTGCAATGAGTATCGGTAATGCAGTATTAGACAAAATTTTTAAAAAAGGTTTTTTAAATAATGTGAGAAAAAATTCTCTTTTATTTATTAATGGACTAAAAAAAATTCAAAAGGATTACCCTAGTGTCATTAAGGAAGTGAGGGGTTTAGGTTTTCTATTAGGATTACAGCTTTTTAAAGATCAATCAAAATTTATAGATAAACTCCTTGAAAATAAAATGTTAACAATAAGAGCCAGTGAAAATGTAGTAAGAATTTTACCACCATTAAATGTAAGTAAAAAAGAGATATATATCGCTTTAAAAATAATCAGAAAAGTTTGCAAGTACATAAAATAAAAAAATGAAACATTTTATCAACTTAAAAGATATTCCATACAATGATTTAAGAAAAATCTTAAATGACTCTAAAAAAAGAAAAAAAAAAAGAAAAAATTTTAATTCTTTAGATTTAGATCGAGATAAACCACTTGAAGGCAAACTTCTAATTCAAATGTTTGAAAAATCAAGTCTTAGAACAAGATTGAGTTTTTATCTTGCAATGAGACAGTTAGGAGGTGGAGTACATAATCTAAGAAAAGATGAGCTACATTTAGGTCAAGGAGGTGAAACTATCAAAGATACAGCTAAAATTATTTCAATTCATGGTGATATATTTATGTTGAGAACAGATTCAGAAAAGAAACTTTTAGAGTTTAAAAATAATTTAGAAATACCATTAATTAACGGTTTAAGCCCAGAGTCGCATCCTGCTCAAGTTTTGTCAGATATTTTTACGATAGAAGAAATTAAAAAGAAAAAAATTTCAAATTTGAAAGTTTGTTGGATTGGTGATGTAAATAATGTTTTGAATAGCCTCATTGAAGCTTCTATCAAGTTTTCTTTTAAATTAAGTATTGCATCTCCTAAAAATTATCATCCGAGTAAAAAATTTATTCAATTGATTAATCATAATAGAAAATTAATTAGTATTTTTGTTGATCCAAAGAACGCAATTGTAAACGCCGATGTAGTTATGACTGATAAATTTGTAAGTCTAAATGATAAAGTTGATCAAAAAAAGAAAAAAAAAAGTTTTAAAGGATTTCAAGTAAACAGAAATCTTACAAAAAGAGCAAAAAAAAATTTTATTTTTCTTCATTGCCTTCCGGCTAATAGAGGTGAAGAAGTATCTAGTGAAATTATTGATGGATCTAATTCAGTAATTTGGAAACAAGCAGAGAATAGATTTCACGTTCAAAAATCTATACTACTCTATTGTCTTAAAAAATTAAGGTAAAGCAATGGGTTCATCTCCATTCGCATTTAGATAAAGAATTACTGACGCTCTATCTTCTTCTTTTTTCAATCCAGCAAATCCCATTTTGTTTCCCTTTATCCATTTAGCTGGTTTTAAAAGAAAGCCATTTAACTCTTCAACACTCCACTGTTTTCCATATGCAACTAATGATTTGGAATATTTATAGCCTGTAACTCCCGCCACATCTCTACCAACTACAGAGTATAAAGCTGGACCAATATTATTTTTACCGCCCTTTTTGATACTATGGCAGGCTGCACATTTTTTAAAAACTGATTTTCCTTGCTCAACACTTGCTGATGCAAAAAAGGCTTGAAGATCTAGTTGAGAGTCTCCATCTGTCACACTAGCAGTCAGAGTAGTATCCAAATCTACCTTATAACCTGCTACAGTCGGCTGATCTACTTTGAAAAGTAAGTCTGAAATTCTATCAAGACCAAATACTACTACTACAGTTAGAATAATTGCTGCAACTATTTTATTAAATTCAAACGAATCCATTTTGTTTTATTTTCAAGATATAACATGATAATTATAAAAAAATATAAGTTTAGTTAAATAATTTGCGTCTGTTGGACGCACGATATATTAAGAAAAAAATGTCCAAAACACTAATTCTAATACCTTCTAGATTGTCTGCCACAAGACTTCCTGGAAAACCATTGCTAGAAATAAATGGCATTCCAATGATTTTACATGTTGTAAACAAAGCTCTCTCAACAAAAATAGGGAGAGTAATAGTTGCAACTGAAGACAAAGAGATTTTTGATGTGGTTAAAGAAAGTGGAAATGAGGTACTCATGACAGGTTCACATCACAAAACAGGAACAGATAGAGTATATGAAGCATTAACAAAACTTAAGTTTCATGAAACAGAATATATTATCAATTTACAAGGTGATGAGCCATTAGTAAATCCCGCAGATATAATAAATTTAAATAATTTAGTACTTAAAAGTAATTGTGAACTTGGAACAATGGCAAGTAAACTAAAAAAAAAAGAGGATATCGAAAATCAAAATATTGTTAAGGTAACAACTGAAAAAGAATTAACTAAAAATAATTTAATTAAAGCAAATAATTTTGTTAGAAAGGTAGATATTACAAATCAAATTAATTTTTATCATCATATAGGCATATATCAATTTAAAGTTTCTACATTAAAACAATTTGTAATGTTGCCTCAAAGCATAAATGAAAAGAGAAATAATCTAGAGCAATTGAGAGCTTTAGATAATGAAATTAATATAGATGTAGTTTTAGCTGGGTCAAATTTTAAAGGCGTAGATACTGAAGAAGATTATCTAGATATGAAAAAAATAATGGAATATAATAAAACATGAAAATTTTATATCAAGGCTTTCCTGGTGCTTACTCTCATTTAGCAGCTCAAGAGGTTTTTCCAGAAATTGAAGTAATGCCTTGTAATACTTTTGAAGATTGTTTCAAATTATGTGTTGAGAACAGTGAGTATAATTGCATTATTCCCGTTGAAAATTCGATAGCTGGAAGAGTCGCTGATACACAATATTTAATGAATAAATATAAATTACAAATTTCTGCTGAACACTTTCAACAAGTTTCCCACAATCTTATTGCAAATAAGAATACAGATTTAAGCAATATAAAGAGTGTGCGTTCCCATTCACAAGCTATTTCTCAGTGTCAAAAAATTATCAGCAAATATAAGTTTTCTACAATTATTGCCGCAGATACAGCTGGTAGTGCTAAATATTTGAGTGAAAACAATAGTAGCACTGAAGCAGCAATAGCTTCATCTTTAGCAGCTAAAATATATAATCTTAAAATTCTAAGGAAAAATATAGAAGATGAAACTGGAAACGTAACTAGATTTTTGATTATGGGCAAAAAAAAATCTCAACCAACCTATAATAAGAAAAAATATATCACTAGTTGTATTTTTAAAGTTAAAAACAAGCCAGCAGCTCTTTATAAATGCTTAGGCGGCTTTGCAACTAATAATGTAAATTTAAGCAAATTAGAAAGTTTTTCTGATAAAAATTCATTTGAGCAATATTTGTTTATCTGCGATATTTATGGACATATAGAGGATCCAAAAGTTCAAAAATCTCTTGAAGAATTGGGATTTCATACAGTCAGTTTAGATATTCTAGGTGTTTACGAAGCAAGTAATTTTAGAAAAATTAAATAATTTACATTTTTCTTGTAGAATTAAAACTATTTCAGTTTAAAATATATATGGAGGCCAGTCAGGTGGTAGTAACATGAACTCCCCTAGAATCGAAAGATAGCAAGGGTAATGATTATTTTTCAGGTTGGTTGGTCTCCTTAAAAAAATGAACAAAGAAAAACAAGTATTAGCACTCAAATATAGACCTCAAAATTTTGAGGATCTAATTGGACAGGAAGTTATCGCAGAAACTATATCTAAGGGAATTAAGCAAAACAAAGTTTCAAACGCTTATTTGTTCACAGGAATTAGGGGAGTTGGCAAAACAACAATAGCGAGAATATTAGCTAAATCCCTTAATTGTACTGCGGGAATAGAAAACCAATGTAAAACAAAATGTGAAAATTGTGATGCCATAACTAATTCAAATCACATTGATGTTTTAGAAATTGATGCTGCAAGCAAAACTGGAATTGATGATGTAAGAGAGTTAATTGAGTTTTCACGATATGGTCCCACTTCATCGAAATACAAAATCTTTATTATCGATGAAGTTCACATGTTAAGCAAACAAGCATTTAATGCCTTGTTAAAGACTTTGGAGGAACCACCAGAATATCTTAAGTTTATATTTGCTACTACTGAGGTAAAAAAAATCCCAGTAACAGTTTTATCAAGATGTACCAGATTTGATCTTTCCAGAGTTAAGTCGGATGAATTATTTAAGTATATAAAAAGTGTTTCTAAAAAAGAAAATGGAAGTATATCTGATGATGTAATAAAACTTATAGTAAGAATTTCAGAAGGGTCAGTGAGAGATGCGTTATCATTATTAGATAGAGCATTAATATCTTCAGATGATAATAATAAATTAGATATCAAAGAAGCTCAAAAAATATTTGGGTATTTTGACAAAACTAACTTAATAGAGTTATTTGAATATCTATTTTCTGGAAATGAAAATAAAGTAATTGATATCTATAGATCTATTTATAATCAAGGTGTAGATCCTAAGATTTTCCTTAACGACTTTTTAGAAATACTTTATTATTTAAAGAATATTTCTTTCATAGATAAAAATGGAAATAATTTTAATCTAAATAATGATGATCATGATAAAATTGTTAAGATTGCTGCGAGTTTAGAAAACTCAACATTATTGTTGTTTTGGCAATTTACAATTAAAACCTTGAGCGAAATAGAGATTGTATCTGATCCTAATATATCCCTAGAAATGTTTTTAATAAGACTTATTTACTTATCAAAAAAAAACGATTTAAATAAATTTTCAACTGATGCTAATGATGAGAAAATTGCATCAAACTCAGATGAAAAAAGTAATGTTGTTGAAAAAAAATTAATATCTGAAACAAAAATTTTAGACAAACCAAATACGACAATCGGACAAATAAAAAATATAGTACAAGAAAAAAAAATAGATGATAATTTTGTAAAAATAGACACATTTGATAATCTAATTCATACATGTGTTGCAAAAAAAGAACTTAAATTAAAATATGAATTAGAAAATAACGTGAGCTTAGTTAGCTTCGAAAATCTTAGAATAGAAATTTCTTTTAATGAGAGTTTAGATAAAAACTTTGTAAAAGACCTTTCTTTAAAATTATATGAATGGACAAACCAAAGATGGATTATTTCATTTTCTAAACTTCAGGGAGAAATCCCAGTTAACCAGAGGAAGTCTATCAAAAATAAAAAAGCTCTCGAGGAAGCAAAGGTCTCTGATATTTATAAAAAATTTCTTAAAAGTTTTTCAGATGCTGACCTAATATCAAAAAAAAATATAGGAAACGAAAATGACTGATTTTTCTAAGATAATAAACAAAGCAAAGGAAATGGAAAGTAAAATGAGAGAAAGTCAGGAAAAAATTAAAAGTATTACTGCAACAGGTGTTTCTGGTTCAAATTCTGTCAGAGTAACAATCAACGGGGAGTGGGAAATGGTAAAGCTAGAACTATCTAATGAAACTCTTAAAGAGGAGAAAATGATTATTGAAGATTTAATTGTAGCTGCTTACAATAATGCAAAAATACAATTAAAATCAAAAACGAAAGAAGAAATAACAAAAGCAGCCGGTGGATTTGATTTATCAAGCATAAAGTGGCCATTGTAAAGTATGGATAACATTACTGAATTAGATAATTTAATAAAATTAATATCAAAACTTCCTGGTTTAGGTCCAAAAAGTGCTAAGAGAATTATTCTACGACTTATAAATAATCGTGAAGAGTTAATGCGACCTATGGCAAAAGCTTTAACAGATGTTTATAAAAATATTTCTAGATGTAAAATTTGTGGTACATTAAAACCTAATTCAATCGAATGTTCTTATACTAGCTGTAAAATTGTTGAAAAAAGATATGATAAAATCTGTGTTGTTGAAAATATAGCCGATCAATGGAGTATAGAAAATTCAAATATCTATAAAGGATATTTTCACATTTTAGGTGGCACCCTTACATCTTCAGCAGAAAATAGAAGTGAGGATTTATTAATTTCCTCTTTAATCAATAGAATAAAAAACGATTCAATTGAAGAAATAATTATTGCTACAAGTGCAACAATTGAGGGGCAAACAACTGCCTTTTATATTAAAGATAGTTTGAAGGATTTTAATATCAAAATCTCTAAATTAGCTCAAGGACTCCCAGTTGGTGGTGAAATAGAAAATCTTGATGACGGAACATTATTCTCAGCTTTTAAAAATAGAAATGAAATGTAGATTGAATATTAGGTTTTTTTAATTAATCTATTTAAGTGCAATATTGGTTCAGTGTATCCATTTGGGCTTGTTTCAGCATGAAAAATTAAGTCACACGCAGCTTTAAAAGCAATAGATTTATCATAATTAGGTGACATATTAGTATAATTAGGATCACCTTTATTTTGTCTATCAACTATTTTAGCCATTTTTTTTAAAATTTCTAAAACTCTTTTCTTGCTACAAATTCCATGCTTTATCCAGTTACCGATATGTTGTGAGGATATTCTTAATGTTGCTCGATCTTCCATCAACTGTATATCATTTATATCAGGAACTTTTGAACAACCAACTGATTGATCTATCCATCTAACAACGTAACCCAAGATACTCTGTGCTGAATTAGAAATTTCTACATTAATTTCATCAATTGACCAATTAGGTCTATCAGCAATAGGAATAGTTAATAAATCTTTCTTATTAGATAAATTATTTTTTTCAATAATTTTTTTGTGAACTCCAAAAACATCAACTTCATGATAGTGTAAAGAATGAAGTGCGGCTGCAGTAGGGCTTGGTACCCAAGCACAATTTGCACCCGATAATGGATGAGAAATCTTTTCCTTCATCATTTCAGCCATCAAATCTGGCATAGCAAACATACCTTTTCCTATTTGAGCAACTCCTGAAAAACCACATTTTAAACCAACTTCTACATTATTATTTTCATATGCCTGTATCCATTTTGTTTTTTTCATTTCCCCTTTTTTGATCATTGGACCAGCATTATTACTTGTGTGTATTTCATCACCTGTTCTGTCAAGAAAGCCAGTATTTTGAAATACTATTCTATCCTTCAAAGCTCTAACACATTCTTTCAAATTTACAGAGGTACGTCTTTCTTCATCCATTAATCCAATTTTAATTGTATTTTTTTTTAACTTAAGCAAATTCTCAACGTGGTCAAAAATCTCACTTGCGAAATTACATTCATCAGGGCCATGCATTTTAGGTTTTACAATATAAACAGATCCATTTTTTGAATTCCTTCTTCTCTTTAAATCGTGAAGTGCACACGCAACTGTGATAAAAGAGTCCATTATTCCCTCAGGTATTTCAGACCCATCTTTTAATAGTATTGCAGAATTTGTCATCAGATGACCAACATTTCTGCATAATAACAATGATCTTCCATTTAGTCTAAATTCTTCTCCATTTGGTGAAATATATTTACGGTCTGGGTTTAGCTTTCTTACATAAATTTTACCTGATTTAACAAAGCTTGTCTGTAAACTACCTTTCATAAGACCTAACCAATTTCTATATCCCAACACTTTATCTTCAGCATCAACTGCTGCAACCGAATCTTCATGATCGCAAATTGTTGTAACTGCAGACTCAACTATGATGTCACTTATTCCAGCTGAATCACTTTTTGCACTAAATGCGTTAGGATTAATTATAA
>CACBXQ010000008.1 GCA_902543245.1 uncultured Pelagibacteraceae bacterium | reverse complement strand
GGTTCCCAGGTCGATTATATAACAGAAATTATAGGTAGTTCATTTAAAATTACCAATCCTCAGAGCAAAAGCTCATGTGGTTGTGGTGAATCTTTTTCAGTCTAATGAAAATTAGTACCTGGAACGTTAACTCAGTCAGAGCAAGAATAGATAATATAAAAGATTATTTAAAAAAAAATAATCCTGACATATTATTAATGCAGGAGATTAAGACTGAAGAAAAAAACTATCCATTTGATGATTTCAAAAAGTTAAAATACGAGTCATATGTTTTTGGTCAAAAAAGCTATAATGGTGTTGCTATAATTTCCAAAAAAAAACTTGATAATGTGGAGACTAATTTTTTTAAAGATAAGATGGGTCACTCAAGAATTATCACAACAAATGTAAAATATAAGAAAGATAATTTTATTTTGATTAATATTTATGCGCCAAATGGAAATCCAATTGGTACTGAAAAATATGATTATAAAATCGGATGGTACAATTCTTTCGTAAAAAAAATAAAAAAATTACTTGATGAAAATAATAAGATAATTATTTCAGGAGATTTTAATGTTATTCCTGAAGAAATTGATGTTTATAATTATAAGAATTATTTAGATAATGCGCTTTTTACAATTGATGTAAGAAAAAAATATAGAGAAATATTAAATATGGGTTTCGAGGATATATATAGATATTTTAACGATGATAAAATTGAATATACTTTTTGGGATTACATGAGTGGAGGATGGGCTAAAAATAATGGTATGAGAATAGATCATTTTTTAGTTTCTACACCATTATTAAAATCTGTTAAAAGTTGTAAAATCAACAAAGAACCAAGAGGTCGTGAAAAACCATCAGACCATACGCCATTTGAAATTGATCTAGCCTAAAGATTTAATTTTCTCAAAAAGTTCTTTATTTATATTTCTAGGGCCTTTATCTAATCTATTTTTATGTCTTCTTTCACCAGGTAATCTTACACCATCCATAGCCTTCATTTTTTCAAAGAAATTATTTGAATGAGTTTCCCAGTCACCTTCAGAAATAATTTTTGGTGACATGGCTAAAACAAACTCACCCCCACTTGGAGGTCCGCCATCATTATTATCTTTTTCAGCAGTTTCAAAACTGAAATTATCTCCAACTAATGATCCTGCTAATAATTCTACCATCATGGCTATACCTGATCCTTTATAGCCTCCAAAGGGCAATAGGACCCCTCCATTTGCGATTTCTCCCGGGTCAGTGGTGTCCTTACCATCTTTGCTTAAACCTGTTCCTAGGGGAACCTTATGACCTTCCCTTTTAGCAACTTGAACCTCTCCCATGGCCATCGATGCAGTAGCCATATCATAAACTACAGGTGGTTTATTTTTTCTTGGCCAAGCAAATGAGATTGGGTTTGTTCCAAATAAAGGTTTAATTGCTCCTGCTGGTGCAACTGCAGGCTTGTATGATGTACAGGCAAATGCAACAAGTCCTTGCTCTGCAATTGCTTCTGTCTCGGGCCACATAGCAGCCATATGATGAGAGTTAGTAATTGCTAAAACAGCTACTCCATTTTCTTTTGCAGCTTTAACTAGTTCTGGTATTCCGTATTTTAAAACCATTGGGGCAAGACTATTTTTCCCATCTGCTTTAACAACACTAGCAGTTAATTTTGAAATCACTGGTCTAGCCTTACCATTAATTTTTCCACTTTTTAAACCAGATACATATGCGGGTAATCTAAATAGACCATGAGATAATGATCCGTCTCTTTCAGCATTTTTGATTAAAGTAGATAAAGTATCAGCTGTTTCTTCATCGCATCCATTTGCAAGTAAAGTTTTGTTAGTTAATTCAAAAACTTCATCTAAAGTCAGAGAAACAGTTGTCATCAATATTATTAGAACTTATTTAATGAAAAAAAGCAATTACTTAAACTATTAGAAATGTTTATTACTTATTATTTTTATATATGATTAAGATAAAGTTTTACTATAATAAAAAAATTAAATTATATGAAAATTGAATATTATTTCAGTGTATTGTCTCCATTTACTTACTTAGGTAAAGATAGATTTGCTAAAATAATAAACGATTACAATATTGAAGTTATAGAAAAACCATTTGATTTAGTTGGGGATATATTTCCAAACACAGGAGGATTGCCAGTTCCAAAAAGACATCCTGCACGACAAAAATATAGACTTTTAGAGCTTACAAGAATTGCAAAAAAACTAAATTTGCCAATTAATAAACAGCCAAAATTTTTTCCGCCTAAAGACCCTCATTTACCAGCAAAATTTGTAATTGCTTCGAATAAAATGGGAAGTAAACTTAGTTTTGGAAATGAATGTTTAAAATATTTATGGTCATTAGAAAAAGATATTTCAGATTTTAATATTCTTGAGGAAATTTGTGAAAAATTGAGTTTAAATTTTGAAGAGATAAAGAAAATGGCACTAAATGATGAGATCAAAAAAGAATATCAACAAAATTCAGAGGATGCGATTAAAAATGACGTATTTGGTGCACCTTCATATGTCCTCAATAATGAAATTTTTTGGGGGCAAGATAGATTAGACTATCTTGAGGAAGCATTAAAAAAATAAGTATTTTAATGAGAGTGGTTATGAGAGTTACTCAATTGAACAATATCTATTTCTAAAATATCATTAATTGGTTTTCCAATACGCCAATTTCTTATTTTTCCATCGATTTTTCTTTCAGTTATGATCGTCTCAATAGGAGGACAATTAGGTTCATGGCAGCTTAATTCTGCAATGCTTAAAATTGATGTTTCGGGAATATCTTTTTCTTTTAAAAATATTTTTTTTAAATTTCTTATTTTTTCTACATTTGGTTTTTTTTTATTGAACATATTTATTTTTCCTCTTCATCCCATATTGATGTCCATAAAATATTTCCTCCGATATCACCAATTAATATACTTGAACAATCTTCGGTCACTGCAATTGTTGTTACCTCAGACTCAGTGAAGCTACGGATGATGATCGTATTGGTTGATTTTTCAATTTCTGATAAAAAAACTGAACCATCACTTAAACCAGTGAAAATCGCATTTTCATTTGGGAATGGCTCAACAAAAGTTACTAGTTTATTTCCAACGTAAGGAAGACAAATTGGTTTACGACCTTCTGGTCCATTTCCATCAAACGGCCAACAGATTGCTTCATTTGAACCGGATGTTACTAAAAATTTTGAATCATAAACAAAAGCAAAACTTTTGACTTTTGCTCCATAGCCAGACATGAAGGAATCTGTTTTATCTTTTAAGCGCCAAAAATGAAGTTGGTTTTCTTGCATAGATGTAACCAAAAATCGATCATCAGTGCTAAAAATGACTTTATTGTGCGAGCCTTTCCAAATTAAATTGGATGAGCTCCACTTATTACTATAATCTTTTTTCCAAAGAGTAACTCCACCATAACGAGACACTGCTAGTCTTCTTCCCTTTGAATCAAATGCTACACCACCGATGGTACTCTCGTGTTCTAATAATTTTGGTTCTTTTTTATTTGGCATCCAGAGATAAACAATATTTCCACATGTACATACCAAACTACCATTATATGCAGTAACATGATCTACCCATCGAGAACCAAAGTTTGCAATTTCTTTTATTTCTCCATCAAGTGAAATTTTTAAAAATCTACCATCATCACCACCAGTTAAAATATCTTCACCATCTTTTGAAATACTAAGAACAACGCCACTATGTGCTTTTATTGGCTCTGAAATTTGTCCTGAGCGAAATATTCTGACAGTTCCATCCCCAAATCCAACAGCTATAGAATTCCCAATTGTAATAGCATTAGTAACAGGAATTCCAAGCTTAAACTCCTTTCCTCTATTTTCAAATTTTGTTTTATTTAACTCTGGAAACTTATTTGAATCAGCTTTCATGCCGATTTGCAATTTTCAAATCCTTCTTTCAAATTCATACTCTCAAGATTTCGACCAATAAAAACTAGTCGAGAGTTTCGTTCTTTGCCTTCTGGCCATTTACCCATTGGCGAGGCATCCATAAGCATATGCACACCTTGAAAAACATATCTATCATTTTCTCCTGTAAAATCGAGGATTCCTTTGGTTCTTAATATATCTTGTCCCTTTGTTTGTAAAAGCTTGCTAAACCAATCCTGAAACTTTTCCATGTCTAAAGGAGTATCTGAAACAAATGATAAGCTAGTTACATCATCATCATGTTCATGATCATGATCTGATGTTAAAAAATCAGGCTCAGTATCTAAAATACGTTTTAAATTAAAAGCATCAAGATTTAAAATCTCACTTAAAGATACTCCACATTTAGTGGTATGAATAATTTTTGCAAATGGATTAATTTTTTTTATTCTCTCTTTAACAGCATCTAATCTACTTTCATCAACAAGATCTATTTTGTTTAATAATACAACATCAGCAAATGCAACTTGTTCTTCTGCTTCATGATGATCTGATAATTGTGTACTCAAGTGAACAGCATCAGCAACAGTAACAATTGCATCTAATTTTGTACGATCCGCAACATCTTGATCGACAAAAAATGTTTGTGCAACAGGAGCTGGATCAGCTAATCCAGTAGTTTCTACTATGATTGCATCAAGTTTATCTGCTCGCTTCATGAGGCCACTTAGAATACGGATTAGATCACCTCTTACAGTGCAACAAATGCAACCGTTGTTCATCTCAAAAACTTCTTCATCAGCATCAACAACTAAATCGTTATCAATGCCCTGCTCACCAAACTCATTAACTATCACAGCATATTTTTTTCCATGCTGCTCAGTTAATATTCTATTTAAAAGAGTAGTTTTTCCAGCGCCTAAAAAGCCAGTTAAAACAGTAACTGGAACTTGTTTGTTAGTTTCTCCCATTAATTAAATTAACACCCTTTAAAGGATTTAGATATATTTCTTATTAAATCAAAGTATAAATCTTTACCTGGTTCTAATGTAGCGCCTAATGGATCTAATACTCCAGTTTTAACATTTGTATCCATTGCTATAGCATTAATTATATCAGGATTAAATTGTGGTTCTGAAAAAATACAATTTACATTTTCATGTTCAATTACTTCTCTTATTTCTGATAATTGTTCTGCTCCAGGTAAAACATCTGTATTTACAGTTAATGCTCCTAAAACACTTATATCAAATCTATTTTCAAAATACTGATAGGCATCATGAAATACTACAAATTTAAGATCTTTATTCATTTCACTTTTAATTTCTTTAACCATCATATCGATTTCTTTTATCGCTTTTTTAGAATTAGATTTGTAAGTTGAGCTATTTTCTTTATCCATTTTTGACAAAAGTTTTGTAATTTTTTTAATCATAGCTTTTGCATTTATTGGATCTAACCAAATATGTGGGTCATATTCACCATGTCCGTGACCGTGATCATCATGCCCGTGATCGTCGTGATCATCTTTTTTCTTAGCTTCTTTGTCGTGATCATGATCATCGTGGTCGTCGTGATCATCTTTTTTCTTAGCTTTTTTATCATGATCATCATGATCATCATGATCATCGTGTTCTTCAAATATATTTTTTTCTCTAAATTTTAATTTTTTAAAACCACTTTGCTCTAATAAAGCAAATTTCTTTGCATCTTTTGCTATCGACTCTAAAGGTTTTTCTAAAAACTCTTCTATACCTTCGCCAACAAATATAACTAAATCTGCATTTTGTAACATTTTGGCATGTGAAGGCTTAAGTTGAAAATTGTGGGGTGAATTATATCCATCTACTATTAGATCTGGTGATCCTACACCATCCATTATATAGCTAGTTATTGAATGTATTGGTTTAATTGATGTTACAACTTTTATATCTGCGTTAGCATATGTAATTATGCTAAACATAAGTGTTGATATAATTATGCTTAATTTGCTTAAAATTTTCATAGTTTTAGGTCCTCTTAAATATTGTTATATTATAACATTGTGTAATAATGTAACAAATTTAAAAAATCAAGTATAAATTTAATGATTAATAAAAATAATAACCTGTTAGTGAAATTAGAAAAGACAGGTGTATACAGAAATAATAAATGGTTAGTAAAAGACGTTTCTCTTGAAGTTAATAAAGGAAAAATTGTTACATTAATTGGTCCAAATGGATCTGGCAAAAGTACTACTGCTAAGATAGCACTAGGACTATATAAGGACATAGAAGGAAAAGTTGAAAAATTTACTGATAAAATTGGTTATGTCCCTCAAAAAATTTCAGTTGATTGGGCTTTGCCGATAAGAGTAATTGATTTCATGAATTTAACTCAAGACTTAACTAATACTGAGCTTAATGATGCTCTTACATTAACAGGTATGAATCACATGAAGCATAACAGTTTAAATGATTTGTCTGGAGGTGAGTTTCAAAGAGTTTTAATGGCAAGAGCAATTGCTAAAAAACCAGAATTGTTAGTTTTAGATGAGCCTGTTCAAGGAGTCGATTTTACTGGAGAAATTGCTTTATATAAATTAATTAAAAATATTTCTGAGTCACTTAAATGTGGTATTTTACTAATTTCACATAACTTACATGTCGTAATGTCAAAAACAGATTATGTACTTTGCTTAAATGGACATGTTTGTTGTTCCGGAACGCCTGTAGCTGTTGCTAATGATAAAAAGTATAAAGAACTTTTTGGTGATGATGTATCCAAAATATTATCAATATATGAACATAAGCATGATCATACACATTCATCCGACGGGACAATTGAAAAAAAATAATGTTAGATGATTTTTTTATAAGAGCAATAATTGCAGGAATTGGTATAGCAATAGTTACTGGTTCATTAGGTTGCTTTATTGTATGGAGAAGATTATCTTTTTTTGGTGATACTTTGGCTCATTCTGCTCTTCTGGGCGTTACATTAGCTGTAACTATAGATATTAATATTGCATTTTCTGTTTTTGTTACTTCATCTGCTGTAGCTTTAATTTTAATTAAGCTTCAGAAAAAAACAAACTTACCAGGTGATGCTTTGCTTGGATTATTAGCTCATTCTTCATTGGCTGTTGGATTAGTAGTAATAGGATTTCTTACATTTATAAGATTTGACATAATGGGATTATTGTTTGGTGATATATTGGCCGTAACAAAAAAAGATATAGCTGTTATATGGATAGGTGGAGCATTAATTTTATTAGTTTTAAAATTAATTTGGAAACCACTTTTTGCATCTACTGTTAACTATGAATTAGCTGAAGCCGAAGGAATGAACCCAGATAGAGTAAATGCCATATTTACTATATTAATGGCAGCCATTATTGCTATTTCTATAAAGATGGTAGGTTTATTACTTATTACTGGAATGCTTATAATTCCTGCTGCTATGGCAAGAAACTTATCAAACAATCCAAAGCAAATGGTTATATTTTCAATTATAGGGGGTCTTTTATCTGTTTTAATAGGACTATTTACATCTTTAGAAATAAATACGTCTTCCGGTCCATCTATTATAACTACAGCATTAATATTGTTTATTTTTTCATTATTTAAATTAAATAAAAGAACTCAATTGAATAAAAAATAGCAAATGGTAAAAAGTAATATGTCTCAGAAACAAGAACATTTATCAAAAAACCAAAAAATTGTTTTAGATATGATTGAAAAATCAAATCAACCAATGAAAGCGTATTCAATATTGTTTAATGTTCAAAAAAAAGGAATTAAAGCTCCACTTCAAGTTTATAGAGCGTTAGATAAATTAGTTGAGATGGGAAAAATTCATAAAATTGAGAGTAGAAATGCCTTCATAGCATGTCAAAATTCTAGCTGTCAGGTTGCAAAAGCAACTGCTTTTTCAATTTGTGAAATGTGTGAAAAAGTAACAGAGATTAGTAGCTCAGGTCTTTCTAAATACTTGGCTAGTTTCAAAGACAAAGATGGCATGAAATATAGTAAATACAATCTTGAGTTTTTTGGATTATGTAAAAAGTGTAGATAATCCTTTATTTTAATAAATTCTTAACATAACTGAAATAATAATAACGAAAGGAAATTTTATGTTTATAAAAAAATATCTAAAGTGGATCAGTACATTTTTAGTTTTAGTAGGAATACTTCTTACAAATTTAAATATATATCCATTAAATATATATTTTCATGGATTAGGAGTTATTGGATGGACTATTGCAGGATTTATTAGCAAAGATAAAGCAATCTTAACAAACTTTGGATTACAAATTCCATTGTTTGTAATTGGTATTTATAAAGTTATTTTTTAAATGAAGAATATATTGTTTGTATGCACAGGTAATTCAGCAAGAAGTATTATTGCTGAAAGTATAATAAATAATGAGTATGACGATTTGTATAAAGGTTTTAGTGCTGGGAGTAATCCAACAGGAAAAATTAACGAAAATGTGAAGAATTATTTATTATCAAAACATTATGATCTTTCAAATTATAGATCTAAAAATTTTAATGAGTTTATTAATGGTCAAATTAAAATGGATTATGTTATTACAGTTTGTAATAATGCCAATAATGAAGTCTGCCCTATTTGGCCAAATAAAGATCAGATAATTCATTGGGATATAGAGGATCCTGTTAAATCACTTAATGAAACAAATGACTTAAATAAAAAAGATGAAATAATTGAAAAAGTTTTTAACCATATTAATAAGAATATAAAGGAACTACTTAATGAAAAATAAAAGTCGTTATTTTCTTGCTGAACTATTAGGCAGTTGTTTTTTGGTAATGATTATTGTTGGTTCAGGCTTAATGGCTGAAAACTTAACCAATGACGTTGCGGTGATGTTAATTGCAAACACAATAGCAACAGGTGCAGGTTTATTTGTACTTATTACTGTTTTTGCTGATGTATCAGGAGCTCACTTTAATCCATTTGTAAGTATCGCAATGGTAATAACAGGCAAATTAAAAAGGAAACTATTAGCCTGCTATATCATTGCTCAATTGGTTGGTTGCTTGATTGGTGTTGGTTTAGCTAATTTCTTTTTTGAACATGAAATTTATGAATTATCTTCTAAGTCAAGAGATGGGATTTACATATTCACATCTGAGGTAATAGCAACATTAGGGCTTATAATAATAATTTTTGGTTCAATGAAGTCAGGTAAAATTGCTGTTGCAGCTAGTGTTGGGCTTTATATTACTGCAGGTTATTGGTTTACTTCTTCAACTTCTTTTGCAAATCCAGCTGTTGCAATTGCTAGAACATTTACAGAGTCATTTACTGGTATTAGCTATTTAAATACTCCTTATTATATTTTAGCCGAACTTATAGGAATGTTAATCGCTATATTTATAGTAAAAAAGTTATTTTTAGATAAAAATTGAAAAATATAAAACTTACAAATAATATTGACCTAATTAATAAAAGTTTCAAAAAGAATCAATTTTATCATTATTTAAAAACATCAAATCTTTCTGTAATTATACCCAAACTTAAAAATAAATATGTAGTTGTTTCTCAAAAAAGAGTTCCGATCAATAAAATTAATTATGAATTCCCTTCTGGCATAGTAGAAAAAAAAGAAACAACTTTGCAATCAGCTCATAAAGAGTTAACTGAAGAAACTGGATATAAATCAAGATCAAAATTGATTAAAATTATAACTTTTTATAGCGAGCCTGGCCGATTAACTACTAAAATTACTGGTTATTATACAAAAGACTTGATTAAAATTTCAAAACCAGAAAAAGGTATAAGAATTCATCTGTTTAGTAAAAGTGATATATTTAAATTAATATTAAAACAAAAATTTAATAATAGTTCTCATATAGCAATGTTTTTATATTTAATAAAAAATATTAAAAATTTATAAACTACAGGTTGTATCAAATTAACTTTTAGATTTATGAATTATATGATTTAATTATTCATTAAATAATTTGGAGGCAAATATGGGAAAAAAATTAAAAAGAAACGAAAAGAAAAAATCAAAAATTTTAAAAACAATTGATAAATTGAAAAATAAAATTACGGCTAAAGAAAAAAAATTGTCAAAAGTTAATATTAAAATTGCTGGTTTAGAAAAAAAGGTTGCAGAAAAAAAAGCAAAAAAGCTTGCTAAGAAAAATGTAGAGAAGTCTCCTGCATCTATAAATAATTAATATAAAGTAAATCGTCTTTCTCCCTTCTTATTTAAGAGAAGGGAGAAAGTAGTTAATTAACAAAATTTAATCAGGGGATGAAATAATAAAAATTAAATTATATAATTTTTTACAAAAAATATGTTACAAAAATATTTACTTATTGTTAAAGTTTAATTAACTTCAGTTTATTTTGAATTATTTGAATAAATTATCCTTGGCTCTAAAAATAATTCTCTAGAAAGAGCTTTAAATCTTTTAGTAACTTGTTTAGAAATTATTTCTTGATGTTGTGATGGAATTTTTAAAAATAAAGCATTACCTCTTTTATATAATTTAAATTCTTCAAGGAATATTGTAGATATTGAGGTCAATGATTGAGAAAATCTCAATGCTGCTCCCACTTGTTTACTTGAAAAAATTTCATTATTATTCAAAAAAGTTAGATACTTAATTTTTGGATTGTATTTGATACTGCAGTAGCGCCAATAGCATGACAAAGCTAATTGTATTCTTTCTTTGTGAGTCAGTCTAAGTAAAGGAGTGTTTATCGTTTCTTGAAATACCAATTCAGCTTTTTGAAATGCTCCTAATCCCCAATCCATATGACTTAATACACATGCCAAATATAATAATTTCTTATTAAAATGCTCATTGCCCTCAAAAACTGGCTGAATAAAATCATAATATTTTTTATAATTAGATCCTAGATCACCTCTTTTTTGTGCAACATTCTCGAGTGCTTTGTAAAAAATTTCAGAGTCTTTTACATCTTTAAAATAGTCAATTGATAATGAACCTTCACGCAAACCACTTATAGAACAAATTACATTTTTTGGATTTGTAACTTTCATAATTTCATCAAGTATAATGCAACTATAAGGTAAATATGGTGTTCTAGATTTTGAAATATATTCAACTGTTTTTAGTTTAGATTTATTAAATGATGAAATTTTTTCAACAAACTTAGATAAAATGTCATTATCAATGCTATATTGATGAATTATATGCACCGGATGATTGTTTTGGAAAAGATGTAACTTAAATAATGATCGCCAAGTACCTCCAACTAAATATAAATTATTAAACTTCTTTTTTGAAAGCCATTTTTCATCTCTCAATAAATTTTTAATATATTTTGATAAATTTCTTTTTTTAACTATAGGATTATTTAATAATCTCAAAACACCAAAAGGTAATGAGGTTTTATTAGTTACTATATTGTTTTCAACTCGAGCTAATTCTAAACTACCACCTCCAAGATCAGCAACTAATCCATCAACATTTTCAAAGCCTATTTTTACTCCTTCAGCTGAGCATTCAGCTTCTTCTTCACCAGACAATATATTAATCTTAGTTTTAAAAAGTTTTTCAACTTCATCAATAAATGGTTTTGTATCCGTAGCTTCTCTTAAAACTGCTGTTGCAATGATTTTAAGATTTGTGATTTTTGAAACATTTAAAATTTCAGAGAATCTTTTTAAAACTTTTAAAGCATATTCGGTACCAGATCTGTTAAGTTTTTTCGATTTATCTAAATTTTTTCCAAGTTCACATACCGCTTTTTCATTAAAAAAAGGCACACGAGAAGAGCTGAAATCTTCATAAATTAGCATTCTTATAGAATTTGATCCAATGTCTATTATAGCTAATTTTGCTTGTTTAAATTTTAAACTATTTTTACTTTTAATTACTTCCACTTTTAATCAATCTTAAGTGCAGTTGTTTTGGCTGCATTTTTAGTTTAGCTTTACCTCTTCCAGATAAGCTCGGATTATTCATAAAATATTCATGAGCTGAAAAGGAATCGTTTTTACTATATTTAATTTTTTTATAATTACCATCAGCATTGAGCGCCCAGCTCTGACTAGTATCAAGATAATTTGCTAACATTATTTGATCTAAAATTTGCTCATGAACAGTTTCATTTTCAATTGGCACTAGAAGTTCTACTCTTCTATTTAAATTTCTCGGCATTAAATCGGCTGAAGAAATATATACTTTTGCGTTTCTATTAGGCATTTTTTTTGTACCATTACTAAAGCAGTAAATTCTAGAATGCTCTAAAAATCTTCCTATGATACTTTTTACAACTATGTTTTCTGATTTATCTTTAACACCTGGTCTTAAACAACAAACACCCCTTACAAATAAATGAATTTTTACACCAGCATTCGAAGCTTCATAAAATTTATCAATAATTTCTGGATCTACTAAAGAGTTCATTTTTGCCCAAATAGCTGCAAATTGTCCATTATTAGAATTTTTAATTTCAGCATCAATATTTTCATTTAAGGTTTGCCTCATATTTACTGGCGAAATAGAAATTTTATTTAAATTTTTTGGTTTTGCGTATCCTGTTACATAATTGAAAAACTTTTCAACATCTGATGCCATTTTCTTATCACAACTAAATAAAGACAAATCAGTATAAATTTTAGCATTTACTGGATGATAATTGCCAGTTCCTAAATGAAAATAAGTTTGTATTTTACCCTGTTCTCTTCTTAAAACTAATGATGATTTTGCATGAGTTTTATATTTAGCAAAACCATAAACAATTTGAACACCTACTTTTTCTAAACTTCTTGATAGTTGAATATTAGCTTCCTCATCAAATCTAGCTTTAATTTCAATTAAAGCGGTAACTGTTTTTCCGTTTTCAGCAGCTGTTATTAAAGCTTTAACAATTGGTGAGTCTAGAGTTGTTCTATATAAAGTTTGTTTAATGGCTATAACTTTTTTATCATTTGCTGCTTGGTTTAAAAATTCAATTACTGAATCAAATGTTTCAAAAGGATGATGAACAACTAAATCTTTCTTTTTAATAGTTTCAAAAAAATTATCATTATATTCTTTTAATCTTTCAACTTCTCTAGGTGTAAAATGCTTAAATCTTAATTTTGGATTTTTTACTTTGCATATTTGATCTATATCTTGAATCCCAACAAGGCCAGCAACATCATAAATATATTCAGGATTTATATCTAATTTATTAGTTATAAATCTTACCAATTCGTTATCGCTATTTTCAAGAACCTCAAAACGAACAATATCACCCGTTCTACGTCTTTTTAAAGCCAATTCAAAAGATCTAACTAAATCTTCTGCTTCCTCTTGAATCTCTACATCGCTGTCTCTTATTACTCTAAAAATCATTTTCTTTTCTAAATCATGATCTGGAAAAATTTCATTAGCAAAAAAACTTATTACGTCATCTAGAATAACAAACTTCTTATGATTTTTTGAAGACTCTATTTCAACAAATCTAGATAATGCTTTTGGTATTACAATTATTGAGTTTAAAATCCTTTTTTTATTTTTTTTTCTTAACTTCATTACAATTGCTCTTCCTTGATTGATTATAAAAGGAAATGGGTGTGCAGGATCAATTGCTGATGGTGTTAATAAAGGGTAAATCTCTTCTTTAAATATTTCTAGAAGTTTTATTTTATCCTTAGTATTTAAATTAACTGGTTTAACTAAACTGATATTATTTTTTTTTAATTCCATGATCAGTTGAATAAAAATTTTATTCTGTTTTTTTAATAGATTCTTAGTTTCAAGCACTACTTCATCCATTTGCTCTTCAGGTGTCAAACCATCAGAGCTTAATGAGTCAACTTCTTGTTTTATTTGACTATATAACCCAGCAACACGGACCATAAAAAATTCATCTAGATTTGACCCAGCAATTGATAAAAACTTTACTCTTTCATAAAGAGGATTTTCGATATTTTGCGCCTCTAAAAGCACTCTGTCATTGAATTTTAACCAAGAAAGCTCTCTATTTATATATTTAGATTTCAGCTCTTCTTTATGTTGTTTTTTTAAAGCAGTCATATATTTAGATTTTATGTATCAATTATACGTCATGAGACATGCAAAATCTAGTTGGGATAATTTAAGTATTAATGATTTTGATAGACCACTTAGTAAAAGAGGCAAGAAAAATGCAAAAATGATTTGTGAATTTTTTGTTAAAAAAAAATTTAAATTTGATTATGCATTAATTTCATCATCAAAAAGAACAAAAAAAACTTTTCAAATTTTGTCCAAGAAAATTAATAAACCAAAAAAAGTTAATTTTTCAAAAGATTTATATTTAGTTGATGAGAATGCAATTACAAAAAAAATTAAAGAAATATCCAGTGAATATAAATCAATTTTGATTATAAACCATGAACCATCAGTGAAAAATTTAGTACGAAATCTTACAAAAAATCATAATACGAATAATTTTAAACTAATGAATTATAAATTCCCAACAGCAGCATTTGCAAAAATTGAGTTTGATATTAAATCCTGGAATGAGGTTGAGAAAAAGGGAGTATTAAAAGAATTTTTAAGACCCAAAGATCTTCAAGATTCTAAAGAATAACCAGCTGATCTCACTGTTCTAATTAAAGGTTTTGTATTTTGTATGTTAATTGCTTGTCTTAATCTTCTAATATGTACATCTACTGTTCTAGACTCAACATATATATTTTCTCCCCAAACATTGTTTAGGAGTTGTTCTCTTGAATAAACTCTTTTTGGATTTTTGATAAAAAAATCTAATAGTTTAAATTCAGTTGGACCTAAAGTAATTTCCTTATCTTTTCTATAAACTCTTTTTGTAATCCGATCTATTTTTAAATCAGTAAACTCTACAATGTCTAATGATGATTGAGGCTTAGATCTTCTCAATAAAGATTTAATTCTAGCATTTAATTCTTTTTGACTAAAAGGTTTAGTTACATAATCATCTGCACCTGTATCAAATGCTTTTAATTTGTCTTCTTCCTCCCCTTTTGCAGTTAACATAATGATAGGAATGTCATTAAACTTATTATCTTTTTTTAAATTTTTACAAATTTCAACACCAGATAATTCAGGTAACATCCAATCCATTAATATCAAATCTGGCTGTTTTGATTTTATTTGTTTAAGAGCATCTTCTCCATTTTCTGAATGACTGACTTTATAACCTTCTTTTTGAAGATTGTACTTTAACAAACTAACAATTGATGCTTCATCTTCAGCTATGAAAACATGAGCTGACATAAATCATTTTTCTCCAGTTACAATTGGCTCGGTGCCCTTAGGTCTGTCACCTTCTAAATATTCACCTTTAACTAAATAATAAATTTGTTCTGCAACATTTGTAGTATGATCACCAATACGCTCAACGTTTTTGGTCACAAACAGCAAGTGAGTCCCATCCTCTAAATTTTTTTCATTTTCTTTAAGATATTTTATAACTTCTTGCATACATAGATTTGTTAGATCATCTATGTGCTCATCACCTTCCCAAACATTTACTGCCATTGGCGCAGATCTTTCTAGATAAGCGTCTAATGTTGATTTTAATTGTTTTTGAACACTGGTAGATACTATATTTAATGCATCTACCAAATTCTTTGGAAGATTTTCATTAAGCAGAAGTGTTCTCTTGGATATATTTTTTGCTAAATCACCTATTCTTTCTAAATCTGAAGACATTTTCAAAGCCGTTACTGTCTCTCTTAAATCAATTGCCATAGGTTGTCTTAAAGCAATTAAATTTACAACTTGTTGTTCAATCAAGGCTTCATATTTATCTATTTTTTCATCATCTTGAATTACGCTTTCTGCAATATCACTATTTCTTGTTGTAATGGCTTGAATTGCTTTTCCTAAAGCATCCTCACATGCACTTCCCATCTTAACTATATTAGCATTCAGATTTTTTAGTTCTTCTTCATAAGATTTAACTGTATGTGGTGCCTCAGACATTATCCAAACCTTCCCGTTATGTAATCCTGTGTTTTTGTATTATCAGGATTCTTGAATATTTTATCAGTAGATCCATGTTCTATCAATTGTCCTAAGTGAAAAAAACCAGTATTTTGAGAGACACGTGCAGCTTGAGCCATAGAATGAGTTACAATTATTATTGTGTGCTCTTTTTTTAACTCATCAATCAATTCTTCAATTTGTGCAGTTGCTATCGGATCTAATGCTGAACAAGGCTCGTCCATCAATATAACTTCTGGTCTTACAGAAATTGCTCTAGCAATACAAAGTCTTTGTTGTTGTCCTCCAGATAATCCAGTTCCAGGTTCATGCAATCTATCTTTTACTTCTTCCCATAGTGCAGCCTTTTTTAAACTAGTTTCAACAATTTCATCCATTTCTTGTTTTGATTGAGCCATACCATGAATTGTTGGACCGTAAGATACATTTTCATATAAAGTTTTTGGAAAAGGATTAGGTTTTTGAAAAACCATACCAATTTTTTCTCTTAGTCTTACTACATCACAACTTTTATCATTGATATTAAAGTCATTAATTAAAATTTCTCCTTTAACACTACAGATATCAATTACATCATTCATTCTATTAAGACATCTTAGGAAAGTTGATTTACCACAACCAGATGGACCAATTAATGCTGTTACTTGATTTTCCTCAATATCTAAACTTATATTAAAGAGCGCTTGTTTTTTTCCGTAAAAAACATCAACATCTTTTGCTTTAATCTTTATCATTTTAATTCCATTTTTTCTCAAACTTATGTCTTATTATTTGGGCAAATAAATTCATTATTATTAAAAAGCCAAGTAAGACCATTATACATGCTGAAACTTTTTCTACAAATCCTCTTTCAGCACTTTCAGCCCAAATATAAATTTGAACTGGTAAACTTGCAGCAGGATCCATAGGTGATCCAGGAATCGTGTTAACAAAAGCAACCATTCCAATTAAAATTAGGGGTGCAGTTTCTCCTAAAGCTTGAGCTAAACCAATTATTGTTCCTGATAACGTACCAGGCATTGAAAGAGGAACGGTATGATGCATTGTGGTTTGCATTCGACTGGCTCCCATTGCAAGTGCTGCTTCTCTTATACTTGGTGGAACCGCTTTTAAAGATGCTCTAGCAGCTATAATTATTGTTGGTAAAGTCATTAAAGACAAAGTGATGCCACCAACCAATGGGGTAGACCTTGGTAGTTGAAATATAGCTAATAAAACGCCTAACCCTAATAGACCAAAAACTATAGATGGAACTGCTGCTAAGTTATTTATATTTACTTCAATAAAATCAGTGAATCTATTTTTAGGGGCAAATTCTTCAAGATAGATTGCTGCTAGAACCGCTACAGGAAAAGCTATCATTAAACAAACAAGTATAGAAAAAATTGAGCCCATAAATGAACTTGCTATTCCAGCTAGTTCAGCTTCTCTTGAGTCAGCATTTGTAAAAAAGCTAATATTAAATTTACTTTCAACCTTACCATTTGCAACAAGTTGATCAAAAATTTTTAATTGATAATCACTTACTCTTCTTTGGTCTTCAGGTAAATCTCTTGGATAATTACCTTTAAAAACTTGATCTAAGTCATCAGATGCAGTTAGGTAAACTTCTTTGGTTTTTCCTAATAAATTTGGATCTTTTAATAATTCTTGTTTTATCTCTCTTTCAAAGAAATAAGAAACCATTCTTTTTAATTGATTTTGTTGATCCTCATTAGCGTTAGGGTCTAAATTCCACATTGATTGAAGTGCTATTTCGTAATAGTCCGCATCTTCGATATCTTGTTTTGTTGGATTTTCATCTAACATCATTAATTCAGCATCAAAATTTACTGGAACAATGAGCCAAGTTTTTTGAAAAGCTGAATATCCAGTTGAAAAAATTTTGAAAATAAAAATTGTTAAAAATAAAAGTGCCATAAAAATTGCACTTTGACCATATAAGCGAAATCTCTTTTCAGCCTTGTATCTTTTATTTAACAATTGTTCTTTATTTTTATTCATATTTCTCTCTATATTTTTTAACAACTCTTAAGGCCACAATGTTTAAACAAAGCGTTACTAAAAATAATGACATACCTAAAGCAAAAGCAGCTTGCGTTTTTGGGTCGCCAAAAGCTTGGTCACCAATTAGAATAACTACAATTTGAGCTGTAATTGTTGAGGTAGACTCTAATGGATTTAAAGTTAAATTAGCAGCTAAACCAGAGGCCATAACAACTATCATTGTTTCTCCAATAGCTCTTGAAACACCAAGTAAAATAGATCCAACTATCCCCGGCAATGCTGCAGGAAAAATAACTCTCTTGATTGTTTCTGATTTAGTTGCTCCCATAGCGTAACTTCCATCTCTTAAACTTTGAGGCACACTTGTAATTACATCATCACTTAAACTTGAAATAAATGGTATAATCATAATACCCATTACCCCTCCTGCCGCTAAAGCACTCTCAGCTGAAACTTCAAGACCCATTGAGGTTCCTAATTCTTTTAAAAATGGGCCAACAGTTAGGGCTGCAAAAAAACCATAAACAACTGTTGGTATACCGGCTAAAATTTCAATTAAAGGTTTTGCATATTGTCTAACTTTACTTGATGCATATTCAGCTAAATAAATTCCACTCATTAATCCAATTGGGATAGCAACGCACATAGCAATAAATGCAATAAAAAATGTGCCTGCAAAAATAGGGACCGCTCCAAAAGTATCAGAATACATTGACGGATCTAAAGCCTCAGAAGAATCCCTAACAAAAGCTTTTGCTGGATACCAGTGAGTTCCAAAGACAAAATCAAACAATGGAATTACTTTAAAAAAATCTATAGTTTGAAATATAAGTGAGAAAATTATTCCAACAGTAGTTAATATTGCAGCTAATGAAGCTGTAAATAAAACTGCGTTCAAAAATTTTTCAACTGGTTCTCTTGTTCTAGAATTAGATGAAATTCTTTTATACGCATAAGCAACTGAAGCAATAATTATAGATAATACTATAACAACTTTTGAACTTTGAGCTATTGATCGAAGACTTAAATATTTTTCTGCTGATGCCTTAATAAAAGGTGTAATTTCTCCGGTAAATTGTCCTCGAGACAATGCTTTTGTTTTTTCGTAAATTAAATTTAATTCATCATCAAGATAACCTTGATTTGAATAATCACTTAAGATTAATAGTTTTACAATTGTGGGCTCAAAAATTGCCCATAAAGAAAAAATTATAAAGGCTGGTATTGCACACCAAATTGCAAGATAATAACCATAAAATTGCGGTAATGCAGTTAATCTTTTATTTGTAGATTGAATTGTATGTGCTTTTCTCCGTCCAAAATAATAACTTGTGAAACCTAGAAGAATAATAAATGTAAACAATATTAAGTTCAAAGAATCTCCTTTATTTAGGACTTTACTCTTATTTCAAAAAAAAGGGGTCTAAAAAAGACCCCCTTTTTAATTATTTGTTAACTAGGGAATAATTAATTACCCATTGCAACTAGCTTCGTAGCATTAGTTCTAGTTGTTTTATACAACTTAGAGTCTAATGGCACTAAACCAATGTCTGCTAGGTAACCACCTTTTCCAATAGCTTTCTTAGTTGTGAATTCTTTCACAAACTCATGTAAGCCTGGAATTACTCCAACGTGAGCTTTTTTCACGTAGAAGAACAAAGGTCTAGCAACAGCATAACTGTAGTCTTGAATAGACGACAATGATGGTTGTCCACCATCAATACTTGCTGCTTGCAATTTATCTTTTGCAGCTAGGAAATAACTGAAACCAAAGAAACCAAACATATCTTTATCTTGAGTTAACTTTTGGATGATTAAACTATCGTTTTCTCCAACTTCAATAGCAGCACCATCTTCTCTGTAAAGTTTTTGAGGTTTTTTGTATTTTTTATTTCCAGCTTCAAAACCAGCTTTATAAAGAGCTTTAGCTTCTTTAGTCATACCTTTTTTCATTACTAAAGAATTCCAAGCATCTCTAGTTCCTGATGTTCCTGGTGGGATCATCACTGAAATTTTTTGTTTTGGTAAGCTAGGGTCAATTTGGTCCCAAGTTTTATAAATATTTGGAACTAATTTACCATCAACAACTGTATGAGCAGCAAGTGCTAAATATAATTGTTCTTTAGTAAAGTTTACTGGTTTTGCATCTTTGCTGTAAGCTAATGTAATACCATCGTTACCAATTACGATCTCAACGATATCATTAACACCATTTTTCTTACATAGAGCTTTTTCTTTATCTTTCATAGCTCTTGATGCATTTGTAATATCTGGATGTTGTTCACCTACACCAGCACAGAATAGTTTAGCTCCACCACCAGTACCAGTAGACTCGATTACAGGAGTTTTAAATCCTGAACCACCAAATCTTTCAGCAACAACTGTTGCATAAGGGAATACTGTAGAAGAACCAACTATCTTAATTTGATCTCTTGCTTGAGCAACAGTTGCAATTGAAAGTGCAACTAAAGAAGCAATTACTATAGTTAGTTTTTTCATTATCTTTAATCCTTTCGTTATTTATTAATTAAAAGATGACTGACTCGTATAAATTTATTGAATCTTTAATATTACAGAATTGTTACACTTTTGTTAAAAAGGTAACTTTTTAGTTGTATTTTTTTGAAATGATTATCTGATCAATATCAGTTTCTAGGCCACCAATACATGAAACAGGGTTAACCTGTTCATTAAGAGCGAGTTCATTGCTTGGACGTAAAGTTATTTCTAGTTTTACTAAGTTTACTAATTCTTCTCTAATTTCTTCATCATATCTCCAGCTAGGCCATGAACTAGGGGTTGAAAATATAGAGGTTAAATAACTTGTAGCCATAGTATATCTGTAATTACTCAAATTTTCATTCCTCAATAAAAAATCTCTTACAGAATTAAAAATATTCCTACATCTAAAAGAATCTGAAAGATAATTTTCCTTCTTGAGATTTTGATTCATAGGAACAGAAACAATTAAATCAATTGAATTTTTAGAATACGAGGTAACTACGTCTGTATAAAATTCAGCTTCAGTAACTTCTAAATGATCTTTAATAGAAGGATATGAAGTTTTTAAATCTGCTTCTAATCTAAAAATTCCAATATCAAAAACTGTAAGTTGCTGATTTCTTAATAATGTTGTGATATCTTTAGAAAAAACACTTGTTGTTATAGAGCTTAACAAAAAAACAAAAATCAAAATATTTTTGAATATTTTAACCATATAAAAAAATAATTAAAAGATTAACATTAATCAAGTAAAGAATTGTTAAAAAAACCTTCTAAAACTATTACAATATAATACTTTTAAATTTAAGTTTTCGCTGGTAAATAAATTTGAATTTCAGTTCCTTGGTTTTCCTCACTTAGAATCTCATAGTGTCCACGATGTTGAGTAACTATATGTTTAACAATAGCTAATCCTAAACCAGTTCCACCAGCCTTATTACTTTGTTCAAGATCTACTCTAAAAAATCTTTCTGTAATTCTAGAAATATATCTTTGAGGAATGCCGACACCTTCGTCTTTAACACTGATCATAAAATTTTTTTCTAACAATTTACCATCACTAATTACACTTGATATAAAAATAGACTTATTTTCCATTGAATACTTAATTGCATTATCTAAAAGATTTGAAAAAACAGTTTGTAATTTTTTTTCATCTCCAATAACAATTGTTGGATTTGCGAGAGATAAATTAATATTTAATTTCTTTTTTTTTAAAACAATCTCAAAATTACTGATGATTGTTTTGAAAAGATCATTTATATCAACTAAAGAGCTTGGCCTTATGTGTTCTTCTAATTCAATTCTTGTGAGTATTAAAAGATCATTAATTAAATTTTCCATTCTATTTGATTGATCATTCATTATTTTCATAAATTTTTTTTTAGCTTTTTCATCATCAGACGCTGGACCTTCAATAGTTTCTAAAGATCCTTTTATTGCCATTAAAGGAGTTCTTAATTCGTGACTTACATTTGCTACAAAATCAGTTTTAAATTTTTGTGCTTTTGTAATTTCAGTAAAGTCTTTTAAAAATAACACAACAGAATCTGGTTCAGTAAATAAATGAGTTGGGCCAGGAATAATATAAATTTTATAAAACTGATATGATGGCAGGTCTATTTCAACATCAATATTTTTGGTTTTATTTTCTAAGATAGCTTTTTCAATATTTTCTATTAATTCTGGCTTTCGAATTACAGAAGATATGTTTTTATCAATTAAACTACTTCCAAATCTTTTTAATGCACTTGGATTAGCATATTTAATTATGTTAAATTTATTTAATGCAAAAAACTGATCTTCAAGCTCATCAATAATTACTCTTTTGGTTTTTTCTTCTCTTTTATTAATTATTGTGGCGGTATTTATTGAATTATTTTTTTTTTGATTAAGTAAATAGAGAAGATAAATTATAACAACTACAAGTAGAATGACGAAATATTCCATAAATTTAGATAGGTTAATTTTGCAACATTACTCTTTTTAATGCAAATAAATTAAGAAAAATTAACTAATGATTTGGTGATATATTATTAAAAATATTTTTGCTGTTTCTTCCCAAGTGAATTTTTTTGCAAATTCAAGACAATCGTTTCTGTCAACTTTTAAAGCTTTTTGGGCTGAAACTTTAAGATCATTATCTAAACAATCTATTTTGGAGCCTTCAAATATATCTTTAGGACCTGGAACAGGATAAGCAGCAACAGGTGTTCCACAATTTAAAGCCTCAGTAACTACAATTCCAAATGTATCTGTTTTACTAGGGAAAACAAAAACATCAGAGGATGCAAAATGTGATGCTAACTCACCATTTGTTTTTTCTCCTAAAAAAATATCTTTAGGAAATTCTTTTTTCAATTTTTTTAAATCAGGTCCTTTTCCTATAATTATTTTTGTACCTTCTAAATCACATTCTAAGAAAGCTCTTATGTTTTTTTCTACTGCAACTCTTCCAACATAAATCCAAATAGGTCTTTTATGAGGTAAATCAATTTTTTTTGGGCTCTTAAAAGCTCCATGATTTCCTCCTCGAGTCCAAGTAATCATTTTATTATTATCTATACCTATATCGATTAATTCTTTTCTCATAGATTCTGTCGTTACTAAAATTCTCTCGGCCATGTTATGAAAATTTGCTAAGAACTTTTCAGCCCATTTTGCGGGTATAATTGGAAAATATAGTTTAAGATATTTATCAAATCTTGTATGGAAACTAGTAGTGAACTTTAGATTATTCTTTAAACAATATCTTCTTGCCATAGTCCCTATAGGACCTTCTGTAGCGATATGAATTGCATCAGGTTTTATTTTCTTTATCAAGTTACCAACTCTTGGCCAAACATTAATTGATAATCTAATTTCATTATATTTCGGCATCGGAAAAGTTAAAAATAAGTTGGGTGTAATATATTCTATAGTATGACCTTGTTCTTTTAATATATTGCCTGTTTCATGTAAGGTTCTTACGACACCATTTACTTGTGGAAAATATGCATCTGTCGCAATTAAAATTTTCATTAATTATGAAGCTTTTTTTAATTCTTCGGTTTTAATTGGTCTAATTATTTCTTTATCGTCTAAATATTGTTCTCTTATTTTGTCCCAATATAATATTTCAAAACTACCATCATAATTTTCGCCTAATGCAGTGCAGGATTCAACCCAGTCTCCACAATTTAAATAATTGACCCCATTAAAATCTCTATCCTCAGCATGATGGATGTGACCACAAATAATTCCATCAAATTTTTTTCTTTTTGCATAATCTGATACAGTCTTTTCGTATTCACCAATATATTTAACTGCGTTTTTGACTTTATATTTTAAAAATTTTGCAAGAGACCAATATTCTTTTCCTCTCAACCTTCTAAAAAAGTTAATTATTACATTTAATTGTAACAATAAATTATAGGCTATTGATCCAAGTTTAGATAACCATTTAGCATGTTTCATAACCCCATCCCAAGCATCACCATGAACAACAACATATTTTTTTCCAGCATTTGTTTCATGAATAACTCTATTAACCATATGGATGTCACCAAAATGCATTGGAATAAATTTTCTTAACATTTCGTCATGGTTACCCATAATGTAGAAAACTTTAGTACCATGTCTTGCTTTTCTTAAAATTTTTTGGATTACATCATTATGTTCTTGAGGCCAAAAAAAACTTTTTTGCATTTCCCAGACATCTATAATGTCTCCTACAAGGTAAAGGTTTTCAGATCTTGAGTTTTTAAAAAATTCTAAAAGTTTATTTGCCTGACAACCCTTGGTACCTAAATGTACATCAGAAATAAAAATACTTTTATATTTAAGTATATTAGGCATTAAAAAAAACCATTTTTTAACACAACTGTAACACGAATCATTTAATTGTTATCTCATTCAAATGTTACAAATTTGTTAAAAATTTTTTAAGGAATAATTATGTTATACTGTTTGATTTACAATCTAAACTCTTCTTCAGGAAGAAAATCAAAGTTCATAAGTAGAGTTTTATCTAAGTTAAAAGAAAACAATTCTGTAGACTACTTTGAAACAAAAACAATAGATCAAGCTAAGAAAATTTTTAAAGATTTTAATCAAAAAAATTATGATCGACTAATAGTAGCTGGTGGTGATGGTTCAGTTTCTTTTGCAATTAATGAATTAATTAAAAATAATTATAATTTTAAAGACGATTTTGCTATAGGTTATATCCCTGCTGGGACTGCAAATTTACTTCAAGCTGAATTATCAATGAATAAAAAAGTTGATGATATAGTCAATGTATTGATTTCTAAAAATTATAAATCCTCTAATCTTGTAAAAATTAACGAGAATTATTTCTTTTTAATGGCTGGTATAGGATGGGATGCAAAAATTGTTCACTCAATTAATTCAAAAGTTAAAAAGATACTTGGTAAAATTATTTTTGGCATCAAAGGTTTTCAATATTTCCTATTTATGAATAATAAAAAATTAAATGTTACTTTTGATGGACAATTTTATCAAGCAGACTGGATATTATCCTCAAATACCAAATATTACGCAGGACATCATGAAATAAATAAAACAAATATTTTTGAAGATAAATTAGTCACCTATATATTTAAAGATTTGACTAGGATTAGTTTATTATATTCTTTATTCTTAATAATTCTTAATGGTGATTTAAGTAAAAATAAAAATGTTATTACTACTTATTCACAAAGCATTACTATTGATGGAAATGATTTGATACCCGTTCAAATTGATGGAGATAATTTTGGTTCGTATAAAAAAATTCATTTAAATTTATCTAATAAAAAAGTGAATTTTCTTGTAAAATAATTATTTTACTCTTCCATAAATATCTTGATATCTCACGATATCAGTTTCTTTTAAAATTGAGCCTACTTGAGCTTCAATTATTTTTACTGGTTTTTTGTAGGGGTTTTCTATTCTATGGATTGCACCAAGTGGAATAAAGATAGTTTCATCAGGTTTCATTGTAAAATATTTCTTATTTAAAGTAATTTTAGGTTTACCTTGCGTTACTACCCAATGTTCAGCTCTGTGATGATGTTTTTGAAGACTTAATATACCTTTAGGTTTTACATATAATTCTTTAATTAAGAATTCTTTACCATTAAATAAATTTACATAACTACCCCAAGGTCTATGGAATACATTCTTCTTTTTAAAATAATTTCTCTTATTCCTTCCATACATCTTACAGATTTCTTTCCAAGATCCTAAATCAGACCAAGGAATATCTAATTTAATAGCGTTTATATCTTTAGTTTTTTCTAATATTGCATAATCAAAAGACTTGGCTGTTGCTTTAGTAAATGCTTGTTTGTTTAAATAATACACATTACTTTTAAATTTTGCTTTTGTTACAGCTTTGTTACAATTTAGGTAAATATTTGGTTGGTATTTCTTGAAATTATTAATGATTGAGTCTTTTCTTAAATAAAACATACCAGAATTCCAATAACCTTTTTTACTAATTATTTGTTTTGCTTTAGCCTCTTTTGGTTTTTCTACAAATCTAGAGACTTTATTATTTTTTGTTAAAAAATAACCAAATTCACTAGAAGGCATTGTGGGTTTAATTCCAAAGATAAAGATATTGTTTTGAGTAAGTTTCTTTTGATTTTTTTTAATAGCTTTATTGAATAAACCAACCTTTTCTATTAAATGATCGGCAGCCAAGAACATTAAAGGTTGTTCATTTGGAATATCTTTAATCAAGGCAGTGCTTAAAATAGCTGGTGCTGTATTTCTTTTTGCAGGCTCTAACACTATCTTAAATTTTCTTATTTTATGTTTTTTTAAATGCTGTTTTACTTGTTTTAAGTATTTTGCATTGGTGCTTATAATTGGGTCATCAAATATAGAAGCTTTAACTCTCTCTAAAGTTTTTCCTAATAAAGTCCAATTACCAAAATCTATAAACTGTTTAGCTTGATGTTTTTTTTGATTTGGCCAGAGCCTTGTTCCGGCTCCACCACATAAAATTACAGGTCTAATTTTCATTAAATATCGGCGTAAACCTTAACTTCATTTTTGCCACCAGGATGTGTAGGTGCACCTAAATAAGCTGGGCCTACTGTTTGAGCATATTTCCAAAGTGTACCATTACCAAAATTTATTTTTTTTGGTTTCCACTTCTTTTTTCTAGCAGCTAATTCTTTTTTAGATAAACGAACATTAATAGTTCCTTTTTTTGCATCTAAATCAATTATGTCACCATTCTTAAGTAATGCGATAGGTCCACCTACAGATGCTTCAGGACCGACATGTCCAATACAAAATCCTCTCGTTGCTCCTGAAAATCTTCCATCAGTTATAAGAGCTACTTTTTCGCCCTTCCCTTGTCCGTAAATAGCACCTGTTGTTTGAAGCATTTCTCTCATGCCAGGTCCACCTTTGGGACCTTCATATCTAATTATTATTATATCACCATCTTTATATTTTTTATTTTTAACAGCTTTATAAGCAGCTTCTTCTGTATCAAAACATCTTGCTCTTCCAGTAAATTGTAACTTCTTTAAACCAGCAACTTTTACAATAGCTCCCTCTGGAGCTAGATTTCCTTTTAAACCAACAACACCACCATCAGGAGATAATGGGTTATCGTATTTTCTCATAACTTTTTGATTTTTATTAAATTTAACATTTTTTAAATTTTCTTTTAACGTCTTACCTGTAACAGTCATACAATCACCGTGTATGTATCCACCATCCATAAGAGTTTTTAACAACATTGGAACTCCACCTGCTTTCCACATATCTTTAGCAACATATTTTCCACCAGGTTTTAAATCAGCAAGATAAGGAGTTTTTTTAAAAATTTTTGCAACATCCATTAGATCAAATTTAATTCCAATTTCATTTGCTATAGCTGGTAAATGCAAAGCTGCATTTGTTGAACCACCAGTAGCTGCAACAATTGTTGCTGCATTTTCTAAAGATTTTCTTGTAACAATATCTCTAGGTCTAATATTTTTTTTAAGTAAATTCATAACTGCTTTACCACTTAAAACTGCGTACTTATCACGTTGTTCGTATGGAGCAGGTGTTCCTGCTGAATAAGGTAATGCTAATCCAATAGCTTCAGATACACATGCCATAGTGTTAGCAGTAAATTGACCCCCACAAGCTCCAGCACTTGGACAAGCTTTTAATTCCAATTTTCGAAGTGCATGTGCAGTCATTTTACCTGATGAATATTTTCCAACACCTTCAAATACATCAACTACAGTTACATCTTTTCCATTAAATCTTCCTGGTAAAATTGAACCACCATAAATAAAAACACTAGGCACATTTAAACGAACCATAGCCATCATTAAACCTGGTAAAGATTTATCACAACCAGCAACACCAACTAAAGCATCATAACAATGACCTCGCACAGTTAATTCAGTTGAGTCAGCTATTACGTCTCTTGAAACTAGTGATGATTTCATTCCTTCATGACCCATTGCAATTCCATCAGTAACGGTGATTGTACAAAATTCTCTAGGTGTGCCTCCAGATGAACTAACACCCTTCTTAACTGATTGTGCTTGTCTCATAAGAGCTATATTACAAGGAGCAGCTTCGTTCCATGTTGAAACAACTCCAACAAAAGGTTTTGCAACATCTTTTTCTGTTAAATCCATTGCATAATAAAAAGATCTTTGTGGGGCTTTATCGGGTCCTAAAGATGTGTGTCTACTTGGTAATTTTTTTTTGTTAAATTTAAACATTATAAATTTTTTATTGTTATTGATATTTTATCTATATCGTTTTTTAAATTATTATAGTTATTTTTCTCTTGTTCAACAATATGTTTAGGAGCACGTTCTACAAAATTTTTATTCTTTAATCTAGTATTTATACTGTTCATTTCTTTTGAATATCTGTCTTGTTTTTGCACTAAATTATCTTTTATTGTTTTAAGATCAACATCTTGATCAAAATATATTTTAAATAAATCTCCATCAATAATTATTGTTGCTGATGGTTTATCTAGATCTTTGTTTGAAAAATTATTAATACGTCCTAGTTTTTTAACAATACCTTCATTTTTAACAAAAAAATCTTTCTTACTTTTGCCTATTTTGCTTAAAGAAATATCAACAAATGATCCTGGGCTTACGTTTATTTCATTTTTAAATGATCTAATTGTGGATACAATTTCAATTATTTTTTCAACATTTGCATAATCTTTATCTTTTTTTGCTTTGCCATTAATCCAATTAGAGTGCATTAGATATGCTTTGGCTGATTTATCCAGTTTATTCTTTAACCATATCTCCTCAGTTACAAAAGGTATAAATGGGTGCATTAATACTAAAATTTCTCTAAATATGTAGCCAGAAACAAGCCTTACTTCATCTATAGATTTCTTATCATTGGAATATAATATTGTTTTACATAACTCTAGATACCAATCGCAATAATTGTGCCAAACAAACTGATAAATCACTCTAGAAGCCTCATCAAAACGATATTCTTTTATATTTTTTTCAACCTTTGATTTGGTTTGGAGTAAATTTGAGTATATCCACTTATTAATATTTAGTTTTATTTTTTCTTGCTTTACGCCATCAAATTTACATTTATTCTGTATTAAAAAATTATTCGCATTCCAGAGTTTATTTAAAAGATTTCTGTAACCTTTAACCCTATCTTCAGAAAGTTTTACATCTCTTCCTGGTGAAGCCATTGACAAAAGTGTAAATCTTAAAGCGTCAGCACTATACTTTTCAATTAAGTTTAGTGGATCAATAACATTGCCTTTAGATTTAGACATTTTCTGACCTTTTTCATCTCTTACTAATGCGTGAACATATATGTTTTTAAATGGTTCATTTTTCATGAACTCCATTCCAAACATAATCATACGAGCTACCCAAAAGAAGATAATATCAAAACCTGTAACTAATACTGATGTTGGATAAAATTTTTTTAGATAATCATTTTTTTTTGGCCATCCTAAAGTAGCAAAAGGCCACAAACCTGAAGAAAACCATGTATCTAAAACATCAGGATCTCTTATTAAATCTACTTTTTTTTTATAATGTTTTAAAGAAAGCTTATGAGCTTCATCTTCATTATAAGCTACAAATATTTTTTTATCAGGGCCATACCATGCTGGTATTTGATGTCCCCACCATAGCTGTCTTGAAATACACCAAGGCTCAATATTATTCATCCATTGAAAATATGTTTTGCTCCAATTTTCTGGAAAAAAACTTGTCTTTTTTGACTTAACAATTTTTTTTGCATTTACTGCTAATTTCTTAGCGTCTGCAAACCACTGTTCTGTTAAAAAAGGTTCAATTATAGAATTAGATCTATCTCCATAAGGAACTTTATTTTTAATTTTTTCCTCTTTAATAAATAAATCTAATTCCTTTAATTCTTCTATAATTTTTTTACGAGCCTCAAATCTATCTAAACCTACATATTCATTTGGAGCATTTTGATTTACTTTGCCTTCTTCAGTAAAAATATTAATTATTTCTAATTTATTTCTTAAACCAACTTCATAATCGTTAAAGTCATGTGCGGGTGTTATTTTTACTGCACCGGAACCTTGTTCAGGGTCTGCATATTCATCAGCTATAATTTTAATCTTTTTATTAACAATTGGTAAAATTACAAATTTACCTACTAACTTTTTATATCTTTTATCTTTAGGATTAACAGCAACAGCAGTATCACCTAGCATTGTTTCTGGTCTTGTAGTTGCTATAGTTATTTTTTCATTAGACCCATCTAAAGGATAATTAATATAATATAATGAAGAATTCACTTCTCTTTGATCAACTTCAAGATCAGATATAGCTGTTTTTAAAATAGTATCCCAATTGACTAATTTTTTTGATTTATAAATTAATTTTTTTTTATGTAGATCAACAAAAACCTTAATTACTGATTTAGATAAGTTTTCGTCCATAGTGAAGGCATTTCTTGACCAGTCACATGAGCAACCAAGCTTTTTAAGTTGGTTGATTATAATGTCGCCATACTCGCCCTTCCATTCCCATACTTTTTTAATAAATTCTTCTCTTCCGATATCATTTTTATTAATACCTTCATTTTCTAATTTTTTTTCAACAAGTGCCTGAGTAGCAATTCCTGCATGATCTGTTCCAGGTTGCCATAACGTTTCATAATTATTCATCCTGTGATATCGAGTTAAAAGGTCTTGAATAGAATTATTTAATGCATGACCCATGTGAAGTGAGCCGGTTACGTTTGGAGGGGGTATTACTATAGAGAATTTCTTTTTATTTTTTTTTGGTTTAAATAATTTATGATTTTCCCAATATTTGTAAATTTTATCTTCTACCTCTAAATGGTTATATTTATCATTACTCATGATTAATTAAGTTTATAAATTAATCATTTTAATAAACAATCATCAATTTAAGGACTAATTTAATAGACTAATTGAAAAAATCATTTATATAAAAATCCTTAAAATTGTTTTATTAATAATAAATAGGGTAACGTGGCGGAATGGTTACGCAGAGGATTGCAAATCCTTGTATCCCGGTTCGATTCCGGGCGTTACCTCCAAAAAAAATTCTTGTTTTAGTTATAAAAAAAAGTAAGTTGAGATTTTAATATTCCTCGGTAGCTCAGTTGGTAGAGCAGTTGACTGTTAATCAATTGGTCGCAGGTTCGAGTCCTGCCCGAGGAGCCAAAACTAACCAGTTTTGGTAATTCCTAAACTTACAGACTGTAAATTCTTACTAAATTTAATTTTTTGATCATTGTTAAGTTCTGAATAAAGCTTAACTAAAAAATTATAATTAACATTTACATGTCCTTCTTTAGATCTTTCAATATTTATTAGATATTCAGAAAAATCTTCATAAAAATAGTTTATTGGTACTTTTAAATAATTAGATAATTGAAGTAATCTAATTGAACTTACTCCATTTGTTCCTTTTTCATATTTCTGTATTTGTTGAAATGTCACGTTAATAGCTTTTGCTACTTTAGTTTGAGTTAAGCCAAGTGCTAATCTTCTTAGCTTTAACTTATTACCTAAATGCTTGTTAAAATTATCTTCCATTAAGACCCCTCTTAAATAAATTTATAATTGAGATTGAACAGATATTTTTAAGATCCTGCAAGAAAAATAATTTTTATTTTTTAAGTTAAATTAGATATTTTAAAAACCTGTCAAGTAGATTAATTGCGTAGCAAACCTCAGAATAATGGTTAATTTATAATTATTCTAAGGAAATCTACAAAATTTGGCTTAAAAAAAGCTTAGTTCTATCGCTTTTTGGATTATCAAAAAATTCTTTTGTTTTGGCCTTTTCTACTATCATTCCTTCGTCCATAAAGATGACTTCGTCAGCTACTTCTTTTGCAAAACCCATTTCGTGGGTCACAACAATCATTGTCATTCCTGCATTAGCTAAGTTTACCATTGCATCTAATACTTCTTTAATCATCTCTGGATCTAAAGCTGAGGTTGGTTCATCAAATAACATTATTTTTGGCTGCATACATAAAGCTCTTGCGATTGCACATCTTTGTTGTTGTCCTCCTGATAATTGACCAGGAAACTTTACAGCTTGATCAGCTATTTGTACTTTTTCTAATTGTTGCATTGCTAATTCCTCTGCATCTTTTTTTGGCATTTTTTTTACCCAAATAGGTGCAAGTGTACAGTTATCCAAAATAGATAAATGAGGAAATAAATTAAATTGTTGAAAAACCATGCCCACTTCAGCTCTTATAGCCTCAATATTTTTAGTATTTTCATCTAATTCATTTCCATCAACAATAATATTTCCTTGTTGGTGCTCTTCTAGCCTATTTATGCATCTAATAAGAGTTGATTTACCAGAACCAGACGGTCCACAAACAACAATTTTTTGTTTTGCTTGAACTTCTAGATTAATATCTTTTAAAACCTGAAAATCTCCAAACCATTTGTTAACATTTTTGATTTCTATTATTGATTCAGACATATTTATCTTTCGGTTTTATATTTAGCTTCTAAATTATAACTGTATTTACTCATAGCATAACAAATTATCCAGAATATTATAGCTGCAAATACATATCCCTCCATAGCAAAACCAAGCCATTTAGGGTTAGTTTTTGCTAAAGCTAGCATTCCAGCTAACTCTGATAATCCAACAACAAAAATTAAAGGTGTATCTTTAACTAATGCTAAAAAAGTATTGCATATACCAGGTATTACAAGTTTAAGGGCTTGAGGAAGTATTACAAATATATGCATTTTCCAATAACCCATACCTAGTGACTTAGCGGCATCATATTGACCTCTTGGTAAAGCTTGTAATCCACCTCTTATAACCTCTGCACAATACGCTCCTTCAAAAAGTGTTATCGCAATAATAACTCTAACTAATTTATCCATGAAAAAATCTTGAGGTAAAAACATTGGAAACATAACAGATGACATAAATAATACTGTTATTAAAGGAACACCTCTCCAAAATTCAATGTAACCAACAGAAATGTATCTAATAGTCGGTAAATTAGACCGTCTGCCAAGTGCTAAAATCATTCCCAATGGAAAACAAAAAATTAAACAAAAAAATGAAACTATAAATGTTAATGATAATCCGCCCCAAGCTCCAGTTTCTACCCATGTTAATCCAAATGATCCACCTGAAATTAAATAGTAAATAACTAGAAATGCAATCAATGGATAAATAATTACATAATAAAGAGCTAAATATTTTTTTAAATTATCTTTAAAGAAATAACCTGCAAAACCTAAACCTATAACAAGTATAAATGCTGAGTTAATTCTCCAATGTAACTCATTTGGATACATCCCGTACATAAATCGTCTTAACCATACTTTAATATAAGTCCAACAAGCGCCTGTACCTGTGCAAGCATCTTTTGTATCACCTGATATGTTTGCATCTAATATCATCCAACTTAATGCTGGAGGAAAAGCTTTAAAAATACAAAAAATAATTAATAAAGTTAATAAAGCATTAAAATTATTATTATTAATATTTTTATTTAATAAATCTATGTATTTAATTCCTGAGTACTCAATTCTTATTAATTGAAGTCCAATTAAACCTAGAATTAAAGGTGAGAAAAGACTAAAATTACCAGGTAATGATGATGTAATATTAATCTTAAAAAAAGAATTTAAAAATACATCTAACAAGGAAATAAAAATTAGCAATAAACCTATTGATAGATAGGTTTTGAAATTATTTTCATCTGCTTTTAAAATATTTTTATAATTCATTATTTCTCTTTAATTTCAATTTTTTTGTTGTACCAATTCATTAAAGCAGCGATTGCCAAACTTATGGTTAAATAGGTAAACATTGTTATTGACACAATTTCTATTGCTTTACCTGTTTGCATTAATGCCGTACCAGCAAAAACTAAAACAAGATCTGGGTATGCAATGGCTGCTGCTAGAGATGAGTTCTTAGTTAAATTTAAGTACTGGTTTGTTGTCGGTGGAATAATAATTCTTAGTGCTTGAGGCATTATAACTAATTTTAAAACCTGATTTGGAGTTAACCCTACAGATGCAGCAGCTTCTCTTTGACCTTTACCAACACCTTGTATTCCCGCTCTTACACACTCTGCAATAAATGTTGAGGTGTAAAGTGAAAGAGATAAAACTAGTGCTATTAATTCTGGGGGTAAACTTATTCCTCCTTCAAATATATATGATGTTTTAGCAAGCTTCTTTAAAACAGGTATCTCAAATGAAAGAGAAACATTTCCAAATAAAAAACTTAACAAAGGTAAAACAATTAATATTGCTGCAGAAATATAAATCAATGGTATTTGCTTTCCCTTGGTCTCTTGAATTTTTTTAGCATAAAATCTTATAAAAATTATTGAAATTATTGACGCCAATATTGAATAAATAAAGATATCTAAATTATTCCATATCATTGATGGAATATAAAAACCTTTAATAGTTAAATACGAAACACCTAATAAAGCATCAGCTTTCTCAGGGAGTGGTAGAACTCTTAATGCTGCGTAATACCAAAAAAATAATTGTAACAATAAAGGAATATTTCTAAAAAACTCTACATACCAAGCAGCAGTATTTCTTATTAAATAGTTCGGAGATAATCTAGCAACCCCTATAATAACTCCAATAATGGTGCAAAAAATAATACTTATAAATGATACAAGAAGCGTATTTAATAGACCAACTAAATAAGCTCTATAATATGAATAGGATCCATCATAATCAATTAATGAAAATTGAACATCAAATGAAGATTCTTGGCTTAGAAACCCAAAACCAAAATCAATACCCCTTGAATCCATGTTAATCGAGGCATTAATAGAAAAAAAAGCAAAAACTAGAATTACAAATAATAAAGTAATTAATTGAGGGATAATTTTTTTGATTTTATTATTCATAATAAGACATTAAAAAAAAGGGCTAGAAAAATCTAGCCCTTTTTAAGTTTAATAGATATTATTATCTTGCTGGTGGTACGTATAATATTCCACCTTTTGTCCATAATTCATTTGGACCTCTATCAGGTAGGATACCAGGATCAGCTATATTTCTTTGATAGCTTTCTCCATAATTACCAACTTGTTTGATAATTCTTAAACTCCACTCATTATCTAAACCAAAAGCAGCTCCTAATTCACCTTCTGCGCCAACAAGTCTTTTAATTGCTGGATTGTCAGAAGTTTTCATTGAGTCTGCGTTTGATGATGTAATACCATATTCTTCTGCTTCGATCATAGTATTTAAAGACCATCTTACAATATCTTCCCATACAGAGTCACCTTGTCTTACAACAGGTCCTAATGGCTCTTTTGAAATTGTTTCTGGTAATACCATATGATCATCAGGGTTTTGCATTTTAGTTCTTTGTGCAGCAAGACCAGATTTATCAGTAGTGTATGTATCACATCTTCCAGCATCATATGCCGCAACAACTTCGTCAGCTTTTTCAAAAGCGACAGGCTCATAAGAAATTCCTCTTGAATTAAAGAAGTCTCTCATATTAAGCTCAGTTGTTGTACCAATGTTAGTACATGCAGAAATACCGTTTTGAAAATCATCCACGGACGTAATTCCTGAATCTTTTCTTACCATGAAACCTTGTCCATCGTAGAAATTTACACCAACGAATGTTAATCCAATGTCAGCATCTCTAGAAAGTGTCCAAGTAGTATTTCTTGAAAGAACATCAATTTCTCCAGATGTTAAAGCTGTGAATCTCTCTTTAGCACTAAGTGGTGTATATTTAACTTTACTCGCATCACCTAATACTGCAGCAGCAACAGCTCTACAAACATCAACATCAACACCAGTCCAGTTTCCAGATGCATCTGCGTTTGAAAACCCAGGAAGTCCTTGAGAAACTCCACATCTTACAAAACCTTTACTTTGTGTATTTTTTAATGTTTTTGATTTACCTTTAGATTGATTTCCACCCATGTTATCACAAGCGAAAACGAACAGTAACGAAACTATTCCAGCTAAGGTAAATAATTGTTTAATGTATTTATACATTTTACCTCTTTTATTTATTTGTTAACAAATTATTCAAAATTAAATTTGAACAAGATGACTATCTATAATTATTTAGTTTTCTTCAAGAAATTAAATAAATACTACATATAGAAATATAAAAAAACATTAGTACTACATCTTGATAAAATCAATTAATATTTGCGTATTAAATCCATGATAATAAGTTATTCGAAATGACAATTAAATATTTAAAAAAAGCCACAAAAACATCATCTACAGATGATTTTAAAACAAGAAAAATAGTTCAAGGACTTCTTTCAGATTTAGAAAAATCCAGAGAAAAAGGTTGTATAGAACTTACTAAAAAATTTGACAAATATTACGATGAAATAATTGTTTCAAAAGAAAAAATTGAAAATATTAAAAAAAAATTAGATCAAAAAACAAAAGACGATATAAAATTTTCCCATGATCGAGTAAGAAAATTTGCAGATGCACAATTAAAAAATTACGGACAAGATTTTGAAATAGAACTTTCAAAAGGATTATTCGCAGGTCAAAAATTAATTCCTGTTAACACAGCTGGTTGTTATATACCGGGCGGAAGATATGCTCACATAGCTTCAGCTGTAATGAGTGTGACAACAGCAAAGGTTGCTGGTGTAAAGAATATAATAGCTTGTAGTCCACCCAAAGAAAATATTGGTGCTCATCCAGCTATTATTTATACAGCAGATCTTTGTGGTGCAGATGTTATATTAAATTTAGGTGGTGTCCCTGCGATTGCAGCAATGACTTATGGAATGTTTAATAATAGTCCTGCAGATATATTAGTTGGACCTGGAAATCAATATGTAGCCGAAGCTAAAAGAATTTTATATGGAAAAGTAGGAATTGATTTATTTGCAGGGCCTACAGAAATTGCAGTTATTGCAGATCAAAGTGCAGATCCAGAAATTGTTGCCTTTGATTTAGTTGGTCAAGCTGAACATGGATATAATTCACCAGCTTGGTTATTTACTACAAGTAAAAAATTAGCTGATGAGGTAATTGAGTTAATGCCAAAATTAATTGCTGATCTACCAGAAATACCAAGGATCAGCTCTGAGGCAGCGTGGCGAGATTATGGTGAGGTAATATTATGCGATAATAAAGAAGAATTGGTCTTAATAAGTGATGATTATGCACCGGAACATTTAGAAGTACAAACAACAAATAATGAATGGTTTCATGCAAATCTCAAAAACTACGGATCATTATTTATAGGAGAAGAAACTACAGTAGCTTACGGAGATAAATGTTCAGGTACAAATCATATATTACCAACAAAAGGTGCAGGTAAATACACAGGCGGTTTATTTGTTGGCAAATTTATTAAAACACTTAGTTTTCAAAGAATGACAAAAGAGTCAACAAAAGAAGTTGGAGCAGCTGCAGCTCGAATTTCAAGATATGAAGGTATGGAGGCTCATGCAAGAACTGGTGATGTTAGACTCAGAAAATATGGATACTCAAACTAATTATTTTATAAGGTTTATTGCAATAATATTTTTTTTATTAATACCTAATCAAGTATTATCAAGTTGTGATGACAGTTTAGATGATGGAGTAGATTACTCAAATTGTCAATTTTCAGATGGACAAGACTTAGCTGGTAGTTTTTTGCCAAATTCAAATTTATCATTTTCAGGTTTTATTAAAGTAAATTTTGATAAGAGTATAATGATGAATTCGTCTATGGTGTTTGGAAATTTTTCAGAATCGTCTTTTTTTCGTGCAAATTTATATGAGTCAAATCTTGAGGGTGGTAATTTTGAAAAATCAAATTTTACTAGTGCTAATTTAACAAGAGTTAATTTTTCAGGTTCATCCTTAATAGACTCAAATTTTACCAATAGTAATCTTTTTGAGGCTAATTTTACTGGAGCCAATATACTCAACGCCTCTTTTGAGGGAGCTAATCTTAATAATGCAATATGGATAGATGGACAAAAATGTAAATTAGGATCTATTGGAATGTGTGTAAAAAAATAAGTTTTTGGCGCGCCCTGGAGGATTCGAACCTCCGACCCTCGGTTTAGAAAACCGATGCTCTATCCAGCTGAGCTAAGGGCGCAATTAGATCCGTTATAATACAAATTAATTTTTAAAAAAGATTTTTTTTAAAACTAATAAAAGTGCTAATAGTTCAATACGACCTAAAATCATGAAAATAATCAAGAAATACTTCGTTATTATAGTTAAATCAAAAAAAATAAAATCACCCATTCCATAAATATTAGAGGTTGTAGTATTCATAAGAGTAAGTATGGATAATTTAAATGAGTAGACAAATTCAACACCTGTTAATGTTAAAATGGAACCTAAAAATAAAAAAGATATGATGAATAAAATTAATGTAATAAAAATTTTATTTATCTCTTTACTGTCGTAAAAATAGTCAGAAAACTTTAGCTTTATTATATTAACCTCTCTGGGTTTTACATGTGATATTAACTCATTTATAGAAAACTTTAATAATGTGTACAGTTTCAAAAATCTTAAACCAGAGCTAGTTGAAAATAAAGATCCACCAATTACAACTAAAATTAGAAATAAAAAAGAGTAATTGTTGTTTAATGATGTTTTTGAGATTCCTATATTAGATATACTGCTTGTAATTGAAAAGAGTAAGTCGGCAAAATTTTTATCAAATTTCGTAAATAAAGTAAAAAATATAATAACAATAATCAGATATATAAATAAATAAATATCTTCTTGAAAAAAATTAATTTTTTTATTTTTTAAATAAATAAAATTATAAATTAAAAAAAGACTAAAAAAAGATAGTAGCATTGACGAGGATAAAATAATTTGTTTAAAATTGCTTGTTAAGATACTATCTAAATTGTTTGTAGGTAAAAAACCACCAGAAGATATTATTGTAAAAGCAAGATTAAATGAATCTAGATATCTAAAACCTGAAAATTTTAAGAGTAGAAATATTAATAATGTTAGGAATAAATATAAAGTTAGTATTTTTATTAATTGTTTTAAAATTTCAGAATTATTAAAAAGAAAGAAATCTGTGAATGTTTTTTTAAGATTTATGTCAAAAATTTCAATTAGTATAACAATACTAAATAAAAAATATAAACCACCTATCCATTGTGATGTTGATCTCCATAAAATTAGACTCTGATCAATTTGTTTAATATTCTTAAATGTAGAAAAACCTGTTGAGGTGAAACCTGAAACGGCCTCAAAATAAGAATTTGTAAAAGTAATATCATAAATACTAAAATAATATGGTGCTGATATTAAAAGAGGTAATAATAAATATCCGGATATTATTGTTAAAATTTTTTCATAAATTGAAATTTTTTTGTTATCCTTTTTTACAGTTAAGCAAGCCAATGCAATAATAATTGATGGAAACAATGCATAAGAGTAACTATGTATATTTAAGTAATGATTAAAATAATTTGAATAAATAATGTTAATGACAGAAAAAAAAGAGATTATAAGTGAAAAAATACCTATAAATGTGAAACTGAACTTGCTCATTGAGACTATTAAAAAGAACTTATTCGAAAAATATTTTCTACTACTGACAATTGATCTCTTTTTGCTAAAAAAACTACAGTGTCATTCTCTTTAAATATAAAATCTGAAGTAGGGATAATAACATCATTATCTCTTAAAATTGCTCCAATTCTAATTTCTTCTGGCAAATTAGCATTTTTTAAATCTTTATTAATAAGTTCCGATGTTTCTATAATTTCAGCTTCAATTATTTCATATTCGCCATTTAATAGAGAGTAAGCAGTTTCGATTGTACCTTTATGTACATGTTTTAAGATGCTTGAGACAGTATTCATTCTTGGGTCAATCAAATCATCAATTTTTAATGATGATTGAAGTAAAGAATAATTAGGTTTATTAATGAGAGCCATTGTTCTTTTATCTTTAGAAAATTTTTCGACCAAAACACTTACCATTAGATTGTCTTCATCATCATTAGTTAATGCTAAAACAGTTTCAATTTCCTCAAGACTTGCTTCTTCTAGTACATCTTCATCTAGACCATTGCCATTAATAATAATTGAATTATTTAATTCATTAGCAATAAATTCTGCTCTTTCTTTGTTTTTTTCAATAATTTTTATCCGTGCAGATTCAAATGACTGCTCAATATTCTTAGCTAAATTAAAACCTATATTTCCTCCACCAATAATTAATATTTTATTTGAAATTTTTTCTGTATGACCAAAAGCTAATAAAGTTTTTTGCATATGAGCAGAATTTATTATTACATAAGCTTTATCATTTTTTAGTAAAACATCATTTTTTTTTAGAATTACAAATTTTTCTTTTCTGATAACACCTAAAATATTTGCCTCAAGGTCGGGAAAGTTAACTGTTAATTTTCCTAATGGAGTTTTAATTATTTTACAATTATCATCTATAAAGATCTCTAACAGCCTAATTTTGTTTTCAGCAAAATTTACATTATCTAAAGCTCCAGGAGCTTCCAATTTTCGTTGAATTGATTTAGCAATTTCTATTTCTGGTGAAATAATTACATCTATTGGTAAATTTTCTTTATTATAAATTTGTGAAAATTTTGGATCCAAATAGTCTTTTGATCTAATTCTTGCAATTTTTTTTTGTATATTAAATACAGAAAAAGCGATCTGGCATATCAACATATTAATTTCGTCATTTTTAGTTACAGCAATTATCATATCTGCTTCTTTTGCATTTGCTTTCTCAAGTATAGATGGGTAAGTTGCTTTTCCAACAATGCCTTTAATATCAAGTGAATCATTTATTTTTTGTATATCTTCTGATGATTGATCAATTATTGTAATAGAGTGATTTTGCTCAGCTAATAATTTTGCAATCGTACTGCCTACTCTACCAGCTCCACATATAATTATATTCATTTAATTAAGGCCTTTTACACCAAGTATTTTTAATTTTCTGTATAATGCTGATCTTTCCATACCAACAAATTTTGCTGTTTTATTAATATTTCCACCAAATTTTTTTAATTGTGATGTTAAATATTCTTTTTCAAAATTTACTCTAGCTTCTTTCAATGGAACTAATAATGTATCATTTAGGTCAAAAATATCATTTTCTCTTTGCTTTATTGACTCTTTAATAATGTTTAAAATTTTTTCATTTTTACTTCCAGGTGTAAGTATAGCTATCCTTTCAATCAAATTTCTTAATTCTCTTATATTGCCTGGCCAGCTATAGTTTATGAGATAATTAATATATGAATTTAATTCTAATTTTTTTATATTATAAGATTCTGATATAATTTTAGAAAAATATTCAATCAATAAAGGAATATCTTCTATTTTTTTGCTCAAAGGATCAACTTTAATCTGTATTACGTTTAGCCTATGAAAAAGATCTTCTCTAAAATTTCCTAAATGAATTTCTTCTCTTATGTCCTTAATTGTTGAGCAAATTATTCTTACATTTACTTTTACATCATGATTTCCATTAATTCGTCTAAACTTTTGATCTGATAAAACTCTTAAAATTTTAGATTGAGTTTCTAATGGTATCTCAGATACTTGATCAATCAACAATGTTCCTCCAGTAGATTTTTCTAGAGCACCATAAGATATTGTTCCGTCACTTCTCTCTTCACCAAATAATTCAAGTTCATATTTTTGAACATCAAGTAAGGCAGCATTTATAATTATAAATGGATTATTTGATCTATTTGATTGATTATGTATTTTTCTAGCAATTAATTCTTTTCCACTACCAGTTGGTCCATATATTAACACTCTACTCTCTGTATTAGATAATTTATTAATTTGATCTTTAATAATCTCTATATTATCACTTTTTCCAACAAGTTCAAAAGATTGAAAAAGACGAGATTGAAGATTTTTATTTTCATTTCTTAATTTTAAATTTTCAACTGCTCTATTGACAAAATTAATTAATCTATCCTTATCAAAAGGTTTTTCTATAAATTCAAAAGCACCAGACTGAAGAGATTTAACAGCCATTTCAATATTAGCATGTCCAGAAATTATTATTACAGGTATATCTGAATTTATTTTTTTAATGTGAGACAATAGTTCTATACCATCATTATCACCCTTATCTAGTTTTACATCAATTATCGCAACATCAGGTAATTTTTTATCAATTTCAGTGAGAGCTTGATTATAATTTGCGGCAATTCTAGTTTTAAAACCAGAGTCTTCAATTATATCTCTTAAGATATTTCTTATGTCAGGGTTGTCATCTATAATAAGTATTTCAGCTTTCATTTTACAAAAGGTAAATTTATCTCAACGATTGCCCCATTTTTTTGATTTTTAAAATAAATAGATCCACTGTGATCATTAATAATTTTGCTTACAATAGACAAACCAAGACCGGTACCTTTTTCTTTAGTTGTGTAGTAAGGTTTTGCAATATTTCTAATTGTATTATCTATAAAGCCGTTTCCATTATCGTTAATAGTTACAGTTATATAGTCATTATTTGTTTTAATTACTATGTTAATTATTTTATCAAAATTACCATTTTTTAGGGCTTTTTCTTGAATACTTTCAATAGAATTTTTAATTATATTTAAAAAAACTCTATTTAATTGATCGCCATCACAATCAAGTTCAATTATATCTTTCTTTTTTAAAAATGAAATTTTAATATCAGTATCGAGCTCTTTTAATAATGTAATGTTATTTTTTAAAATTTGAATTAAATTATTTTTTTGAAAAATAGGTTTTGGCATTCTAGCAAAATCAGAAAACTCATTTACAAGACTTTCAATTTGTTTAATTTGTTTATTAATTGTTTTTAAATGATTATCAAATTGATCTTTTTCAACAGAATTATCAAAATTATGATACTTGCTTTTTAATCTATCTATTGTTAATTGAA
>CACBXQ010000007.1 GCA_902543245.1 uncultured Pelagibacteraceae bacterium | reverse complement strand
AAAAATTGTTACAAAGCTATTTAGAGAGATATCAAAAAGACCGAAAAAATTCATAATTAAAAACAAGAAAAAAGTAAACTTTAGAGATATTTCAGATTATATATCTGGAATGACTGATAGATATGCAATAAATCTATATAATAAAATTAAATGAATATTTTTGAGATATATAAAAAAAAAATAATAAAATTTATTACCGATGAAGCTTCCAAAGGTAATTTGGAAAGTGGTGATGTGCTTAAAAATATTAATGTAGATACTCCACCAGAAAATTTAAATTATGATCTATCAACTAATGTTGCTATGGTTTTGTCAAAATTAAATAAAAAAGCACCAAACATTTTAGCAGAGCAGATCATTAAACTTTTAAAAGAGAAAGACAGCAGCATTGATCAAATTGATTTTGCTAAACCTGGTTTTATAAATATTAAATTTAATAGTGTATTTTGGAAAGAATTTGCAGAAGATTTGCTAAATCAAAATCTTTCATTTGGTATCAACCAAAATTTAATTAAAAAGTCTTTTCTAATCGAATTTGTTTCAGCAAATCCAACTGGACCTTTGCATGTTGGTCACTGTAGAGGAGCAATCTTAGGAGATACATTAGCTAATCTACTTAAGTTTCAAGGTCATAATGTTACAAAAGAGTATTATGTTAACGATTATGGAAATCAAATTATTAGTTTTTCTAAATCTGTTTATTTAAGAATAAGAGAAATTAAATATAAAGAACCATTTCCTCAAGACGAAAACCTCTATCCAGGAGATTATATCGCAGAAATAGCAAAAAAAATTATTGATGAAAATAAATCTTTAAATTTTGAAAATTTTGAAAATATAAAAGAAATTATAGGTCCTTTAGCAATTGAAAAATCACTAGAAATGATAAAACAAAATCTATTAAACCTAGGTATTAATCATGATAATTTTGTTAAAGAAACACTTTTAGTAGAACAAAAAGAAGTAGATAAATCAGTAGAATTACTAAAGAAAAAGAAATTTATATACACGGGTAAGATAGATGCCCCAGAATTTGAAAATGAAAAAAATTGGCAGAAGAGAGATCAACTACTTTTTAAATCTACAGATTTTGGCGACGATAAAGATCGTGCTTTACAAAAAGCAGATAAAACATGGACTTACTTTGCAAGTGATATAGCTTACCATTTAAACAAGGTTAATCGAGATTTTGATATTTTAATAAATATACTTGGCGCAGATCATGCCGGATATATCAAAAGAATCACAGCAGCTGTTGAAGCTCTAACTGATGATAAAAATAAACTTGTTTGTAAAGTTAGCCAATTAGTTAAATTGATTAAAGATAACAAACCTTTCAAAATGTCTAAAAGAAAAGGAACATATATTACAGTAGAAGATTTGATTCATGAGGTAGGAAAAGACGCAACAAGATTTATAATGTTAAATCGTAGTAGTGACGTAGAGCTTGATTTTGATTTTTCTAAAGTGAAAGAAAAATCTAAAGATAATCCCTTGTATTATGTACAATATTGTTATGCAAGGATAGCTTCAGTTTTTAGAAATTCGGATTTAGATGTGGAACAAGATATTAATCTATCAGATAATGTTTATAGTTTTTCTGATGAAGATATAAATATTCTTAAGATTTTATCAATTTGGCCAAAATGTCTTAATACATCATCTAATAAGTTAGAACCTCATAGAATACCCATATACCTTTATACATTATCATCTGCATTTCACTCCTATTGGAATATGGGTAAGCAAAATCCTGATCTTAAATTTTTGGATACAAATGACAAAATTAAAAAAGAAAAGTTAATTTTGTTAAAACTTGTATCAAATGTTATTAAAATAGGCATGACAATAATTGATGTAGATACACCAAAAAAAATGTAGATGATTAAAGAAATTAAATATTTTATTTATATAGCCACCATTATATTTTTTTTATTTTTTGTTGGAAAATACTATTTTTCTGAAACTAATAAAAAAAATAATTATCTTAAAACCTCAATTCTAGATGAAAAAATTCTTAATATCGAAGATAAATTACCAATATTAGAAAGTGATACGGATAATGTAGTGGAATACGTAGAAAACACACTAAATAAAAATAAAAAAAAATATTATTTTTGGAATCTCTTAAAAAATGATTAGCAAAAGGAGATCATTTATAATTGGTATTAAAGGAAAAAAATTAACCAAACCGGAAATTATTTTTTTAAGAAAATATAAACCTTGGGGAATTATCCTTTTTTCCAGAAATATTGATAATCTTGATCAAATCAAACAATTAGTAAAGCAAATAAAAAGATTATTTAAAGATAAAAAATATCCAATTTTAATTGATGAGGAGGGTGGTCGTATATCTAGATTAAAAAAAATAATAGATAATTCACTTTTTAGCGCAAGTTATTTTGGCAACTTATATAATAGGGACATTAATAAATTTAAAACTTACTATAATGTTTATATCAATCAAATATCTTACCTTTTAAATGAAATTGGTATTAACATTAACTCAGTTCCATGTTTAGACTTAAGCAAATCTAATAAAAAATATATCATTGGTGACAGGGCTTTTTCTAATAATCCAGTAATTGTCTCTAAAATTGGAGATATTTGTATTGATCTATTCCATAAAAAAGGGATTGGTACAATTATAAAGCATATACCTGGTCATGGAATGACAAAAATAGATAGTCATTTCAAAACACCTATAGTGAACAACAAATTTTCGAAGTTGATTAAGAAAGATTTTAAAGCATTTAAAAATAAAAAGTCAATAATGGCCATGACATCCCATATCATTTACAATGATCTAGATAAAATTAACACTGCAACTCATTCAAAAATAGTCATTAAAATGATTAGAGATAAAATTAAATTTAAAAATATCATTATTACTGACGATATATCGATGAAAGCTCTAAAAACTAATCTAAAAAACAACGTAATTAAGTCGTTTACAGCAGGTTGTAATTTAGTTCTACATTGCAATGGGAGCATGAGAGAAATGAATATAGTTGCTAAAAATAGCCCATTATTGAGTAATTTTATAATTAAAAAAACATCACAATTATATAAAATTTTAAGTTAATATTAATTGTGGACTCAACTGATTCAAAAATTTTCGAAGTTAATCTAAACACTTACAATGGTCCCTTGGATGTTCTACTTGATCTTGCAAAATCGCAAAAAGTAGATCTTGAAAAAATATCAGTTACAAAGTTAGCAGATCAATTTCATGCTTTTATTACCAAAGCTCAAAATCTTAATTTAGAGATTGCCTCAGAATATTTACTTATGGCTACTTGGTTAACCTACCTTAAATCAAAATTACTACTTCCAGAAGACGATGAAGATGAATTTAAAGCTTTAGAGGTTGCAGAAAAATTAAAATTACAATTAAAAAAATTGGAATTAATAAGATTATTATCTGATCAAATGCTTAAGAGAAAAAGACTTGGCAGAGATATTTTTATGCGTGGTATGAAGGGTAGAGTTAAATCTACTTATAATACCACATACAATCTAAAGCTTTATGATGTTCTTAAAACGTATTCATCAATAATAATGCAAAAAGATTTTAAAACTATAAATATTCCTAAGCTACCAGTTATGACAACTGAGGATGGAATTAAAATTATTAAAAGTTTTATTATGAACCTTTCTGTATGGAAAAATATTGATCAATTAATACCAGAAAAGTTTAATAAATTTAAAAATTTAAAGAGATCTGGTAAAGCTGGTTTGTTTGCTGGATCTTTAGAATTAGTGAAAGAGGGAAATCTTTTAATTAAACAAGATAAACTTTTCGATGAAATTTTTATAAAGCAAAAATAAATGAAAAAAGCAAAGCAAAATAATATTGTAAAATTTCCAAATACAATTTCAGATGTTGAAAAAGAAATAGAAGCAGTTTTATTTGCTTCTTCTGAACCTTTAACTGCTGAGTCTATATTAGAAAAAATTACAAAAAAAAATACCAATGTATTAAAGTGTTTAGAAAAAATACAAAGTTTTTACTCAAATAGAGGTATTAATTTAGTTTGTATCTCAAAAAAATGGTCTTTCCGTACTTCACAAAGTTTGTCTTATTTAATGTCTAGTCAAAAATTTGTTGAAAAAAAATTATCTCAAGCTGCTATAGAAACCTTATCTATTATTGTTTACCATCAACCTGTAACCCGTGCTGAAATTGAAGAAATAAGAGGTGTGGCTTTTGGGACAAATACCTTAGAAATTTTAATGGAATTAAATTGGGTAAAACCTGTTGGTAGAAAAAATGTAATAGGCAAACCTATTCAGTATGGAACCACAGATGACTTTTTAAGCCATTTCAGTCTTCAAAAATTATCTGATTTACCTACTATAGACGAGTTAGGTTCAGCTGGTTTAATCGATACCTCTAGTGTAGATGCATCAATTTTTGGAACTGGTAAATTTTACAAAGAAAAACAGGAAGACAAGAAAGAAAATATTTATTCAAATATTGATGAAATGCTCAATAGTACCTTAAAAAAAGAAGAGGAAGAATAAAATTTCCTTTCAAATTTTTTTGAAAAATAGTATAAGCACATTATGAGTATAGGTTTTTGGCAAATAGCAATTGTAGTTATTTTAGTAGTTCTTCTCTTTGGTAGAGGAAAAATTTCCAGTTTAATGGGAGATGTTGCTAAAGGTATAAAAAGTTTCAAAAAAGGAATGGCTAACGATTCAATTGAAGACAACGAGTCAAAAAATATTTCTGAAAATAAACAAGATTCTAATAAAGAATAATTCAAATGCCACAAATTGGCTGGTTTGAAATTTTAATAATTGCTGCAATCGCAATAATAGTAATTGGTCCTAAGGATTTTCCATTTGTATTAAAAAAAGTTGGTTCGTGGATTGGTACTGCAAAAAGATATGTAAATAATTTTCAAAATGAAATTTCTACACTAGAAAATGATACCGTAGATACAATATCACCAAAAGACAAAGAGAAAGATTTAAAAAATGACAAAGAGTGAAAATGAATCTGGATTTATAAGTCATTTAACTGAACTTAGGAAAAGATTAATTAATACCTTTATTTTTTTATCAATTATTTTTGTAATCTGTTATATTTTTGCAGAACATATATATGGTTTTTTAGTCGATCCTTATGCCAGTGCAGTAAATGATGATGGTCAAAGTCGTAGATTAATATTCACTGCTCTTCAAGAAACCTTTTTAACTTACTTAAAAGTTTCTTTTTTTGTGGCATTTTTCATAACATTTCCATTTCTATTGATACAAATATGGAAATTTATTGCTCCAGGTCTTTATGAGAATGAAAAAAAAGCTATCATGCCATATCTTATAGCAACACCGATATTATTTTTTTTGGGAGGAGCGCTTGTTTATTATTTAATAATGCCACTTGCCATAAATTTTTTTTTATCATTTGAAAGTTCAGGTGTGGTAACCCAACTTCCAATTCAGTTAGAGGCTAAAGTAAATGAGTATTTATCTCTAATTATGAAACTTATATTTGCTTTTGGACTTAGTTTTCAACTACCAGTTATATTGAGTTTACTTGCAAGAATTAATGTTATTGATTCTACATATTTAAAAGAAAGAAGAAAATATGTTGTAGTAATTATATTTGCTTTTGCAGCATTATTAACTCCACCTGACCCTATCACCCAAATTGGTTTAGCTATACCACTCTTAATTTTATATGAATTTTCAATAATATCAGTAAGTATAATAGAAAAAAGAAATTCTGTGAAAGAAGATGCATAATATAAAAGATATTAGAAAAAATATCGAATCATTCAAAAAAGATATTAGTAATAGGTATGTTGATTTTGATTCCTCAAACTTTTTAAAACTGGACGAAGAAAATAGAAAGTTAATACAAGAGAAAGAAAAATTAGAGAACGAAAAAAAAACTATTTCTAAATCCAAAGATGAAAAATTATTTGCTAAATCAAAGGAAATTTCAAAAAAAATTGACGATATTTCAAAAAATCAAAATAATTTTAAAAAAAAAATAGATGAAATTCTTTCATCTCTACCAAATATTGCCTTAGAAGATGTCCCTATTGGAAAAGATGAAACTTTCAATAAAGAAATAAAAAAATCTGGTTCTTTACCTAATTTCAAATTTAAACCAAAATCTCATTTTGAGCTTGGAGAAAATCTAGAAATGCTTGATTTTGATTTAGCAACAAAAACCTCAGGCAGCAGATTTGTTTTTGTTAAAGGTCAATTGGCCCATTTAGAGAGAGCAATTAGTAACTTTATGATCGATATACATACACAAAAAAATCAATACAAAGAGATATCACCACCGTTGATTGCTTCATCTAATAGTATGTATGGAACTGGCCAACTCCCAAAATTTGAAAATGACCAGTTTGAGATAAATTTAGACTCGGATGATAGAAAATTTTTAATCCCTACAGCAGAGGTAATTTTAACTAATATAGTTAGAGATAAGATTTTGGATGAGAAAACTTTACCACAGAGATATGTTGCTTCTACACCATGCTTTAGAAAAGAAGCTGGTAGTTACGGTAAAGATACTAGAGGTATGATTAGACAACATCAATTTTATAAAGTTGAACTAGTTAGTATTGTTCACCCTGATAATAGATTAGAAGAACTGGAAAGAATGACAGATTGTGCGACTGGTATTCTTGACCTTCTTGAATTACCTTATAGAAAAATTATTCTGAGCACTGGTGACATGGGTTTCAGCGCAGAAAAAACTTATGATATTGAAGTGTGGCTTCCTTCAGAAAATAATTATAGAGAGATTTCCAGTTGCTCATCATGTGGTTCATTTCAAGCTAGAAGAATGAAATCTAGATTTAAAGATAAAAATAATGAAACTCAATATGTTTCAACATTAAATGGTAGTGGTTTAGCTGTTGGGAGAACTTTAATTGCAATATTAGAAAATTATCAAAATGAAGATGGATCAATAAAAATTCCCAATATATTGAAGCCTTATATGAATAATATTGAGAAAATATCTAAAAATTAAAGAGTTGTTTTTGTTAGTATAATAAATATAAATACATCAACAATTTAAAGGAAAATTTTATGTCTGGATCTTCTATAGGTCAATTTATACCGCTAATATTAATATTTGTAATTTTTTACTTTTTCTTAATCAGGCCTCAACAAAAAAAAGTTAAAGATCATAAAAACATGGTTGATAACTTAAAAAGAGGTGATGACGTTGTAACATCTGGTGGTATTGTTGGTAGAGTGGAAAGAGTTATAGACAATGAAAAAGTTGAAGTTTTAATCTCAGATAATGTTAAAGTTGAAATAGTAAAAGCAACTGGAATACAAAGTTTAGTAAAAGCACCAGAAATTAAAAAATAACATCAAAAATTAAGTGTTATACTTTTCAAAAATAAAAATAATTTCTATATTAATTTTTTCTATTTGTATTAGTTACTTAGCATTTTCTAACTTTGTTAAATTTGATGATAAGTTAATTGGTAACAAAATTAATCTTGGATTAGATCTGCAAGGTGGTTCATACCTATTACTCGAAATAGACAATAAGCCAGTTATTTTACGTAATTTACAAAACAAATTAACTTCTATTAGAGCTTATTTAAAAGAAGAGAATATTTCTTTTAAGAATATTAAACTAATTGATAATGAAAAAATTTATTTAAATGCTGAGGGAAAGAATTTAGAAGATATAAAAAATATATTTGAAGATAAAAATAGTAATATTAACCCTTATTATCAAAATTATAAGTCTCATGAATACGATATTGAAATAATAGAAAATGATGTAATTCTAACTTTGTCAAAATATGGTCTAATTGAATTAAAATCTTCATCTTTAAGTCAAGCTCTTGAAATAGTAAGAAGAAGAATTGATGAAATTGGTACTAACGAACCTAATATTTTAAGAAGAGGAAATGATCGTATTTTAGTTGAATTGCCAGGTTTAGATGATCCAGAACGTATTAAATCTCTTTTAGGTAAGACAGCCAACCTAAATTTTAGATTTATAACCCAGAGTTCTGAAACAAGTTTTGGTTCTGAAAAACTTGAATTTGAAGATGGCTCAGAGGAAGCGATAGTAAGTAAAAGAATAATTATTAGTGGTGAAAACCTTATTGATGCTAAACCATCAATGAATAGCATGACCAATGAAACAGTTGTCAGCTTTAGTCTTGATAGAGTAGGTGCAAAACGATTTGGTAAGGCTACTCAAAATGGTATTGGTAAAAGACTAGCGATAGTTCTCGATGGAAAAATTATAAGCGCTCCCGTTGTTCAAGACTCAATTACTACAGGAAATGGTCAAATAAGTGGAAACTTCACTTTTCAATCTGCAACAGATCTAGCTTTATTATTACGATCTGGTGCACTCCCAGCACCTTTAAATATAATTGAAGAAAGAACAGTGGGCCCAGATCTTGGCCAAGACTCTATAAATGCAGGAGTCATAGCACTGTTAATTGGATTCTTCTTAGTAATTGGTTTTATGTTTATTAAGTATAGATACTTCGGATTTATAGCTAATATAGCATTAATTACTAACTTGTTTTTATTGGTTGGTATACTCACACTTTTTGATGCAACTTTAACCTTACCAGGTATAGCTGGAATAATTTTAACCGTAGGTATGGCAGTTGATGCAAATGTTTTAATTTTTGAGAGAATTAAAGAAGAAATAATTAAAGAAAATAATTCAGTTATAGCTTTTGATTCAGGCTACACAAAATCAAGAAATGCAATTTTGGATGCTAATATAACAACATTAATATCGGCTGTTATATTATTTATTTTTGGTTCAGGTCCTATCAAAGGTTTTTCAATAACGTTAGGGGTAGGTATTTTTACAACATTATTTTCTGTATATTTTATAGCAAGAATGTTGACTGCATTATACGTGATTAAAAATAAAAATAAGGAAATAGTAATTAAATGAGACAAATAAATTTTAATAAATATTTTAGACCTTTTAATATTATCTCAATAATTTTAATAATTATTTCGTTAGGTTTTCTGATTTTCAAAGGATTGAATTACGGTGTAGATTTCAAAGGTGGAACTTTAATTGAAGTACGATCTAACAATCCAGATACTGATATTTCAAGAATAAGAGCAACATTTAAGAATATGAGTCTGGGTGATGTGAGTGTTAAAAACTTTGGTAAAGAAAATGACTTTATAATCAAAATAGAAAAAAAACTTAATAATGATCCAAATTTTATTAATAATATTAAACAAAATGTTACAAAGAATGCACTTGATTTAGATTTTAGGAGAGTAGAAAGTGTTGGTCCAAAGGTAAGTTCAGAGCTTCTTAAAGCTGGAGTAATAGCTATATGTTTGTCTTTAGCAGCTATGCTCATATATATATGGATAAGATTTGAATGGCAATTTAGCCTTGGTGCAATCTTAGCTTTATTTCATGATGTAATATTGACACTAGGTATATTTTCTTTGTTTAGCCTTGAGATAAATTTATCTATTGTAGCAGCAGTACTAACAATTGTTGGTTATTCCATGAATGATACAGTAGTAATTTATGACAGAGTAAGAGAGAACTTAAAAAAGAATTCTGATTTAAAAATATTTGATGTAACAAATTTGTCTATTAACGAAACTTTATCTAGAACAATTATAACTTCTATAACAACGTTATTAGCATTATTTTCTATATTTATTTTTGGTGGAGAAATTCTTAAAGGTTTTTCTTTAGCTATGATTTTAGGTGTTTTCTTTGGCACTTACTCATCTATTTATATTGCTAACTCAGTATTGATCTATTTAAGAGTCTCACAAAAAACAATCACGAAAGAAGAATAGTTTTTTTAATATAGGTTTTGTGCTGCAACCATTGATAAAAGCATTGGTAATGATAATAATGTATTAACTCTAGAAGTTAGCATTGCAGTTTTAGCAGATTTTGCTTTTAACTCTGGTTCAGATTCAACAATACCAAGAGCTCTTTTCTGATTAGGCCATATAATAAACCAAACATTAAATGCCATAATTAAACCTAGCCACATACCAATTCCTATAGCTGCATTTCTTCCACCGCCACTACCTATGCCCAAAGTCATTGCTTCATGAGCATAACCGTTTAAATAAGCTACAATTAAACCTGTAATAATAGTTCCAAGAGCAGACCATCTAAACCAAAATAAAACCTTTGGTGCTATAACTTTTCCTATAGCTGGTTTTTGTTCATCAGGTATATTTGGCATACTAGGAATTTGAACAAAATTTAAATACCACAATAAACCTATCCACATAATTCCTGTTAAAACATGTAAATATCTAAATAGCCAACTCCAAAAATATGTATCAAAGTCAAAACCACCATTATTAAAAAATAAAAAAACAAAAAGTAATATTGCAATTCCCAAAGAAAAGTGAATTGTTTTTGATAATGACTGTAAAATTTTTACCATATTAGTATATTATACTATTTTAAAGAATTTTTAAGCAGTTTTTTTAAGTTTATCACCATTTAATAAATCTTTTAAATATTTACCAGTATAACTATCCTTATGTGACGCAACTTCTTCAGGTTTACCTTCAGCTATAATTGTGCCACCATTTACACCACCGTCAGGACCCATATCAATAATATGATCAGCTGTTTTAATAACATCTAAATTATGCTCAATCACAAGGACAGTATTACCCAATGCGACGAATGTATGCAGTATTTCTAACAGTTTTTTAATATCATGTTGATGTAATCCCGTAGTTGGTTCATCCAATATATACATAGTTCTTCCAGTTGATCTTTTCGAAAGTTCTTTTGCTAGCTTTATCCTTTGAGCTTCTCCACCAGATAGTGTTGTCGCTTGCTGCCCAATTTTTATATAACCAAGTCCTACTTTTTTTAATGTAAGAAGTTTAGATTTAATTGTTGATATATTTTCAAAGTACTCACATCCTTCATCAACAGTCATATTTAATACATCTGCAATACTTTTATCTTTAAATTTTATTTCTAAAGTTTCTCTATTGTATCTAGTTCCCTTACATTCATCGCATGTAATATATACATCAGGCAAAAAATGCATTTCATAGGTTATAACACCGTCACCCTCACAAGCTTCACATCTTCCGCCTTTAACATTAAATGAAAATCTACCAGGCTTATAACCTCTACTTTTTGACTCAGGAAGATTTGTAAACCAATCTCTAATAGGTCCAAATGCTCCTGTGTAAGTGGCAGGATTCGACCGTGGTGTTCTACCTATTGGTGATTGATCAATATTAATAATTTTATCTACTAGCTCTAAACCTTTAAAATTTCTAAATGGTTTGGGAATTTTTCTAGATTTATTATTATTCAAACTTAAATTTAATGCATTATATAAAGTATGGAGTATTAAAGTCGATTTACCACTTCCAGAAACACCAGTTACACAGGTGAATGTTCCAAATGGAACTTTTAAATTAACATTTTTCAAGTTGTTACCAGAAGCACCTAGTATTTCTAAAAATCTTCCATTTTTAGCTAAGCGTCTTTTTTTTGGAATTGGAATATAAAATTTATTTGATAAATATTTTCCAGTAATACTTTCATCGTTAGTTAATATCTTTTTATAACTTCCTTCAAAAATAACATTTCCACCTTTGTGTCCAGCTTCTGGTCCTAAATCAACAATATGATCGGCATTTTCCATCGTTTCTGTATCATGCTCAACCACGATAACAGTATTACCTAAATCCCTTAATCTTTTTAATGCATTAATTAATTTAACATTATCTTTTTGATGCAATCCTATTGATGGTTCATCTAGTACATATAAGACACCCGTTAAGCCAGACCCAATTTGTGAAGCTAATCTTATCCTTTGGGACTCTCCTCCAGAAAGCGTGCCAGATTCTCTTGATAGTGTCAGATAGTCTAGACCTACATTTAATAAAAAATCTAATCTTTCATTTATTTCTTTTAAAATATGTTCAGAAATTTTAACTCTTTTATTATCTAAAGATTTAGGTAATTCATTAAACCAATTTTTTGCATCAATAATAGATTTTTCAGTAATTTGACTTATATGTAAATCATTAATTTTTACACAAAGAGCCTCTTCTTTTAATCTAAAACCATTGCATTTTTCACATTTTGTATCTGATTGATATTGAGCAATTTCCTCTCTCTTCCAATCACTATCTGTTTCAAGATATCTCCTTTCAAGATTATTTATTACTCCTTCAAAAGTTTTTTTGTGTGAATATTTTTCATATCCATCATCATAAGAAAATTTAATTTCTTCATCATCTGATCCATAAAGAATTACATCTTTAATTTTTTTAGTTAATTTACTCCATTTATCAGTAAGTGAAAAATCATAATGTTTAGCCAATGCTGATAGAGTTTGTGCATAATACATCGTGCTACTTTTAGACCACGGTTCAATAGCTCCATCACTTATACTTTTCTTTTCATCTGGTACTACTAGCTTTGGATCTACGTTTAGCTTCACGCCAATACCTTCGCATTCTTCACATGCTCCATATGGACTATTGAATGAGAATAATCGTGGTTCAATTTCTTCTATTGTAAAACCACTTTCAGGACAAGCAAATTTTGTTGAGAAAATTAATTTTTCTGTTTTTCTAAATTTTTCAGGTAGAGTTTCGTTTTGATATTCGACATATAACAATCCATTTGATAAGTTTACAGCCGTTTCAATACCTTCGGCTAATCTATTACCAAGTTCAGAATTTAATACTATTCTATCAACTAAAATTGATATTTCATGTTTAACTTTTTTATTAAGATCAGGTGCTTTTTCAATATCATATAATTTTTCATCAATTTTAATTTTTCTAAATCCTCTTTTTTTAAAACTAAGTATTTCTTTTTTGTATTCACCTTTACGTCCTCTTACCACTGGACTAAATAAAAAAATTGTTGATTTTTTCGGTAATTCTTTAATTTTATCAACAATTTGACTTATCGTTTGTGACTCTATTTTCTTACCTGTAAATGGTGAATATGGTATTCCCGCTCTTGCAAAAAGTACTCTTAAATAGTCATAAATTTCAGTTACAGTAGCTACAGTTGATCTTGGATTTTTAGGTGTATTTTTTTGTTCTATAGATATAGCAGGGCTCAAACCCTCTATTAGGTCTACTTTGGGTTTTTTCATTTTATCTAAAAACTGTCTAGCATATGCTGATAAACTCTCTACGTATCTGCGTTGACCTTCAGCGTATATTGTATCAAATGCTAATGATGATTTACCTGAGCCAGATAGGCCAGTTATAACTATTAGTTTCTCTTTTGGTATTTCTAGAGAAACGTTGTTAAGATTATGTTCTTTTGCCCCTTTAATAACTATCTTTTTAAGCATAATTTATGTTGCTTTAACTTAATAAAATTAATATTCACAATAAATTGTGATATATATAAATATAAAATTTCATAATAAATAATATGGCTGGAAGTTTAAATAAAGTGTTATTAATTGGTCGTTTAGGCGCAGATCCTGAGATCAAACAGATGGTTAATGGTAAAAGTGTTGCTAGACTGAGCTTAGCTACAAGTCAATCATGGAAAGACAAAAATACTGGAGAAAAAAAAGAAAAAACAGAATGGCACCGTATAGTTGTATTTAACGAGGGTTTGGTAAATGTAGTTCAACAATATTTAAAAAAAGGTGCTCAAATTTATGTTGAAGGTCAAATATCTACTAGAAAATGGAAAGACGAAGCATCTGGCCAAGATAAATATTCTACGGAAGTTATAATTCAAGGATACAATTCATCGTTAACAATGCTAGGTGGAAATAGTATGAATGAAAACCAAAGTAGTCAAAATTTAAAAAGTCCTGATGAGGGCTCACAAGTTCCAGATAATGATTTGGATGACGAAATTCCATTTTAATTTTTAAATGCAAAAAACCGAGATAATCGAAAATAAAAAACCTATTACAATGTATGATGAAATAAGTTCATCTTATCTATCATACGCTATGAGCGTTATAGTAAGTCGAGCTTTACCAGATGTTAGAGATGGCCTTAAGCCTGTTCATAGAAGAATTCTTTTTGCCATGTATAAAGGTGGTTATGATTGGTCAAAACAGTTTAGAAAATCTGCGAGAATTGTTGGTGACGTTATTGGTAAATATCATCCTCATGGGGATCAATCAGTTTATGATGCTTTAGTAAGAATGGTTCAAGATTTTTCTATGAGTTTACCATTAATTGATGGTCAAGGTAATTTTGGATCTATTGATGGAGATCCACCTGCAGCAATGAGATATACAGAAACAAAATTAGCTAAAGTTTCTCAGTATTTAATTGATGATATTGATAAAGATACAGTTAAATTCAAAAGCAATTATGATGAAACAGAAAAAGAACCATCAGTATTGCCTGCACAATATCCAAATCTTCTAGTTAATGGAGCGGGAGGTATTGCCGTGGGTATGGCGACAAGTATTCCCCCTCATAACTTAGGTGAAGTTATAAATGGGACATTAGCACTAATTGAAAATAAGGATATTAAATTAAATGAATTGATGAAGCATATACCAGGTCCTGACTTTCCTACAGGAGGAATTATAATTGGAAAAAATATTATTAAAGAAGGATATAAAACCGGAAGAGGTTCTTTTAAGATTAGAGGTGAAATAAATGTTGAAAACCTTAAAAATGGTAGAGATAGGTTGGTTATAAGTTCAATTCCATATCAAGTTAATAAATCTGTTTTAAATGAAAAAATTGTTGAGCTTGTTAGAACTAAAAAAATTGAAGGCATTAAAGATATTAGAGATGAGTCTAATAGTGTAGGCCTTAGAGTTGCTATAGATTTAAGGTCAAACGTAGAGCCAGAAACAATTAAGAGACAATTGTTTAAGTATACTACTATAGAAAGCTCTTTTGGATTTAATACTTTAGCGATAGTACAAAATAAACCTAAAACATGTACTCTTAAAGAGTTTCTGGAAAATTTTTTAAGCTTTAGAGAAGATGTTGTAATTAAAAGAACTAAACATGATCTTAAAAAAGCTGAAGATAGAGCACACATATTAGTTGGTCTTTCTGTGGCTGTAGAAAACTTGGATAAAATTATTAAAGTTATTAGAACATCAAAAAATCCTGATGAAGCAAAAAAAACCTTATTAAATACCAAATGGAAAATTAACAAGTCATCAAAACTGATTAATACGGTTCAAGATAAAAAAGTTACTACTACCTATAATTTATCTGTGAATCAGGTAGTGGCAATTTTGGAATTAAGATTACAAAAATTAACTGCTATTGGTATCGGAGAAATTGAAGACGAAATAAAAAAGTTATCAAATTTAATTAAAGAATTTAAGAAAATTATAAGTTCTAAAAAGGAATTATTGAAAGTAATAAGTTCAGAACTAATAAATATAAAAGATAAATTTTCAATTCCAAGAAGAACTAAAATTATTGATGCTGTTTTAAATTATGATATTGAGGAAACAATTCAAAAAGAAGCAGTTATAATTACTGTTACATTGCAAGGATATATAAAAAGAGGTGCTTTAAGCAATGTTAAGCAACAAAAAAGAGGTGGTAAAGGTAAATCAGGCATAAAAACTAGAGAAGAGGACTCTGTAGTGCAAACTTTATCTGTTAACTCACATACGTCAGTCTTGTTTTTTTCTACAGAAGGCTTAGTTTATAAAATTAAAGCATGGAAAATACCGGAGGGATCAGCATCCTCAAAAGGTAAATCTTTATTTAACTTGTTACCACTTAAAAACCATCAGTCAATTAGCTCTATTATGCCATTTCCAGATGATGAAAAGGAATTAAAAAATTCTTTTATAGTCTTTGCCACAGCTCAAGGTAAAGTAAGAAAGAATAATCTTGAGGATTTTATTTCAATTAATCAATCTGGTAAAATTGCTATGAAGCTTGATACAAATGATCGTATCGTTGGTGTTAAAATTTGTACTGATCAACAAGATATTATTTTAAGCACTAATAATGGTAAGTGTATTAGATTTGAAGCTAAGAAACTTAGAGTTTTTAAGGGTCGTTCTTCAAAAGGTATTAGAGGTATTAATTTAGCTGGTAATGACGCTATTGTTTCTTTGTCGATAATAAATAAATCTGAAAAAGTAGCTAATGGTAAAATAAGTAAAGATATAAAATCTGAAATTAAAGCAAAAGAAAAATTTATTTTATCTGTTACAAAAAATGGTTTTGGTAAGAGAACATCTCATTATGATTTTAGAGTTACCAATCGTGGTGGAAAAGGTATAATTGGAATTGTAAATTCGGAGAGAAACGGTAGTGTTGCATCTTCTTTTCCAGTCGACGAAGGTGATGATATAATAATTTCCACTAACAAAGGTAGAGTTATTAGAGTTGCTGTAAAAGAGATTAGAATTGCTGGTAGAAACACTCAAGGTGTAAGAATTATTAAACTATCAGGTGATGAAAAAGTTGTTTCAGCTATTAAAATTGATGATAATTTAATATAATGAAAAATATAGCAATTTATCCAGGTACTTTTGATCCAATAACTTTTGGTCATATTGATGTAATTAAAAAAGCCTTAAAATTGGTAGACAAAATCGTTGTAGCTGTATCCGATGGTAACAATAAGAATTATCTTTTCTCAAGCGATGAAAGACAGGAAATAATTAAAAATGCATTATTTAAAGATCTAAAGTTTGATAGAAAAAAAATTAAGATAATTACATTTAAATCTCTTACTACAGATTTATGTAAAAAGAATAATTCTAAAGTTATACTTAGAGGTTTAAGAGCTGTATCAGATTTTGAATATGAATTTCAACTAGCTGGAATGAATCGTAAATTAAATAATAGTATTGAAACGATTTTTTTGATGTCAGATGTGGAAAATCAAATCATTTCTTCAAAATTTGTTAAAGAGATAATCTCACTAGGTGGAAATGTAAATAAATTTACAACAAAAAGTACAATTAAATCACTTAAAAAAAAATATGCTTAAAAAATTTTTATTTTCAATAATTTTTTTTTTATTTTTAATTAATCAAACTAACGCAAAGGAAAATATTATGATACTAAAACTTAAAGACGGCAATGTTAAAATTGAACTATATCCAGATGTTGCACCAAATCATGTCGAGCGAATTAAAACTTTAGCAAACAATGGTGAATATAATAATGTAGTTTTCCATCGAGTTATTGATGGTTTTATGGCGCAAACAGGTGATGTAAAATTTGGCAATTCATCTAAAGATGATTTTAATTTGAGTAGATCTGGAATGGGTGGATCATCTATGCCAGATCTTAAGCAGGAGTTTAATAATTTACCTCATGAGAGAGGGACATTGTCTATGGCTAGATCATCTGATCCAAATAGTGCTAATAGTCAATTTTTTATATGTTTTGAAGCAGCTCCTTTTCTAGATAGACAATATACAGTCTTTGGAAAAGTTATTGAAGGTATGGAATTTGTTGATAATATTAAAAGAGGCGACCAAAATAATAATGGTGCTGTTGATAATCCTGATAAAATTTTAAGTTTTAAATCAGAATAATGTTTAATGGCATTAAATAATTTTAAGTTTGATGTCTTAAAGAAAAATTCTAAAAATTATAGAACTGGAAAAATTACTACTAAAAGAGGTAATATAAGAACACCTGCCTTCATGCCTGTTGGTACGCAAGCAACTGTCAAAGCTACATTTATTGATGATATAATAAAGACAGGTTCAGATATAATATTATCTAATACCTATCATTTAATGATTAGACCTGGCGTAGAAAGAATTATTAGTGCCGGTGGACTTCATAATTTTATGAATTGTCCATTACCAATTTTGACTGACTCAGGCGGATATCAGGTTATGTCCTTGTCAAAATTTAATAAAATTGACAGAGAAAAGGGTGCAATTTTTAAATCTCATATAGATGGTAAAGAATTTATTTTAAGTCCTGAAGAAAGTATTAGAGTACAAAAAGGGTTAAACTCAGATATTCTTATGGTTATGGATGAGTGCCCTAAAAATAATTTAGATCACAAAACAATAAAAAAATCGTTAGAGCTATCAACTTATTGGGCCCAAAGATCAAAAATAGCTTTTGGACATAATCCAAATAAAGCTTTATTTGGTATAGTTCAAGGCGGTTTATTTGAAGATCTTCGAAAAATATCTCTAAATGATCTATTAAAAATTGATTTTGATGGCATTGCTATTGGTGGATTGGCTGTAGGTGAGACTCAGAATGAAATGTTTAGAACTCTTGATTTTTTAAAGGATAGATTGCCAGAAAATAAACCAAGATATTTAATGGGTGTAGGTACACCATCTGATATTCTGGGCGCTGTTAAAAGAGGCATTGATATGTTTGACTGTGTTATGCCAACTAGATCTGGTCGTACTGGATTAGCTTTTACGTGGAATGGCAGAATTAATATTAGAAATTCCAAATATCAAAAAGACAATTCTCCATTAGACTCCGATTGTAAAAATTTAAATTTAAATAAGTATTCAAAAAACTATATAAATCACTTGTTTAATACGAATGAAATTTTAGGATCAATGTTGTTAACTTTACATAATGTAAATTTTTATCAGGAACTAATGAGTGAAATTAGAAAGAATATAGAAATGGACACTTTTGACACCTTTCATGATAAATATATTAATAAATTGTGATATTTTAAAAGTTGATTATTTTAAAAAAAAGAATATAAAAATTTTTTGTGGGCCCTTAGCTCAGTTGGTAGAGCAATTCCCTTTTAAGGAATGGGTCGATGGTTCGAGTCCATCAGGGCTCACCATTAAATTAGTTTTATGATATGCTAATTGGAGGATACTTAATAGTAACCTCATTAATCCATTCATTAATACTACGAATTCTATTGTCAGGCGATGGGTGAGTACTTAAAAATTGTGGTGGTGTCTTTCCTTTATTCACCTCCTTCATTCTTTCCCACAATTTAGTTGTTTCTCTAATATCATAACCAGATAATGATGAAAAAATTAAACCTAAGTAGTCAGCCTCACTTTCTTGTTTTCTATTAAAAGGATTTAGTATACCCATTTGTGTAATTAGTCCTACTACATCTGTACCCACAGTTCTATTAACACCTGATATTTTTCCTCCAGAAAGAATATCACCTATTTGTAGAACAGTATTTGTTGCAATATTTCTACTTGCTCTTTCACTTGAATGTTTAGCTACAGCGTGAGCTATTTCGTGCCCCATAACTGCAGCTAATCCATTAGTATTTTTGGTAACCTCTAATAATCCTGAATAAACTGCAATCTTACCACCAGGCATACACCATGCATTTTTAACATTTTTTTTATCTATCAAAATATATTCCCAGTCAAAATTGGAAGTTGGGTCTGGTTGATTAGATTGATAAAAATATTCAGAAATAGATTCTTGCATCTTAAGACCAATTTCCTTAATTAGGTTTAAATTTGTTAAATCATCACTCATTTTTTCTTTTTGCTTAACTTTCTCATAAATCTTTGCTGCTTGGGCATTCAGCTTAGCCTCAGAAATTAATTTAAGTTGTTTTCTTTCAGTAATTGGTGTCGTTGTACATGCAGGCATTATCAAAGAACAACAACCGCAACCAATATATTCAAGAAATTTTCTTCTATTCATAATTTAAATTTTTTGTTAATAGTTTATTATATTTAATCAAAATGACTAAAAAAAGAAAAAATTCGTTTTTTTTAAAAATAAGAAATTATTTTTTAACTGGGGTTGTAGTTCTAATACCAATAGCAATATCAGTATACTTAGTTATTTTTATCGTTAATCTGTCTGCAAAATTATTACCTGATGAGATTAACCCGAATTATTATTTACCATATAACATTCCAGGTGTGGAGATTTTAATAGCTTTCATATTTATTACTATAATAGGTGGTTTGTCACTTTCTTTTATCGGTAAGAAACTATTGCAATTAATAAATGATCTTTTTAAAAGAATTCCTGTTCTAAGAACAATTTATTCTGCTGTTGTTCAAATGATTGAAACTTTTACTAAAAGTAAAGATAATAAAAAAAGTGTAGTATTGATTGAATACCCAAAAAAAGGAACCTATGCAATTGGTTTTGCTACAAAAGAAAACACTGGAACAATTAAAAAAAAAACTGGCAAAGAATTAATAAATGTTTTTGTTCCAACAACGCCAAACCCTACAAGTGGATTTTTACTGATGTTTCCAAAAGAAGATGTTATTTATCTAGATATTAGTTTTGAGGAAGCTTCTAAATTTATTGTATCGGCAGGTACAACAAATCCGAAAGGCTAAAAATCATCAACTATAACATCAGCTCTATCATAAAGTTTTAATAAATGATTATATTTACTTATATCGTAATTGTTTAATTCTATGTTTTTAATTTCTTTTTCTGCCAAAAGAAAAAGATCTTCATTTTGTATTGGGTCCGCTAATCTAAAAGTTTGCATGCCGCTTTGTTTAAATCCTAGTAAATCACCATAACCTCTTAACTTCATATCATCTTCTGAGATCTTAAAACCATCATCGGTAGATTTTAATATTTTTATTCTTTTTTTTGCATTTTCACTTAGTGAATTTTTAAAAAGAAGTATGCAATAAGACTGTTTTTTTCCTCTACCTACACGCCCTCTAAGTTGGTGTAATTGCGATAAACCAAATTTGTTTGAATTTTCTATTACTATTGTTGTAGCATTTGGAAAATCTATGCCAACTTCTATTACTGTAGTAGAAACCAATATATCAATTTCTTTTTTTAGAAATTTATTTAGTATTTCAGTTTTTTCTTCACTAGAAATTAATCCATGTAGTAAACCTATTTTGGTTCCAAATATACTTTTTAAATTCTTATATCTTTCTATTGATGATTGATGATCTACTTTTTTAGACTCTTCAATTAACGGACAAACCCAAAAAATTTGATTTTTATCTACTATTTGTTTTTTAATAAAAGAAATTACTTCATCAATTTTATTATTTGATTTACTATATGTTAATATTGATTTTCTATTTTTAGGTTTTTCCTTAATAATTGAAGTGTCCATATCACCAAAAATTGTCATTATCATAGTTCGAGGTATTGGTGTTGCAGACATTACTAATATATCACAATTCTTTCCTCCTTTGTCTGATAAGGCTTTTCTTTGTTTAACACCAAACTTGTGCTGCTCATCAATTATAATTAAACCTAATTTTTTATACTCAACTTTTTCCTGAAACAAAGAATGTGTACCAAAAAGAATATTTATTTTATTATTAGCTAAATTACTTAGGATTTTTTTTCTATCTTTGTAATGGGTTTTTCCAGTTAGTATTTCAATATATAATTTATTTTTAAATAAAGATTTACATAAATTATAATGCTGTTGTGCTAAAATTTCTGTAGGCGCCATGAAACTAACTTGATATCCACTTCTTACAACGTTTAATGCTGATAATAATGCTACAATAGTTTTTCCACTTCCTACATCACCTTGTAGTAATCTAAACATTTTGCGATCTGATTTCAAATCTGATTCAATTTGATTAAGAGATACTATCTGATCATTAGTTAGTATTAAATTAGTCATATTGTTAATATGCTTGGTGCTCAAACTTTCAAATATTTTGATATTCTTTTTAATTTTCTTAAGTTTAAGTCTAGTTTTAGATTTTGTTAGCAGAGTTGCAAAAATTTCATCAAAAATTAATCTATCCATGTATTTTGACTCTTGATTATTTTTTTTGGGATTGTGCAATTGAATTATAGAATCCTTCCAAGTAATATTCTCAAATTTTTCTATTATTTTCGCTGAGTGCCATTCAGTTAAATCAGGTAAATTTTTAAGAGCCTGGTCTATTAAATAATTATATTTTTTCCCATTAATTCCATCCGTAAGGTTATATTTTGACTGAATTTTTAAAATTTTATTCTTATCGGTAGATACATGAGTAGGGTTAGTTATTTGATATTTTCCTTTGTAATAATTTATCTTACCACTAATTGTAACTGTGGTATCCAACGGAAGTAATTTCTTTATATATCCTTCATAACTATTAAAAAATATACAATCAATTACCCCTGTTTCATCATTACAATTGACCCTATTGGGCAAGTTTCTCACTCTTGGAAAATTATATTTTTTTACATTAACAATTAATGTTTGAATTTCGTTTATTTTAAGATCTTTGATTTTTGTAACATTGCTTCTGTCAATCTTATCAATTGGTTTTTTTAACAGTAGATCAAATACTGAGTTTATTCCTTTTTTTTTTAATATTTTTGAGGTTTTCGGACCAATTCTATCAATAATTTTAATGTCAGATAATAAGTATTTAAAATTACTCATAATTATATAAATATAATTTTTATGTCATTAAATAAAGAAGATCTTAAAAATAAAATTGTTTATAGGTCATCCTACAGAGGAACAAAAGAAATGGATATAATGGTTTCATCATATGTTAAAAAAATAATAAATGACCTTTCCTATGATGAGCTAGTTTTATTAGATAAAATAATAAATTTAGATGATGAAAGTTTTGTTAGAGTATTTAAAAATATTAATAGCAATCAGGGCAAAGAAACAGAAATTTATAAATTTATTAAAAAATATAATCTTTAAGAAAACTTGTGGCGGAGAGACTGGGATTCGAACCCAGGAAAGAGTTGCCCCTTTGCCGGTTTTCAAGACCGGTGCTTTCAACCGCTCAGCCATCTCTCCTAAGTGACTTTTTTATAACTATTATTGGTGTTTTCAAGAATAAAATAGATATATTTCATTTAATTTTGATTTAAATAATTAAATAAACTTAATATGAACATATCAGTATTTAGTAAAGGTATCATCTTAGCATCAATAGGTTCTTTTTGGTGGGGAATAATTGGTACTATTTATTTTCATCACTTTTCTTATATTGGACATATTGAACTTGTAATACATAGATGTATTTGGACATCACTAGTCTTAATTTTAACTACTGCCTATTATAATAAATGGTCTATTTTTACTTATACAATAAAATCAAAAAAAAAATTATTTATATTATTTCTCACTGGCATTCTTATCTTTAGTAATTGGAGCGGATGGATATATGCTGTATCTACCGATAAAGTTATTGATGCAAGCTTTGGGTACTTTATAATGCCAATAATAAATGTGTTATTTGGTTTTATTTTTTTTAAAGAGATTATTAACAAAAAAAGACTTTTATCTATATCAATCGTTGTAGTTACAATATTATATTTGTTAATTGTTGACTTTAAATCAGTTCCATTAATAGGTATATTTTTATCTATAGTTTGGAGTTTATATAATTTATTAAGAAAAAAAATAAGTGTAGATACAGAAATAGGATTATTAATAGAAAGTTTTTTTATTTTACCATTTGCTATTATTATCTTTTATTTTATTTATAAAAATGGTTTTAATGATTTTTCAATATCGAATCTAAACTTAATGGGTTTACTAATGTTGGCAGGTCCAATGACAGTAATTCCATTATTTTTATATATCAAAGGTTTTGAATTAAGTGGTTTGGGACCCACAGGAATGATTTTTTTTATCACTCCTACATGTCAATTTTTACTAGGTTTTTTTTATTTTAATGAGGCATTTTCAATGACAAATTTTATTAGTTTTTCTTTTATTTGGATTGCTGTAATTATATATTTGAAAGACATCTATGAAAAAAAATAATATTTTTCTTATATTTTTATTTTTCTTAATTTTATCAAATTCTCAAGTAAGATCTGAAGATTTTGACTTATGGTTATCTAATTTTAAGATTACTGCTATAGAAAGTGGTATTACTGAAAGTACTGTTAATAAAGTAATGTCCAATGCTATATTTCTTCCAAAAATTATTGAATACGACAGATATCAACCAGAATTTTATGAAGATACAAAAACATATATAAAAAAGAGATCATCTAATAAAAAAGTATTAAATGGCATTATACTATATAAAAAACATTCAAATATAATTACTAAAGTTGAAAAAAAATACAATGTTGAAAAAGAGTTACTTTTAGCACTAATGGGTATTGAAACTAATTTTGGCAAATATTTGGGTAAAATGGATATCATATCATCATTAGCTACTTTAAGTTATGATAAAAGAAGATCTGAATTTTTTACTAAAGAACTTTTAATTATTCTTAAACTAATCGATGATAATGTCATTAATCCAAAAATCCTTTATGGTTCTTGGGCAGGTGCATTTGGTAACTTTCAATTCATGCCTTCTACCATAAAAAATTACGCTGTTGATTACAATAATAACAAAATAATTGAACTAAAAAATCCTGAAGACTCATTTGCTTCTGCTGCTAATTATTTAAATAGAATTGGTTGGAAAAGAAATGAACATTGTTTTTATAAAATTAGTTTAGAAGAAAATACGCCAAAAAATATTTTAAATACATCTGCAAAAAAAATTAAACATAAAAAAAAATTTAAAGATTATAAAAAATTTATTAAAACACCATTAAATTTAGAGATATCGGACGATACAATTGTTTCAATAATTACACCAGACATAGACATAATTCCTGAAAATCAAACGCTAAACCCAGCATATTTAATTTTCAAAAATTATGAAATTATTTTACAATGGAATAGATCATTAAGATTTGCTCTTGCTGTATGTACCCTGAAGGATAAATTTGAAAATGAAATGTAAATATTTATTAATTTTTTTTACATTTTTATTATTTTCTTGTGAAACAAATATTTCTAATAAAAAAATTAAATATAGTAACAAAAGTGAAGTAATATTTGTTAATAAAGGTTTTGCTTTAATATATGATGATGACCTTATAGAGAAAAACTTAATTAATAAAAAAATGAAAAGTGAGGATTTAATAATATTTCAACATAAACTTAAAAAAAATACTAAAGTTTTAGTCACAAATATTAAAAACCAAAAATCGGTGATAGCTATTGTTGGCCTTAAATCTAAGTATCCACACTTTTATAATTCGGTTATATCACCAAGAATTTCAAATATGTTGGATTTGGATCTCAATGACCCATACGTTGAAATTAAAAAAATTAATTATAGCAACTCATTTATTGCTAGTACTACTAAAACTTTTGAGGAAGAAAAAAATGTTGCTACTAAGGTCCCAGTTGAGAAAATAAAAATAAAAGATTTGTCTTTAATAAAAGTTACTGATAACGAAACAAAAAAATTAACCTTCAATTATTCTATATTTATTGCTGATTTTTACTTTAAGGAATCAGCTAAAGGAATGGTTTCTAGGATTAGGGAAAATACCAATATTCAAAATATTAATGTAAAAAAAATTACCGATAATCAATATAGAGTTAACATTGGCCCATTTAAAAATTTAAATTCTTTAAAAAGCAGCTTTAATGAGTTAAAAATTTTAAACTTTGAAAATTTAGAAATTATTAAAAATTGATATGTATATTAAACTATTATTAAAAACTTTCTTATTATTTATATTTTTTACAAATGCAGTAGTTGCTAAGTTCGATATTAATGCTCCAAGAGTGATACTTCAAGATTTCTTATCTGGAAAAATACTTTTTGAAAAAAATGCTGATCATTCGATTTATCCAGCTTCTATGACAAAAATAATGACCTCAATAATTGCGTTTGACCTATTAAAAAATAATGAACTAAATTTAAATGATAATTTTCTTATATCAGAAAATGCATGGAGATTATCTAAAAGTGGTTATTCATCAATGTTTATTATGGTAGGGGATGAGGTTTCAGTTGAAGATCTTTTGCGAGGGATAATTGTTGTATCAGGTAATGATGCATGCGTAGCACTAGCCGAGGGTATTGCAGGGTCTGAAGAGGAATTTGCTATAATGATGACTGAAAAAGCTAAAGAAATTGGAATGAATAACACTAACTTTTCAAATTCATCAGGAATAAATGATCCAGACAATTATTCTACAGTTAGGGATATAATGATAATGTCTAATTACTTAATTAAAAATTATCCAGACTATTACACATATTTTGCTGAAAAAAAATTTACTTGGGATCGAACTGGTGGTGACCCAATAACTCAAGGTAATCGGAACCCACTCCTATATAAGAATATTGGAGCTGATGGTGTAAAGACCGGATATTTAGCTGTTGAAAAATACTCATTGGCTTCCTCAATTTTTAAAAATAACAGAAGATTAATCGCTGTTGGAAGTGGCTTTAAAACAAAAAATAGTAGATCTAAAGAATCATCAAAACTTTTGATTTGGGGTTTAACAAATTTTGATACAATTGAAATTTCAAAAAAAAAAAAAAATATTGATCAATTAAATGTGTGGATGGGAAAGTCTGACAAAGTGAATGTTGTAACAAATAAAGATATTTATATAACAATACCAAAAGCAAAAAAAAAATATATTAAAACTGTAATTGAATATAATGGTCCAATATTAGCGCCAATTAAAAAAAATCAAAAGGTTGCGAAACTTAAAATTTATTTTAAGGATGAAATTCATAGTGAATACGATCTTTATTCATCTGAAAATGTTAAAAAAGAAAATATTATTTCAAGAATTTTTACTTCACTAAACTATTTAGTTTGGGGTGATGTTTAAATCAAAAATTATTACATTTGAAGGAATTGATGGCTCAGGCAAAACGACCCATATTAAAAAGGTTGAACAATACTTAAAAAAGAAAAAAATTAAATTTCTGAGTTTTAGAGAGCCAGGTGGATCAAAAAATTCAGAAAAAATTAGAAAATTAATTTTAAATAATAAGAATAATTTTAATAAATTTACAGACTTGCTTTTGTATCTGTCCTCAAGAAATGAAAATATTCAAATGTTAAATAAATATAAAAGTGTTAAAATAATTTTAATAGATAGATTTATTCATTCAACTTTAGCTTATCAACATTTTGGCATGGGGATTAATGCAAATTTAATTAATATGCTCAATAAATTAATTATTAAAGAGAAGAAAATAGCTTTAACTTTTTTATTATTAGTGAACAAGAAAAATTTAAAAGAAAGACTAAATATTAGAAAAAGTTCTAATAGATATGATAAATTTAAGTTATCATTTTATCAAAAAATTCAAAATGGATATCTTAAGATTGCAAAAAAAAGAAACAGTAAATTTATAATCATTAATTCAAATGACGATATAATAAAAAATAATTATATTATAATTAAAAAAATTAACTCTATATTAAAAAAAATTTGAAAAAATAATGGATCATCATCAAAACCTTAAATTATACAATTTTCACAATGATTTTTTATCCTTATGCAATCTGGTCAAGAAATCAGAAATACCTAATTCAATAATAATAGATGGCATGGATGGTATTGGGAAAAGAACTTTTGCAACTCATTTTATAAATTATTCATTTAGTTTGAACGAAGAAGAACCATACGATATTAAAAATTATGAAATTAATGAAATGAACAGATCATATAAATTAGTACTAAATAATTCACACCCAAATTTATACTTAATTAACCTCGATGATGGTAAAAGTTCAATCTCGATTGAGCAAATACGAGAAATGACAAAATTTGTCAACAAATCATCTTTTAATAATCAGTATAAAATTATTCTTATAAACAAATCAGAATTTCTTAATAAAAGCTCGTCTAATGCTATATTAAAAATATTAGAAGAACCAAGTACAAAAACAATATTTTTAATTTTGCAGAATTCAAGAAAAAAAAATTTGAAAACTATTCAGTCTAGATGCATCGAGTTTCATCTAAAATTAGATTTTAATAACGCAATTTCTACAACAAATAAAATTTTAAATGATGATATATATAAATATATAAGTCCTGATCTGATTTCACATTATAATACACCAGGACAGATAATTAATTTATTAGATTTTTCAAAAACTAACGATTTAAATTTAAAAACCATTAGTATTACTGAATTTATAATTTTAATTATAGATAAAAAATTATATTTAAAAAATAATTTTATGAAAACAAATTTTAACTCATTTTTAGAAAAATATTTATTAAAATTGGCCATAGATGAGAAAAAAAATAAATATTTTAAATTATATGACCAATTTATTTATTCAAGTAACCAAACAACTTTATTTAATTTAGATCAAGAGTCACTTTATCTAAATTACAAAAATAATATACTTAATGGATAAAAATTTTTATATTACAACACCAATATATTATCCATCTGCCAAACCTCATATGGGTCACGCATACTCGAGTATTATTGCAGATTTTTTTGCCAGATTTAAAAGAATTTGCGGTTATAATGTATTCTTCCTGACCGGAACTGATGAACATGGACAAAAAATTCTAAAGGCATCCGAAAATGCTAATTTGGAACCATTAGCTTTCTGCGATCTGATAAGTAAAAATTTCCAAAATCTTTCTAAAACACTAAATCTTACTAATGATGATTTTATTAGAACAACTGAGAAAAGACACTTCGATTCTGTTAGAGCATTGTGGAAAATACTAGAGCAAAATGATGAAATATATTTATCAAAATATTCAGGCTGGTATTCTGTTTCTGATGAGGCCTTTTACAGTGATGATGAAGTTCAAACTAAAGATGAAAAAAATGTTGCAATCTCTTCAGGTTCAAATGTTGAATGGGTTGAGGAAGAGTCATATTTTTTTAGACTTTCAAAATGGCAAAATAAATTATTAGATTTTTATAATAAAAATCCAAATTTCATACTTCCTGAAGCTAGGAGAAATGAAGTTTTAAGTTTTGTTAAAGGTGGTTTAAAAGACCTTTCGATAAGTCGCAAATCATTAAAATGGGGAATTAAAGTACCATCTAATGAAAATCATACAATATATGTTTGGCTTGATGCACTTACAAACTATTTAAGTGCATTAAATTATCCAGACACTAAAAATAAGTTATATAAGAACTTTTGGCCAGCATCATTACATTTAATAGGTAAAGATATATTAAGATTTCATGCTGTTTTTTGGCCTGCATTTCTCTTAGCAGCAAAGATTGACCCACCTAAGAAAATTTATGGTCACGGATGGATTCTATCTGGTGATGAAAAAATGTCTAAATCAAAAGGTAATATTTTAGATCCTATAGATATAATCAAAGAGTATGGACTTGATCCACTTAGATATTATTTAATAAAAGAAGTGTCATTTGGAAATGATGGGAATATTTCAAGAGATCAGTTAGAAAGGTGTATTAATAGCGATTTAGCAAATAATTATGGAAACCTATGTCAACGAGTTATTTCATTTTTAGATAAAAATTTAAATTTAGAAATTCCAAATAATGCGAATTTTGAAAATGAAGATCATAATATTTTGAATAAATTTGATGAAAATTATTATAATTTGATAAATGCAATTGATAATCAAAATATTAATTATTATATAAATTTCGTAATTAATCAGTTATTCGCAGCAAATAAATATTTTAATGACCAAGAGCCATGGAACAAAAAGAATGATATAAAACGTCTAAATACAATTTTATATGTATCATTAGAATTAATTAGAAAAATTTCTATACTTTTGTATCCTGTAATCCCAGAAAGTGCATTAAAAGTTTTAAGTATTTTTAATGTAAAAGAAACAGAATTAACGTATAACTCAATCCTAAATAATAACTTTCTAAATCCTAAAACAAAAATAAAAAAAATTGAAATATTATTTAAAAAAATAGAAAAAAAATGATTGATTCTCACTGTCATCTAGATATTGAACCACTTTTTACTGATTTAGATAATGTTATAAATAGAGCAAAGGATATTGGTGTTAAAAAATTTCTAACAATCTGCACAAATAAAAAAAGCTACGAAAATATAATTACTTTTATTGATAAGTATCCAGAGATTTATGGAACGTTTGGTATACACCCCCATAATGCTGAAAATGAATTATTAACAAAAAATGAAATTATTGAAAAGGTAAAAATAAATAAAAAAATTATAGGTGTTGGTGAAAGTGGCCTTGATTTTTATTATAATAATAGTCAAAGAGATCTCCAAATAAACAGTTTTATTAATCACATTGAAGCGTCAATTGAACTTAAAAAACCTATTATTATACATTCAAGAAGTGCTGAAAAAGAAACATTTGATATACTAAATGATTTTAAAAATTATAAACCAAAAATTTTAATGCATTGTTTTACTGGATCATTAGATTTTGCTCACGATCTAATAAAACTTAATGCTTACTTCTCTGCATCTGGAATTATCACATTTAAAAACAGTAATGAATTACAAGATACTTTTAGCAAAATTCCTTTGGAAAGGTTGCTTATAGAAACTGATAGCCCATTTTTAGCTCCTGTTCCTATGAGAGGAAAAAAAAATGAACCTGGTTTTGTAAAATATACATTAGAAAAATTGTCAGCTTTAAAAAAAATTGATCCTAAAATTTTAGAAGATCAAACAACAAAAAACTTTAATACATTATTTTCTAATGAAACCTAAATTCACTATTTTAGGTTGCGGAAGTTCTTTGGGTGTTCCAAGAATAGATGGTTTTTTTGGAAATTGTGATGCAAAAAATAAAAAAAATTATAGAACTAGATGCTCAGCATTACTTTCTTATGACAATATGAATATTATTTTTGATACGTCGCCTGACATAAAATCGCAGCTTCTCTCAAATAAAATAAATAATATTGATTACGTTTTTTATACACACCAACATGCTGATCAGACACATGGAATTAATGAGTTAAGAGTTTTTTATTTCAAAAATAAAAAAAAAATACCTGTTTATGGCGATAGTTTAACTAAAAAGTATCTTCTTAAATCATTTAAATATTGTTTTGATAATATGGGTGGTTATCCTGCTACCTTAAAATCTATAAATTTAAAAAAAAAAATAATTATAAATAAAAAAATACTCATCAATAGGATACCTGTTAAACATGGAGCAATTAATAGTAACGCTTATATAATTAATAATAGTTGTGCATATGCACCGGACGTTAATAAAATTTTTAATAAAGATCTTCATAAATTTAAAAATTTAAAATATTTTGTAGTCGATTGTTTGCGATACAATTACCATCCCTCACATTTCAATTTGACTGATGTTTTGGAATTAATTAAGATTATTAAGCCAAAAAAAACTTTTCTTACAAATTTACACAATGATATAGATTACAAAAAAATTAAAAAAATTATTCCTAAAAATGTATTTCCTGCCTACGATGGTTTGTCATTCAATATTTAAAATTTTTTTAATATCTTTAGTAATTTTTTTTGAGGTTGGTTTAGTAAATGATGAATAAGTGTTAAAAATTTTACCATTTTTATCAATTAATATTTTATGAAAATTCCATTTTGGAATGGCAGATTTACCATAGTTTTCAAATGCCCATTTGTATAATGGATGAGCATTATCACCTTTTACGTCAATTTTATCTGTCATAGGAAAAGTAACATTAAAATTTACTTTACAAAATTCTTTTATATCCTCATTTGATCCAGGTTCCTGACCCCCAAATTGATTTGATGGGACCCCAATAACAGTGAGACCTTTATCTTTATAATCGTCCCAAATTTTTTGTAAGTCAGTATATTGTTTTGTAAAACCGCAATTACTTGCAACATTTACCAATAAAACTGCTCTATCTTTAAATATTGATAAGTCTAAACTTTCACCATCAATATCATTTAATTTATAGTCATAAAAAATTGTTTTATACTCAGAAGATGCTTTTGTAAAAAATAAAACCATAAAAATAATTCCAATAATTTCTTTAAATTTTGTCATTTAAAAAATTATTTTTTTGTTGATATTAATAATAAAAAATACCCAAATAATGTTGATAATAAAGATCCAGATAAAACTCCTATTTTTACGCCATCAATATATTGCATATCGTTTGCAAAAGCTAAATTTCCAACAAATAAACTCATAGTGAAACCAATTCCAGTTAACACACCAACGGCATAAAAACTTAGTAAATTAGATTTATTTGGCATCTCTGCAAAACCAAATTTTATTGAGGCATATGAAAAAACAAATACTCCAAATTGTTTCCCTATAAATAATCCTAGAAGTATACCCAAAGGTACAGGTAATAGCAGCGAAGAAAAAGATAATCCCACTAATGAAACTCCAGCATTTGCAAATGCAAATAATGGCATTATGAAAAATGCTACATAAGGACTTATAGCATGTTCTATTTTTACCAATAATGAAAAATCATGATCTTTTTTTCTATGAGGAATGCAAGCTGCTAATAATACACCAGCTATTGTTGCATGTATTCCAGATTTATAAGTAAAAAACCAAAGAAATAATCCTATTAATAAATATGGTATAAATTTTTTTATAGAATATTTATTTAATGTTAAAAGTAATATAAATGACAGTAACATCAAGCCTAGATATTTAATACTTAAATCACCAGAATAGAAAAAAGCGATAATTACAATTGCACCAAGATCATCAATAATAGCAAGAGCTGTTAGAAATACTTTTAATGACAATGGAACTCTTGAGCCCAGTAAAGATAATATCCCTATAGAAAAAGCAATATCTGTTGCTGAAGGTATAGCCCATCCATTAAGTGTATTTGGGGTATTAAAATTGATTATAATATATATTAATGCAGGAACCAACATTCCACCAACAGCTCCAACAATTGGTAAAATAGCTTGCTTTTTAGATGATAACTCACCTTGAAGAAACTCTCTTTTAATTTCTAATGTAACAAAAAAAAAGAAGATTGCCATTAATGCATCATTTATCCAGTGTAAAACACTTAATTTTAATCCAAAATTATTTACACCAATAAATAAATACTTATTTAACGTGTCAAAATATAATTCTGATAATGACGAATTGCTTACAATTAAAGCAATAATTGCACTAATTAATAAAATAAGACCACTTGCTGCTTCAAGTCTAAAAAACCATTTGAAAGGCGCTGAAATATAATTAATCATAAGTTATCTTATAAGATCAATTAAAAATAAGTAAATATCATTTATCGTAACATATAAATTAGTCAAATAACTATTAAAATTAGGTATAATTATTTCAATTTGATACTTAAATGTGTCTAACAATATTATCAGCGCTAAAAAACTTACAATCGATAAAGATAAGATTGATAAAATTGATATATTATTTTGTTTTTTTTCTATTACATTGTTATTAATTGACTCTTTAATTTCGTTTTCTATATCATTTTTTGTTTTAATTTCATTACTGACAAAATCATTATCAATCTTTGACACAGAAAAGTTTGTTGAAATTTTCACATTACCAGCTTTAGTATCCAGGGGTATCGAGTAATGCCATTTACGATCACAGGTACCACATTGCAATAATCTACCTTCTTCAGGGATTAAAGAGATATCTAGATTGAATTTTTTTTTCCCACAAGGACAACTGACTATCATTAAATGTTTTATATCAGATTCTAGTGAAAATTCTTTAATTTTGATCTCTTTATCCTTTTAAAAAAGTAATATTTGCTGTAATAGTTTCAAAATCGGGGCGTAGCGCAGCCTGGTAGCGCATCTGGTTTGGGACCAGAGGGTCGCAGGTTCAAATCCTGCCGCCCCGACCATTTTATGAAAAAAGCAAAAATTTATAAACCATCTAAAACCGCAACACAATCAGGGCTTGCTAAATATGATAAATGGATACTTGAATTTTATACAAATGACAAAAATGTTAATCCATTAATGGGATGGGAGACCTCATCGGACACTATGTCTGAAGTTAAACTCGAATTTGATGATAAAGATATTGCCATTGAATATGCCAAAAAAAATAAAATTAATTATGAAATAATTGAACCTAACGAAAGAAAAATTATTAAAAAATCATATTCTGATAATTTTATTAAATAATGTTTAAATTCTTTACTAATAAAAACTGGTTCCCTTGGAGTATTGGTGGATCAATTTTAATACTTGTTTCAACGTGGTATCAAGTTCAGTTGGATGTAAAAATTAACGAATGGTTTGGAGATTTTTATGATACTTTGCAAAAAGCTTTAACCACACCAAACTCTGTAACAGAAGCAGAATTTATTGCATATCTTTTCACTTTTGCAAAAATTGCTGGTGGTTGGATTATAATTGCAGTGCTTACAGGTTTTTTTACAAGTCATTGGGTTTTTAGGTGGAGAACATCGATGGCTGACTATTATCATGAACAATGGTTGAACGCTAGATTGACTGAAGGTGCATCCCAAAGAGTGCAAGAAGATACATTAAAATTTGCAAGAATTATGGAAGGTTTAGGAACGGGACTTTTAGATAGTTTAATGACGTTAGTAGCATTTACCCCAATTTTGTGGGGTTTATCAAAACAAGTAAATGTTCTTCCATGGATAGGGGAGGTTAATCACGCATTGGTATGGGTGGCTATATTATCAGCATTAGGTGGTACATTGTTACTTGCTGCGGTTGGAATAAGATTACCAGGTATAGAGTATGATATTCAAAAAGAGGAAGCTGGATATAGAAAAGAGCTTGTACTAGGTGAAGAGAGCCCTATCAGAGCAGCTCCACCGACTATAGGACAATTATATGATAGAGTAAGAGGTATACATTTTAAATCTTATTTTCATTACTTATACTTTAATACGGTCAAATGGAGTTATTTCCAAGGTATGGTAATTGTGCCATACTTAGCGCTAGCACCAACAATTGTAACAGGTGCAATTACTTTAGGATTTGTGCAACAAATAACTCGAGCTTTTGGTAGAGTAGAAGGGTCATTACAATATTTAGTTAAAAGTTGGTCAACAATTGTAGAATTAATATCTGTATGGAAAAGATTGAGAGAATTTGAGGCTAAATTAAATGCAAAAGAAAATGATAAAATTATTGTTTAAATGAGTTTTAATAAGAATCTTATTGATAGTTTTGTTAATATTACCAGTAAAGCAGCTATTAGTTGTTTTAAATATTTGGGAAAAAATGACAAAAATTTAGCTGATAAAGCAGCCACAGATGAAATGAGGAAAAATTTAAATCTCTTAGACATTGATGGCAAGGTAGTAATAGGTGAGGGTGAACTCGATGAAGCACCAATGCTTTATATAGGGGAAAAATTAGGAACTGGGAAAGGTCCTAGCTTAGATATAGCAGTTGATCCGTTAGAAGGTACAAACTTTGCTGCAAAAAATCTCCCTGGAGCTTTATCAGTAATGGCTGTTTCAAAAAAAGGTGATTTATTTCATGCTCCAGAGACATATATGAATAAATTAGCTGTTTCAGCAGACGTACCACACGATGCTACTGATTTAGATTTTGATATTGAAAAAAACGTTAAAAATATTGCAGATTCAAAAAAAAAAGAATTAAATCAAATAACAATATGCATTTTAGACAGACCAAGACATGCTGATATTATTGAAAAATTAAAGAAAATTAATGTAAATGTTAAATTAATCACAGACGGTGATGTATCTGGAGCACTATTAGTGACCAATAAAAAATACAATGTTGACGCATACTTTGGTATTGGTGGTGGGCCAGAAGGTGTTTTAGCAGCCTCGGCACTAGATGCTTATGATTGCAAATTTCAGGGCAGATTTTTATTTGAATCTGATGAAGATAAAAAACGTGCAAAAAATATGGGTATTAAAGATTTAGATAAAAAATATGATCTTAAAGACATTGTAAAAGGTGACTCAATTTTTTGTGCTACCGGTATAACAAATAATGAACATGTGAACGGTGTTATTCATAATGATGGAAAATTTATTACTGAAACATTAGTGACATGCAAAAATACTTTAATTAATGTTGTAAAAAAAGAGGTTACTGCCACTTGATTAAATACAATAATTACAATACAAAAGCGTTCTTTGGTCCCTTCGTCTATCGGTTAGGACACATGGTTTTCATCCATGAAAGAGGGGTTCGATTCCCCTAGGGACCGCCAAATATGAGATATTATGTTTATCTTTTGGTATCTATTAATAAAGAAAAAGTTACATCATACGTTGGCTATACATCAGATCTAAAAAAAAGGTTAGAACAACACAATAATTCAAAAGGTGCAAAATTCACAAAAGGAAAATTATGGTTTTTAGCTTACAAGAGGTTGTATAATAGTAAATCTTTAGCTATGAAAAATGAATACTTGCTTAAAAAAAATCGGAAATTAAGAGATAAAATCAAAATTAATTATTTAAAAAAATTTAAATGAAAATTTCGATATTACTTCCATATAAAGAAAACTTCTCTCCAAATTATGCAGGAGCGGTTTCCTTATTTGTCAAGGATACAGTTTCTTTAAGCAAATTCAAAAAAAAAATAGTTATTTTTGGAAATACAAAGTTTAAAAAAAAATTTCTTAAAAATTATAAAAATCTATCATTTAAAAAATATTTTTTTAAAAGTAGTTCAAATTCTTATTTAGAAAAGTTTAAAAAATATGAATTAAGAGAAAAATCTAATCTCATAGAAATTCACAATAGACCTGATTATATTGATAAACTTTATCAGATTAATGATAATTTAATATTATATTTTCATAACAATCCTAATGATATGAAAAATTCTGATACTGTTTCAAAAAAGAAAAATCTTTTAAAAAAAACAAAAAAAATTATTTTCAATAGCAGTTGGACTAAAAAACAGTTTTTAAAAGGATTAAATCTAAACAAAGAGAAGATGAAAAAACTTTTAATCATTAACCAATGTACTGAGAAATCTTATGTTAACTTTAAAAATAAAAAAAATTTAGTTATTTTTGTGGGTAGATTAAATAAATCAAAAGGTTATGATCTTTTTGGCAATGCTATAGTTCAATTGCTTAATAAATATGTTGATTGGAAGTCAATAGTTATAGGTGATGAACCTCGTGAAAATATTTCTTTTAATCATAAAAATCTTAAAATTCTTGGTTTTCAAAAATATAGTTCTGTCTTAAATTGGTTATCAAAATCAAAAATATCAGTAGTTTGCTCTAGATGGGATGAACCTTTCGGACGAGTTGCATTAGAAGCGTCGAGTAAAGGTTGCGCAACAATAATATCAAACAGAGGTGGTTTAAAAGAAGCTGCTCCTAACTCTATTATTTTAAATAATCTTACAGTCAATTCCGTTAAAAATGCAATTGAAAAACTTATTAAAAATTCTAACTTAAGATTAAAATTGCAATTAAATTCCTATAAAAAATTTAAGTTAACAAATAATTTTGTTAGCAAAAAAATTGACAATTATAGGCAATTATTAATTAAATCTTAATTTTATTTAATGCATTATTCTTGAACAAATTAGACTCATTGATGTATCTTCTTACCATTTGAGTTGTTTTATGTCCTGTCATAGCCATAATATTACGTTCTTCAGCACCAGCCTCTGCTGCAGATGTTGCAAATCCTGATCTTAGACTATGACCTCCGTATTTATTTGGATCTAATCCTGTTAATAAAGCATATTTCTTCAATATAAGAGCTACTGATTTATCAGAAATACTAAAAATTTTACCATCTTTTATATTATTATAATTAATCCAATCTTTTAATTTACTAACTGGGCAAAATTCTAAATTATTAAAATAGGGGATTGCTTTTAGACTTCCTTCTCCGGATTGATCTGTTTTTGACCTTTTAATAAATATTTTTAGTCCTTCATTTACAAATTCAAGATCCTCATATTCAATATTTACTAATTCAGATCTTCTAAAACCCCCTGAAAAACCAATTAGTATTAATGATTTGTTTCTAATTTTTTTAAATTCCTTTTTTTCGTATTGATCTATTGCTTTAATTATAAGTTTTAAATCATTGATTAATATAGGTTTTTTTGCTTTTTGATATGAGCCTTTAACCCTTTTAATTCCTAATAGATTCTCCATAATAATTGGATGTTTTGAATCTAAGTAGTGACCTTTCATTTTATGAACTACCTTTATTGATGCGATTCTTCTCTTTAACGTGCTAAATTTACAAGTTTTTGATAAATGGGTTAGATAAATAGATAATATTTTTGGTTCAGTTGGAAGGGATTTAAGACTGTTTTTTAAACAAAATAATGAAAAATCCTTAAAGTCTGCCTCATAAGCTCTGACGGTATTATTTGCTTTTGAATTTCTTAAATTTTTAATCGTTTCTAATTCAAGAGTTTTTACATCTGTAATAAGATCATTCATATATATTTCCGATAACCATTAATTATCGGAATATATATATTAATCAATTATACATGTCAATAGTTATATTTAAGATAAATGTTATAAAGAATTAATGCTGCAATTAATTATAAATGATCTAAATTCTATAATTATTAGCATAATTATCGCTGGTATATTTTCATGCATAATACTTGATATTTTAGGATATTTACAAAAAATGATCGGTATTCCTGAGCCTTCATGGAATATTTTAGGTAGATGGGGTTATTATATGATTAAAGATGGTATTTTATTTAATCCAAAAATTGATGAAATGCCAAATTATAAATATGAGCTGATTTTTGGATGGGTTTTTCATTACTTAATATCCATATTTTGGGCAATTATTTATTACATAACTTTTATAGTTTTAGGAATTAAAATGTCATATTTTACAGGATTTATTTTTGGGATTATCACCACTTTGGCACCATTACTGATTTTTTTGCCTTTTACAGGGCAAGGTATTTTCGGAATTAACACTGGTAAACCAATGCAAATTTCAATTGTATTTTTAATAAGACATTCAATGTATGGTATCGCAATTTATGAGGCCTTTAGGTGGTTTAATTGATAGAATATGAACAATTGTAGTATTTTCAAATTTAATATAAAGAATTCGAATGCCTAAATATGTAATAATAGGATTAATAGTTGTAGTTTTTTGCTTTTTAGTAGCTAAATTCTGGAGTAATTTAAGCCCTAAGGGCAGAACAAGGACATTATTGGTTATATTTGGTCTATTTTTAATAAGTATTTTCGTTTTATTAGCTTTATTGATGACATAATCATGAAAGGGACTAAATTTCAGCTAAAAGTATGGAATTATTTAAGAAAAATACCTAAAGGCGAAGTTAGAACTTACAAACAAGTGGCAATAGCAATAAAAATGCCAAAATCTGCTAGAGCTGTAGCAAACGCTTGTGCTAAAAATCCATATGCACCAAAAATTCCATGTCATAGAGTTATAAGATCTGATGGTTCACTAGGTGGATATACTGCTCCAGGAGGGATAAAAACGAAGAAAAAGATACTAAAAAAAGAGGGTTTTTTGCTCTAAAAGTGTTAAAAATCAACGTTTATTTTATATCTCCACCCTTCTAAGCTATATTTATATATATTCACCCTTTAGTTGTACCATATTATGATCAATCACTAAATTTAGCCCCTAAATGACCCTTTAAATGCTATATTCCAATAATGCAAAGCTCGTAAATTTTAGACATTTTTAGATTAAATTTTATAATTTTATTTAAAGTTATATGTTTAATAAGTACATTTACCAGGTATGGGTGAAAATTATTTATAAAGTTAAATGTGCTTGACAATCAATTACCCAATTTTCTGGTCTTTTTTCTAGTGTTTTAGTAACTTATTTTTTTTTTCATTTTTAAAATAACTATATTTGATCATTAATTGTATTATTATAATTTACTTTAATTAATTAATTTTGTTCAATAAAATCAACATTTTACAATATATACTTAATGTATATTATTAAGTATTTAATACTATTTATTTACTATTAGTTCTCTTCTAAAAACATAAAATCCAGAAGAAATAATTATAGTTAAACCTATAAAGGTCCAAATATCAGGAAAATCACCAAAGAAATAATAACCTAAAATTATGTTAGGTAATATTTCAAAATAGCCAAATGGTGCAAGTTTTGAAGCGTCACTATATTTTAAGGATATAATCAGGAATATATGACCTAAACAAGCAAATAAGCCCATTAAACACATCCATAACCACTGAATAGTAGTTGGTGGTTCCCAAACCAATGGAACAAAAAAGGATCCTATGGTGAGCCCTACTATACCCGTTAATAAGAGAGTTAGAAACGGAGGATCTGTTGAATGAAGAGATCTGGTAATCACCAGATATACACCATATGAGCACCCAGTACCGAGTGCTGCAATGGTAGCCAAGTTAAAATCTAAAAAACCTGGTCTAATAACAACTAAACAACCAAGAAACCCAACTAAAACAGCAGACCATCTTCTAAATCCAACTTTTTCATTAAGAAATTTTGGAGATAAAGCAGTTGTAATTAAAGGTGCAATGAAAGCTAAAGTAAGAGCTTTGGCCATTGAAATTACTGATATCGAATAGAAAAAACATATGTTAGCAGAAAATAATGCTAACCCTCTATAAATTTGTAATTTAATGTTTTTGGAACCTCTGATGCTATCTTTTACAAAAATTAACATGAAAGGTAAAACCAAAACTACGGTAAAGAAATATCTTGCCCAAGTTACTTGAAAAAAAGATAAATCTGTAGATAAGAATTTTGCAATAGCATCCATGAATGGCAGAATCATCCATGCTGATAAATTAAAAACTATTGCCTTCATTATATAAAATATTTTAAGGCTATAAATACTATAATTGGAACAGTTATAAATGACAAAACAGTTGAAACAAATATCATACTTGCAACATCGTCTACAGTCTCTTTCGGCGAATACAATGATCCAACAAGAAAGTTGAGGACAGCGCTTGGCATTGAGCATTGGATTAAAAGGACACCAGCTGCAAATCCAGTTAAACTATAATAATGAATTATTCCAAAACCTATAGCTGGTCCAATAATCACTCTTGCTAATGATGAAATAAATGATTTCTTAAACGAAAAAACTTTTAATCTAGTTAAAGCTATACCTAATGACATTAAAATTAAAAATATTGTGGCGTACATTAAAAGAAATGATGTATTTTCAACAAAAACAGGAAGTTTTATTTTGTAATAAAGCAAGATTACTGAAAAAATAATCGTATAAAATGCTGGACTTTTTAGAATTACATCAAAACTAATTTTTCTATCAGCCAAAAAAACACCAACAGTAAAATGAAATAGAATTATTAATGCAGTAATTGCAGCAGCTACACCCAAACCTTCGTGACCATATGCAAATAAACATATGGGAAAACCCATATTTCCAGTATTTGGCATCATAAAAGGTGGTAATTCTCTTACTATATCTTTAGATTTGAGAAAAAATAAAAATATAATACCTACAACAGCAAATGAGATAATTGCTAAAAGATAATAAAAAAAATAGTCTAAAAATACTGAAAAGGATACATTTTTAACATTCAATGCATAAATAATCATAGCAGGTGAACCCACATTTGCTGCAAAGTTTGTAATAAAGGTTGTGTTAAATTTTTTGTCTTTTTTACCAATGTAATAACCAATACCAATAACAAAAAAAACTGGAAAAAGAACTTCAAATAGCTTTATGTAAATTTCCATTTATGCAAATAAACGGATTAAAACTGGATTTTTTAAAACATTCTTATTCTTATTAAGATTATTAATACAACTTATAGAATTTTTCTCTAAACATTTATGTGTAATAATCACAATAGTTGCTTTCTTGTTTTTTTTATCAGGAATTTGAATAAGTCTTTGAATAGAAATTTTATACTTGGCAAGAATTTTAGTTAAATCAGATAAGACACCCGGTTTATCATTAACCTCGAGTCTTAAATATAAAGAATTTTCGTATAAGTCCTCATTGTAAGTTTTGATCTTGTATCGCTTATTATTTGGTATACCAAAAGGATATTTAATATTTCCACGTAATATTGACAATAAATCTGACATTAATGCTGATGAAGTAGGTCCAGGACCAGCGCCCTCCCCTTGCAGAACACTTTCACCAACTGGTACTCCTTTCAGTATGACTGCATTCATTGCGCCATCAATATTAGCAATATAATTATCATCTGGTACTAGACTAGTATGCACTCTTTCAAAAAGACTATTATTAATTATTTCTGTTATACCTAATAATTTTATTCTTAAGTTAAGATTTCTTGCCATTTCTATATCCTTTAAATCAATATTCTCAATTCCTTCCTTGAGACATTTTTTTAAGGATATCTGTTTTTTAAAGGCAAGAGATGAAAGTATTTTAACTTTCGATAGAACATCACTACCATCAAGATCAAATTTAGGATTAGCTTCAGCCAGTCCAAGTTTTTGCGATTTTAACAAAACCTCTTTAAATGATTTTCTTGTTTTTTCCATTTCAGTGAGAATGTAATTGGACGTACCATTTAATATACCAACCACTTTAGAAATTTTGTTAGTAGCCAATCCATCCTTTATAGTTCTTAAAACTGGAATACCACCACCAACTGAGGCTTCAAATTCTAAATTTACATTATTTTTTTCTGCTAATTTCGACAAATATTCACCATGCTTAGAAATTAATGCTTTATTTGCTGTAATTACATGTTTTTTATTTATTAGCGCAATTTCAACTACTTTTTTTGAAATTCCATCAGACATTCCTATTAATTCAAACAAAATATTTACTTTATTATTTTTTACTAATTCAATTGGATTTTTATAGAACAGATTTTTATTTATCTTTATAGCTCTTTTCTTTTTTGGATTTTTAACAGCAACACCAATAATTTTAATTTTGAAACCTAAATTTTTGTTTATCTCTGATTTTATAGAATTAATTTCCTTGAATAGATAACTACCTATATTGCCTACTCCAATAATGCCAATTCCCACTTCTTTCATATTTATTTATTCATATTTGGATAATCACTATCCTTGCTATATTTTTCCAATAAAGACATATATTCATCTATAGTGTAATCTATATCAAAATTTATTTTATCATTATTTGTGTCATTAATATTTTTTTTTTGGTCTTTTAAATATCCAACATCTGTAAACGAACATCCATTTAGAAAAATTACTATTAAAATTATTTTTCTCATTTTAAACCTAAATTTTCTTTGAAACCAAAGTAAATATTCATATTTTGTATTGCCTGTCCTGCTCCACCCTTAATAAGATTATCAATAGCAGAAAAAAGTACTATTCTATTTTTATATCTAGTTTCACAAATTGATAATAAACAATTATTTGAATTAATAACACTATTCGTACTTAAAGGCTTATTAAGTTTTTCAAATTTAACAAATTCTCTATTTTTGTACTCTTTTTTGAGAAATGATAAAATTTTTTTTGCTGATATTCCTTCTGGTAGATCAAGATATATGCTGCTTAAAATACCTCTAAACATCGGCGTTAAATGTGGTGTAAAATTATAAATTATTTTTTTACTAATTTTTGAGAATTCTTGGGTAATTTCAGAATTATGTCTATGAAAGCCTACCCCATAAGAACTAAGTGACTCATACAAATTATGATTTTTATACTTTTGATGAACTCCTCTACCAGCTCCTGAATATCCAGATTTTGAGTCTATAATTATATTATTTTTATTAATTAATTTTCTTTTTAGTAATGGAACTAAAGGAATTAGTATTGATGTTGGATAACAACCTGGACATGATATTATTTTATATTTGTTTATGTTTTTTTTATTTATTTCAGGCAAAAAATAAATGCTTTTTTTAATATTTGATTTTGACTTGTGCATGATGTGATAAAATTTTTTATAAACAGAAGAATTTGTTATTCTAAAGTCTGCAGACAAATCGATTAAAAGATTATTGGGTAATAATAAATTTGATAAAATTTGAGCCTCTCCATTAGGTAATGCTGTAAAGACAATATCTACATCAAATAAATATTTTTTATTAAATTTAACAATTCTTGGTAACTTATACTTAATTAAAGTTTTATCATATAAAGATATTTTTTTTCCTACGGATGAATTACCACAAAGATATTTAATATTTATTTTCGTATGCGCGCATAAATGTTTAATAAGCTGTACACCTATATAACCAGTAGATCCTGCGACCAATACATTTAATTTGCCCATATATAATATTACTATAAAAATTGAAAAAAGTGTTATCTTTTAGAAAACTGATAACTTTTTCGTGCCTTTGCTCTACCTGGTTTTTTTCTTTCAACAGCACGTGAATCTCTTGTTGTAAGCTTTTCTTTTCTTAAAGTTGTTTTAAAATTTTCGTCAAATTTTACTAATGCTCTTGATATTCCATGAACCATAGCGCCAGCTTGGCCTGTATGACCACCACCAATAACTTGGCATCTTACATCGTATTGAGTAGCTTGGTCGATTACTTCAAATGGTCTTAAAATTTGCATTTTATGAGTATCACTTGTGAAATAGTCTTGAAAATTTTTACCATTTACAAAAATTTTGCCAGTACCTTTTTTAAGCCAAATTTTAGCAATTGAAGTTTTTCTTCTACCTGTTGCATACATGCTTTCTTTAAAATTTAACTTAATCTCTTCTGTTGTTTGTGAATTTTCTTCCATTAATTTCGTGTTATATTTTTTTTATTTAATTTAGACAATTCAATAATTTTAGGGTTTTGAGCCTCATGAGGGTGACTCTCTCCAGTGTAAAGTTTTAATTTAGTAAGTTGTTTTTTCGCCAATGGCCCACCAGGTAACATTCTTTTCACAGCGAGCTTTAAACTTTCACCTGGTTTTTTTTCATTTAATTTTAATGGATTAATTTCTTTAATACCACCTGGATATCCAGTGTGTCGATAGTATTTTTTATCTTCTAATTTTTTTCCGGTAAACTTAATTGACTCAACATTCTTTACAACTACAAAATCTCCATTGTCCATATGTGGTGTGAAAGTAGTTTTATGTTTGCCTCTTAATATTTTTGCAATAACAGATGCTAATCGACCAATAATAGCATTTTTGCCATCTATTATGTACCATGCGTTGTTTAGTTCACTTTTTTTTAAAAAATTAGTCATAAGATGCGCATAAATACTTAGATTTATACATAAAGTCAATTTTAAATTGTATTCATTATACCTTGAAATGTGAGTATTTATCTTGTTAAATTAATAATTAATCAAATTAACGGAGTCTCATATGTCAAAAAATATAAAAAATCCTGAAACCATAGCGTTACACGGAGGTGATTATAGAAGTGACCCTGCAACAACTGCAGTTGCTGTTCCATTGTACAGGACAACTTCTTATCAATTTAACAATACAGATCATGCTGCAAATTTATTTGCGCTTAAAGAATTTGGAAATATTTATACTAGAATAATGAATCCAACTAATGATGTGTTAGAGAAAAGAGTTGCTGCATTAGAGGGTGGATTAGCTTGCGTAACTGTAGGTTCTGGTCAAGCAGCGTCAACATTTGCTATAATGAATGTTTGTCAAGCTGGTGATAATTTTATTAGTTCTACAGATCTTTATGGAGGAACAGTTAATCTGTTTACACATACATTAAAAAAATTAGGAATTGAATGCAGATATGCAGATCCTTCAGATCCTAAAAATTTTGAAAAACTAGTAGATGAAAAAACAAGATGTTTTTATGCTGAAACTCTACCCAATCCTTACCTTAGAGTTTTTCCTATTAAGGAAGTTTCTGACATTGGAAGAAAGCATAACATACCATTAATTATGGATAACACAGCAGCACCAGTTATATGTAAACCACTTGAGCATGGTGCGGCAGTTGTAGTTCACTCATTAACTAAATTCATTGGTGGTCATGGAACTGTTATTGGTGGTTGTCTAGTTGATGGTGGAAATTTTGATTGGACCACTGACCCAAAAAGACAACCTATGTTTAATGAACCTGATGCTAGTTACGGTGGAGCAGTTTGGGGAGAAGTAGTTCCTCAATTAACTGGTGCTAACGTAGCATTTGCAGTAAGGGCTAGAGTTTGTCTACTAAGAGATTTAGGTGCACCATTAGCACCTGATAATGCTTGGGGTATTATACAAGGTCTAGAAACAGCACCATTAAGAATGAAACAACATTGTTCTAATGCTACTAAAGCTGTTGAGTTTCTGTCTAAACATAAAAATGTTGAAAGAGTTATATATCCAACTCTACATAAAGGTGAAGTTGGAGATAGAGCTAAAAGATACTTTAAAGGTGGAAATGGTGCTTTAGTGGGTATTGAAGTTAAAGGTGGTGTAGAAGCTGGTAAAAAATTTATAGAGGCATTAAAAATGTTTTACCATGTAGCAAACATTGGAGATGCAAGAAGTCTAGCAATACACCCAGCAACAACAACGCATAGTCAGTTAACACCTGAGGAATTATTGGCTGCTGGTGTAACACCAGGTTATGTTAGATTATCAATTGGGATAGAGCATCCAGATGATATAATAGCTGATCTAGATCAAGCTCTTTCAGCTTCAGGAAAACCTAACTTGAAGGCTGTTGGCTAAAACTAAAGTTTATGTATAAGAAATAGATACATGAACTAACAAGAAATATTGAACTTATCTGGTGCAACGATGAATAGAAAATTGTTGCACCAGACAAAAGTGTTATAATTCCAAGAATTACTTGTGTAAAAAGAAGAAATCCTACTGTGTATATAGTATTATAATATTCCCTAAGTCCTAAAAAATAAATTCTAAAGAAAATATAGATATAAAAAATTAAAATAATATATGCAAGATTTCTGTGGATAAATTGAACTATAGATCTATCACTTAAGGAGGATAGAGTTAGTATCTCACTAATATTACTATCATCAGGAAAAAAAGAGGAGCCCATTAATGGCCATGAATTATAGATTTTGCCTGCATCCATACCTGAAACAAAAGCACCAAACGTAATTTGTAAATAAATTAATAAAAGAAATACAATAGGAATAAACCGGTTTAAATTATTCAAAGATTTTTTAACATTTTTAAAATTAAGAAAATAATAAAATATTAAAGAAAGAATTATAAATGCTATTAATAAATGTACTGCTAAACGAAAATGGCTTACGTCAACCCTATCAACTAGGCCGCTGGAAACCATATACCAACCTATAAATCCTTGAAAACATATTAAGAAGAAAATTAAATACAAAGGAATTAATTTTTTAAAGTTTAGTTTGAATGAAAAATAAATTAATGGAATGAGATATAGAATTCCAATTAATCTACCAAGAAATCTGTGAGCCCACTCCCACCAAAAGATCACTTTAAACTCCTGTAAAGTCATATCGTAGTTTTGTAAATAAAATTCAGGTATTTTTTTGTATAAATCAAAATAATAAACCCAATCATTTTGAGTTAAAGGAGGAAGAAAACCAGAAAATAATTGCCACTGTGTAATTGATAAACCAGAATCAGTTAATCTTGTTAATCCCCCTACTACTATCATAAATGAAATTATAATGAACATTGACAGTAACCACTGAGAAACTTTATGATTTATTCCATTATTTTGTGTATACATATTGAGATAAATATATTAATTTTTAATAAAGCCAATTGAATAAATGTCGCCAAAAAATACTAAAGAACTCCAAAAATTAAGAAAAAAACTAGATATTGTTGATTTAGAGCTTTTAAATATAATTAAAAAAAGATCAATACTTGTTAGAAAAGTACTTAACTTAAAAAAATTTAAAAATCAAATTGTTGATAGAAAAAGAATAAATATAATTTTAAAAAAAATTAAAGTTTTATCAATCAAAAAGAAAATTGATCCTAAAATTACAAACAGAATCTGGAAAAATATGATTTGGTCATATATTGATTATGAAAGACGAAATTTTAAAAAATAATTACTTACTATGAGGTGGTAATTTTTTTTCAACAAACATTTCATGCTTTCTGGTTGATGGATTATATTTCTTAGCTTTTAACTTATCTTTAGCTTTTTCGCCACCAGCAGGTTTTTTTACATAATAATAGAATGCACTATCAGGTTTAGCTTCAGGTACCAGTCTTACTTTTACATGAGTTTTTTTTGCCATTATTTTCTAATTTTAATATTTTTTATTAGTTTAGAAATTTTATTAATTTTTTTTTTTAAAATTTCTTTATTAAGTGTGTTTATAGAATGATTTGATGTTTCGTCAAGATCTAAAGAATTGTCATTATCAAGAAAATATTTAGCACCTTTTATTGTTAAACCTTTTGTTTTAAGAAGAAATTTAATTTTTTTTAATTTTTCGATTTCAACATTATCATAGTAACGTCTTCTACCTGACAAAATACGTGGTTTAATATTTTTAAACTCTTTTTCCCAATATCTTATCGTATGAGTGCTCAAATTTCCATTTTTTTTATTAACTAAATTTAGAAGCTTGGCGACTTCACCAATTGACTTATAAGCCTGATCAGATTTTTCTGTCACTGTTTAAAAAATTTTTAAATTCGTTTGATGCTTTAAAAGTAATTACGCTTCTTGCAGAAATTAATTTTTCCTCCTTAGTTTTAGGATTTCTACCTACTCTTGATTTTTTGTGCTTAACAATAAAGGTACCGAATTTTGATATTTTTACTTTTTCTTTATTTATTATATTTTTTGAGAGTATCAACAAAATATCATCCAATATGTTTTCAGATAAATTTTTTGAAAACCCCACTCTCATATAAGCAGAATTAATAATATCTTTTTTTGTTAAATTGATTCTCATAGTTAAATTATACTTTGTTTAATCTTATCAATCAATTTACCTGTAACTATTTTCTCACATACATTTAGGGAATGAAAAAAACCTACTGAGTCAGTAGCACCATGGCTCTTTACAACAGCACTATCAAGACCTAATAATATTGCACCATTGTAAAGTCTTGGGTCAAATTTTTTCTTAAAGGAATTTAGATTTTTATAATTGATTATAGTAGAAATTTTTCCTAATAAGTTTTTGGTCATATTATTTTTTAATTCGCTAGTTATAAAATTAGCAGTACCCTCTGCTGTTTTTAGTGCTACATTACCCGTGAAACCATCAGTGACAATTACATCAACATTTCCATCCATTAGATGATTTCCTTCGATATAACCTTTAAAATTAAAATTTTTATTATCTGACTCATTAAGTTTTTTATATGTATTTTTTATAATTTCGTTACCTTTAGTTTCTTCAGAACCTATATTTAAAATTGCTACATTAGGATCTTTCTCATGAAATAATGCTTTATAGAGGGAAGAACCCATTATTGAAAAATCTATTAGATTCTTTTCACTACATTCAATATTTGCACCTAAATCTAAAACAACATTCATACCTTTTCTATTAGGCCAGAGAGCAGATAATGCTGGCTTATCAATATTTTCAATCATTTTTAAATTTAATTTTGCTAAGACTAACAAAGCACCTGTATTACCTGCTGAAATTATAATATCAGATTTTCTCTCCTTCACACTTTCAATAGCTAACCACATACTAGTTTTCTTTCCTCTTTTGGCAGCGCCCAATGGTGTGTCATTACCTATAACTTTGTCTGAAGTATGAATTATTTCATAACTATCTCTATCTAAAGAGTTGGTCATATTAGATAATATTAAATTCTTATCTCCAAATAATTGGTAAAAAACATTTTTCGAAATTTTTTGATGCAATAAAATACCATCAATAATTTTTTTTGGAGAACCATCACCACCCATTGCATCTACTGCAATTTTTATTTTTTCTGACATTATGAGTATTTATTATTCTTTAGGATCTAGAACCTGTCTACCTTTGTAAAAACCTGTTTTTAAGTCCATATGATGAGATAATCTGTATTCGCCAGATTTTTTATCTTCCACAATATTTTTCGACGAAAACTTAATATGGGATCTTCTCTTCCCAGCTCTCGATTTTGTTGTTTTACGTTTAGGAACGGCCATATTTAAATTTTAGCATTAATTACACCTTTTAAAAATGAATTAAAAGAACTTTTTAATAAAAATTCCCAATATTTATCAAAATAATCAGTAAAAAAACTAATATCTTTTGTATTTTTAAAATAATTTTGAAGAATTACAGATTTATTATTATATTCTTCATCATCCCATTTATCAATTTTGGCAAGTAAATCATAAAAAAAATTAACATAATTTTTCATTTTTTTATTAATAGATGCATCGCCATAGCCTATTTCTCTAACAGATAATTCAATTTGTCTGAAAAAAAAATCATGTATTTTCTGCATTTCCTCCTTAGAATTTTCACTTTTAAAGCGTTTTAAAAAAAAACAAAAATGAAATAGTAAAATTGTTAATCTATCAGAAAATGTATCGTTTTGACTTAAATTTTGATATAAATTTTTATTTCTAGTCAAGTTTACTAAATTGTTATAAATATTTAAATAATTATTTGTCATGAAAATATTAATATTATTAATACTATTTTTAAGTATTTCAAACTGTAATTTAAATAGAATTGAAAATAATCATGGCGTTCATTTCTTGGAAAAAAAACAACAAGATTTAATAGTAAACGAATCAAATAAAAATGACATAATAATGCTTTTAGGTCAGCCATCTACAAAAAGTAGTTTTAATAATGATTTGTGGATTTATATAGAAAGAAAAAAAACTGGTACAAATTTAACAAGCTTTGGACGAAAAAAAATTTTCGTCAATAATGTATTAAGCCTTGAATTAAATGATCAAGGGTTACTGGTAAAAAAAGATTTAAAAAATATTGAGGATATGAAAGATCTTGAATTTAATCCAAATGATACATCTATAGGATATAGAAAAAGAACATTTGTATATGACTTTGTAACTACATTAATTCGGAAAATAAATGATCCACTAGGAACACGTAAAAAAAAGGTTTCGGATTAACCAGCAATTACAGCTAACAACAATAATGCAACAATATTAGTTATTTTAATCATAGGGTTGACGGCAGGTCCAGCTGTATCTTTGTACGGATCACCAACGGTATCTCCTGTGACTGCTGCTTTATGAGCTTCAGATCCTTTACCACCAAATTTTCCATCTTCTATATATTTTTTTGCATTATCCCAAGCACCTCCTCCAGCTGTCATTGACACCGCAACAAATAAGCCAGTTATAATAACTCCTAACAACATTGCTCCAACTGACGATAAAGCAGCAACTTGCCCACCTATCGGTAAAATTATTATGTAAAGAACTATTGGTGATAAAACTGGTAACAAAGAGGGTATAATCATTTCCTTAATTGCAGCTTTAGTTAATAAATCAACTAATTTTCCATAATCGGGTTTAGCTTTTCTTTTCATGATACCTGGAATTTTTTTAAATTGTCTTCTAACTTCAACAACAACTGCACCACCTGCTCTGCCAACAGCCTGCATACCCATTGATCCAAACAAATAAGGTAACATTCCACCTATTAATAAGCCAACTACTACAAAAGGATTTGATAGATCAAAACTTACTACAATACCTTCTAATTTTGATCCAGCTACAGTTGAAAAATATTTTATATCCTCTGTATATGCTGCAAATAAAACCAAAGCACCTAAACCAGCTGATCCAATTGCATAGCCTTTTGTAACTGCTTTTGTTGTATTTCCGACTGCATCTAATGCGTCAGTTGTTTTTCTTACATTTTTTGGCAAATTAGACATTTCTGCTATACCTCCAGCATTATCTGTTACTGGTCCATAAGCATCAAGCGCAACAACCATTCCAGCTAATGCTAACATTGTAGTTACTGCAATTGCTATGCCAAATAAACCAGCTATAGCGTTGGTTATTAAAATTCCTGCAACAATAATTAACGCAGGTATTGCGGTAGCCTCCATAGAGACTGCCAAGCCTTGTATTACATTGGTTCCATGACCAGTAGTTGAAGACTCTGCAACACTTTTAACAGGTCTATAATCTGTACCGGTGTAATATTCAGTTACCCAAATTAAAAGTCCTGTTATAATTAAACCAACGATTCCACAAAAATATAAACTTAAGCCAGTAAAAGACTTATCGTTGACAACATATTCAGAAGAAAAACCTATAACCTTGTCAGTTATGGGATATAAAATTATTAAAGAACTTATTGCTGTAATTATGAAGCCTTTATACATAGCATTCATAACATTTTTATCCCTACCAAGTTTAACGAAATAAGTACCAATAATTGATGTTATAATGCATGCACCACCAATAGTTAAAGGGTAAATCATCATATTTAGATCACCATGAAAAAAAATGTGAGAAAGAACCATTGTAGCAACTATTGTAACAGCGTACGTTTCAAAAAGGTCTGCAGCCATACCAGCACAATCACCTACGTTATCACCTACATTATCTGCAATCACTGCAGGATTTCTTGGGTCATCCTCTGGAATACCTGCCTCTACTTTCCCAACTAGATCGGCACCAACATCTGCGCCTTTAGTAAAAATTCCACCTCCTAAACGTGCAAATATTGAAATTAAAGATGCTCCAAAACCTAATGCAACTAGTGCATTTACGATTTCTCTTTCATCAATATTGAATTTCAATAGTAAAAAATAGTAAACTGCTATTGATAATAATGCTAAACCAGCGACTAACATTCCAGTAACAGCACCTGATCTAAATGCCAAAGAAAGTCCGGCAGATAAACCTTTTCTTGCTGCTTCTGCCGTTCTCACATTAGCTTGAACTGAAACTAACATTCCAACATAACCAGCAATTCCAGATAAAGTTGCTCCAATCAAATAACCAAGACCAACTAATGGACTAAAAGCAATACTAATTATAATTAATACAACTACGCCAACAATAGCTATAGTTTTGTATTGTCGATTTAAATAAGCCTTAGCACCAATTTGTATTGCTGATGCAATTTCTTGCATTCTAGAGTTACCTGAGCTCGAGCTTAGTATACTTTTGCCAGTAAAAAAGCCATACACAATAGATAATAATCCAGCAATAATTGTATAAATTAAAATTGTTTCAACAGATGAGCTCATAAATTCCTTATAGTTATATTGTTAAATTCTAAAAATGGGACAATACAAAATAAAGGCTAAAAGGCAATCATTAACTTATTAAAATTTGTGAGAATAACCATGATAATTCCTTAAATTTTTAACCTTATTCTCAAATAAAATTTTGTTTTTTTTATAATTATTAATATTTCCTATTATTGAAACCTTTTGATTCATTTTAATGGAAAGAGATTTTATAAACTTTCTCTTCGATTTTGGTGCAGTAAAAAGTATTTTATAATCATCTCCATTACATACAAATTTATCTTTTTTTTTTTTAAATTTGTTTAAAAATAAAGATAAATTGTTAGAGATTGGAACTTTGTCTAGAAATAATTCATAAGAGAGTTTTTGTTTATTAATTAATTTTGTTAAATCGGAAACTAATCCATCAGAAATATCCATAGAAGAATTTGCGAATCTGTGTAGATGATTTGAAAACTTAATACTTAAATCTGGACAATAATATTTAGAGATAAAATAATTTCTCAATATTTTATTAACTTTGTATTTTTTATTTAAAATTTGTAGTCCAACAAAACTATCTCCTAGATTACCAGCTACATAAATATCATCATTAATAACTGCATTATTTCTTTTAACTATTTTTTTTGAAAAACCAAGAATTGTAATAGAAAATGATAAATTTTTGGAGTTTACAGTATCACCACCTGATAATTTTAGATTAAATTTTTTTTGCTCTTTATTTAATGCTAGGGTAAATTTTTTAAGATTTTTACTATTGAAATGCTTCGAGTTTCCACTTGCAGAAATAAAAAAATACTTTGGCTTGACCCCTTTTGAAATTAAATCTGAAATAGATGACCTTAACACCTTTTTAGCTACAAAATCAGGATTTAAAAAATTAGGAAAGTGTATTTTTTCGTTGTACGTATCAATAGAAACAACTAGTTGTTTTTTTTTTTCAAAAAAAACATCATCGTTAAAATTAAGTGCATTAGGATTATTTTTAATGAGTTTTTTTAAATATGTTGAAATCAAAGTAAATTCATTCATCATTAAGTCTTATTCGCTTTGAAATTTTGTCAAGTAATGCGTTTAGATATTTAGTTTGTGCTTCTGTTATAAAAAAATTAGATGCATTTAAATATTCTTTTATTATAATTTTTTTTGAAGTATTAGGTTTATATAAAAACTCAAATATTGCACATTTTATAATAACCTGAAATAATTTGTCCATATTGCTTAATTTTAAATCAGATTCTAAGTGATTAGATATTTCACTTGAAATTAACTCATCACGTTCAATAGTACCTGAAACTACATCCTTTATGAATTTTTTAAATCTATGTTTTGGGTAAGTAACAACATTATCTTTATTAAAATATTTTCCATAAATTTTTTGTATTATTATTACTCTTGGATTGTTCTTAGGAGTATAGTTTAATGTCATTTCTATTGCGATAGCACTGATTTTAAAGCAATAGCTGCTTCCTTACCTTTATTTTTTCTCTTGATAGCTTGATTTTTATTTAAACAAGTCAATATTCCGTTTGCTATTGGTTTAGTGTGTTCAATCGATAAGAGCATTATAGCATCTGTAGTAGATTTAGAGATGAAATCAAAATGAGGTGTTTGACCTCTTATTACACATCCTAATGCAATGAAACCATCATATTTTTTTATATTTTTTTTTATCGTAATAGGTATTTCGAAGACACCAGGTACATAAATTATTGATATTTTTATATTAGATTTTAACTCCTTTTTTGCAGAAGTAATTAGTCCTTTAGATATATCATCATAATAGTTAGCAATGACAATTAATATTTTTTTCTTCATTTTATTATTTCTTGTTTCTGTATTTTAATACCATAGCCCTCTAAACCAATTACTTTTTTTTTTGACCTTGTAACCAATATCATATTTTTTATATTCAAAGATTTAATTATTTGGGCACCAATACCATAGTTTTTTATCAATTTATCCTTACCTTTTTTATAAAAAGTCTTTGTTTTGTACTGTTTTAATGTCTGAGTAACAGATTCAAGTTTAGGATCTCTAATAAAAACAAGGACGCAATTATTAAATTTTTTAAAATAATTTAGAGTTTTGTTGAATGAATTTGGTAACTTTTGATTTATAAGATAATTTTCTACAACATTTGATGAGATTACTCTAACTCTAGGAATTTTTTTATTTATTAATTTCCCCTTTATGAGAGCAAAATGCTCTGATCCATCAATAAGGTTTTCATATATGTGAATTTTATAATTTTGATTTTTTATATTGATAATTGATTTTTTTTTAAGTTTGATTAGTTTTTCTTTCTTTAGTCTATAAGCGATCAGATCTTCAATTTTAGCAATTTTTAATTTATGTTTTTTAGCGAAGTTGAATAATGTTTTTCCCGTAGCCATTGTACCATCGTCAGCCATTATTTCGCAAATTACTGCAGAATTTTTTTTTTTTGCTAGTTTTGATATATCAACAGATGCTTCTGTGTGACCAGCTCTTACTAAAACTCCCCCATCTCTTGCCACAACAGGGAATACATGACCTGGGGAAACTATATCAGTTTTTTTTGCATTTACTTTAGAGGCTGTTTTTATTGTTTTAGATCTGTCATATGCTGAAATACCTGTAGTAACACCTTTTTTTGCTTCTATAGAAAATGTAAATGCTGTTTTACTCCTAGACTGGTTTACTGGTGAAGCTAAGGTTAAACCTAATTTATTTGATTGATTTTTATCCATAGCTAAACAAATTAATCCACGAGCATATTTAGCCATAAAATTAATTTTTTTTGGATTTACGTCTGATGCAGAAATTATAAGGTCACCTTCATTTTCCATTTCATCATGTTTGCTCTCGTCATCAACTAGAATGTACATTCCACCACGTTTTACAATTTTAATTATATCTTCAATTGAAGAAAATTTATTTTTTCTCATTTATAAACTTCTTTACATATTTTGATAAAATATCTATTTCAACATTTACGATGTCATTTTTTTTCAACATTGATAAGTTAGTTAACTTTAAAGTATGAGGTATTACCCAAATTTGAAAACTATTTTTTAATACTTTTGAAATTGTAAGTGACACACCATTGATAAGAATTGATGCTTTTTCAATAAGATATTTTTTTAATGTAGTTTTAATTTCAAACTCTAAGACTTGAGATTTTCCATGTTTATTTATACTTGATAATCTAGATATTGTATCAACATGACCTTGGCAAATATGTCCAGAAATTCTTTGTTTAAATTGTAAAGGCAATTCTAAGTTAATTTTATCACCAATTTTTGATTTACTAAATTTTGATCTATTTATTGTTTCGTTTGATAAATAGAATTCAATTATATCTTTTTTTACAGAAATCAGAGTTAGGCATACACCATCACAGCTAACAGAGATTCCTAAGTTTTTTTTTGACAGTTTAATTTTTGATTTAAGAAATAAATTAATTCCATTAGCTGTTTTGCTAATTTTAACTATTTTACCCTGATTAAAAATTATACCATTAAACATATCAAATTATTTATAATGTATTAATTCATCCTTTGACAAATATGTACTTATTTTTTGCTTATTTTTAAAATGTTTACCTAGTTTATTTATCGTTGCCAAGATGTTGTTTTTACCTAATTTTTTCAAATTAACAGATGATTTGAATAAGTAAAACTCATTAAAAAAATTATTACTAAGAAAATAATTGGTTAATATTTTACCCCCTTCTACTAATAAGTGGTTAATCTGTTTTTCTTTGATTTTTTTAAGAATTTTATCAAAATTCATAATATTGTTTTTCAGATCAACCTTAATTAAATTTACACCCATTTTACGAAGAATTTTATATTTTTTAATATTTTCTTTATTGTAAAAAATATAAATTTTTTTTTGATTAATAAATAAGTTCAAATTTACTTTTATTGATAAATTTTTGTCAATAATTATTACTGCAGGTGAATAATTTTCTAATCCAGGAATGCGGCAGTTTAATTGTGGATTATCATAATTAGCAGTTTTTGATGAGATTAAGATCCCATTATTATGATACCTAAGTATATGTGAAACCTTATGGCTTTGATCATTAGTAATTTTTCTTTTTTTTGTTGTGATATAAAAATCTCTTGAACATGCAATTTTACCAACAATATATGGATATCCATGAATTTTATTATGCTTATATGATCTATATAAATCTATGGCATCATTTTTTAAAATATTCCTTTTCACTTTAATTTTTTTCTTTTTAAATAAATCATAGGATTTATTTGCTGATCTTTTGTCAATATCATCCATGCCATAAAAAACTTTTTTAATTTTTGCTCTGATAATAGCATTTGTACAGGGAGGGGTCTTTCCGTAATGACTGCAGGGTTCTAGAGATACATAAATTGAGGATCCAGAAATATTTTCTTTACAATTATTTATAGCATCAACTTCAGCATGAGGATAACCTTTAAGACCTGTTTGACCTGTAGAAATTACTGTATCATTCTTTACTATAACACATCCAACAGAAGGATTAGTTCCCGTTAAACCAATTCTTTTCTTAGCTAAGTTAATAGCTAATTTCATATAAAATTTATCTTTTTGGGTATGATTATTTCTTTTTGTAGACATCTAGCTTGTCAACAAATTGAACAAAATCTTTTTCTTCTCTAAAATTTCTGTAGACAGACGCAAATCTAACATATGCAACAGGGTCCAGATCTTTTAGTCCTTCCATAACCATTGTTCCAATAGTTGTGGTAGAAATTTCTGACTGTCCAATTTCTTCAAGGGCTCTTGATATTTTGCTAATAAATTTTTCAACTGTTTCTGTATCAATTGGTCTTTTTTTTAAAGCTATATAAATAGATTTTGACAGTTTATCTCTATCAAATATTGATTTTCTTCCGTTTTTCTTAACAACCATTAATGCTCTAATTTGAATTCTCTCAAATGTGGTAAATCTCTCACCACAAACACATAGCCTTCGTCTTCTAATTGCTGTTCCATCTTCAGTAGAACGGGAGTCTACGACTGATGTTTCTCCCTTTTTAGGGCAAGGACAAATCATTTATAAATTTTTATAAATTGGAAATGAAGCACATAAATTAATCACTTCGTCTCTTACTTCTTTCTCAGTTTTTGAATTATCTTCTGGATTTTGTGATAAACCTTGTATTGTTTTTGTAATCAATTCTCCTACTTTTTCAAATTCCTTTAATCCAAAACCTCTTGTGGTTGCAGCTTGAGAACCCAATCTAATACCAGAGGTTACCATAGGGCTTTCAGTATCAAAAGGAATTCCATTTTTATTACATGTAATATTTGCTCTAGATAAACTTTCAGCAGCTAAATTTCCTTTAACATTAAATGGTCTTAAATCAACTAGCATCAAATGAGTATCTGTGCCTCCAGAATATATTTTAAATCCGTTATTTTTTAAAGTTTCAGATAAAATTTTTGCATTTGCTAAAACAGCGTTTATGTATTCTCTAAATTCTGGTCTTAAAGCTTCTAAAAAACCTGCAGCTTTAGCTGCTATAACATGCATTAATGGTCCACCTTGATAACCTGGAAATACAGCTGTATTAAATTTTTTAGCCAAGTCTTCATGGTTTGTTAAAATAATTCCACCTCTTGCGCTTCTAAAAACTTTGTGTGTAGTTGATGTTACAACATGTGCATGATCACATGGATTGGGGTATCCTTTACCTGCAACTAAACCAGAAAAATGAGCCATGTCTACCATAAGGTAAGCCCCTACTTTATCTGCAATTTCTCTAAATCTTTTAAAATCAATTACTCTAGAATATGCGCTACCACCTGCAATAATAAGTTTAGGTTTGTTTTCCAAAGCCAATCTTTCAACTTCATCGTAATCAATTAATTCAGATTTTTGATCAACATCGTAACTTATTGCATTAAACCATTTACCTGACATTGATATTTTTAAACCGTGTGTAATATGACCACCCGAATTTAAACTCATTCCTAAAAAAGTATCACCTGGTTTTAACAATGCTAAAAAAACTGCTCCATTAGCTTGTGCACCAGAATGAGGTTGAGCATTAGCAAATTTGCAATTAAATAATTTCTTTAATCTTTCAATGGCTAAATTTTCAGCAACATCAACATGTTCACAACCGTTATAATATCTTTTTCCAGGATAACCTTCTGCGTATTTATTTGTTAAAACTGAACCCTGAGCTTCTAACACAGCTTGGGACACAATATTTTCTGAAGCTATCAACTCTATATGTTGTTGCTGTCTTCTTAGTTCATCGTTTATTGCTTTATGTAACTCTGGATCAGTTTTTGATAAACTATCTTCAAAGAAACTTTTGTATTGATCGTTTATATATTTGCTTTCACTTGACATATTATATTTTTTTAATTCTCCTTAAATGTCTACCCCCTTCAAATTTTGTCGATAAGAATAGACTTATTAGTTGTATTGCTTTTTTTTTACTAGTCAACCTACTTCCTAGTGTAATAATGTTTGCATTATTATGCAATCTAGATAATTTGGTGTTTTTAGTACTATAACATAAAGCCGCTCTTACGTTTTTTACCTTATTTGCGGCCATAGCCATACCCATTCCTGAACCACAAATAAGTATACCAAAGAGATTTTTGCTTTTGGATATTCTTTTTGAGAGTTTTAAGGCTAAATCAGGATAATCAATAGAATTATCATTTACGGGACCTAAATCATTAAGTTTAAATTTTTTTTCTATTAATGGTATAAGCTGTTTTTTTAATTTAAAACCAGCATGATCAGAAGCTATTAATATTTTTTTCAATATTGATAGTATATTTTAAATTTAATTAAATTTATAGTCTAAAACACATGCAACTAGATGAACTCTATTCTCTTCACCACCATTAAATGCATTGTGATATTTTACATTGTTTGTTATCCAAACACCTCCATCAGCCGGCATATGCTTTGCTCTGTCCTCTATTACCATCATACTTCCTGGATTTGTAAATATAGGTATATGTAATCTAGGTTCCGGATCACGGTGCCAACTTAAAGTTGATCTTGGTTCTTTTAATAATAATCTTACTCTACCTAACTTATAACGTTTGCTTAACTCATCAAAAACAAATTTAAAATAAGTATGTTCAAAGTCTTTTACAAATTCAGTGTATTTAGTTTCATCAATATCAATATCTCTTGATACCTCTTTTCCTGATGAATCTGGTTTGGTCCAATAGACACCTCTAATCTTACTTCCTTTAATAGAGTCTGGATCACCAGGGATTTGGTTTAATGAAATTGATGCAAAGTGAGGAATGCCCAAACTAGTATCAAAACCTTTCATTGCAAGTATTTCATTGCAAGCTTCTTGAAGTTTATTTATATCAAAAGATATATCTTGTTTATGAAAATCATCATTTTGTGATTTTAAATTGAATTTGTTAATAGAACTTATATTATTCATGCTAATTTTTTATTAATTACTATATTTAATACTATAATATATATAACTATTGTCGCACATAAAAATATTATTTGATAATGATTATCACAGGTAAATACCCACAACTAAGACTGAGAAGAAACAGAAAACAAGCTTGGATAAGAAGATTATTAGAGGAAACAAACCTATCTTCCAATGACATTATAATGCCCATATTTGTAATGGAAGGAAAAAATAAAATTCAAACCATAAAAAATATGCCCGGTATAAACAGATATAGTATCAATAATTTAGGAAAAATTGTTGATAAAGCAATTAAAAATGGAATACCTATGGTATCAATTTTTCCTTACACGAATCAAAAATTAAAAAATTTAAAAGGATCAGAATCTTTAAATGAAGACAATCTTGTTTGCAAAAGCATTCGATACATAAAAGATAGATACAAAAATCAAATTGGCATAATGACTGATGTAGCTTTAGATCCATATACATCGCACGGGCATGATGGAATATTAGAAAATAATTACGTTAATAATGACAAAACTGTAGAGATATTATGCAAACAATCATTACTACAAGCACAAATGGGGTGTGATGTAATAGCACCATCTGACATGATGGATGGAAGAGTTGGTCAAATAAGAAAGATATTAGATAAAAATAATTTTGAATTGGTACAAATACTTTCTTATGCTGTTAAATTTGCATCTAATTACTATGGACCATTTAGAGAAGCTATAGGATCTAGAAAAAATTTAAAAAATGATAAAAAAGATTATCAAATGGATTACAAAAATAAAAAAGAAGCGTTAAGAGAAATATCGTTAGATATTAAAGAAGGTGCAGACATTGTGATGGTTAAACCTGGCTTGCCATATTTAGACATTATCAGTTCTATTAAAGAAGAATTCAAAATACCAGTTTTCGCTTATCAAGTTTCAGGTGAATATTCACTTATAATGAATGGTATTAAAAGAAAAATAATTAAAGATGATGCTATTTTAGAGAGTTTAATTTCGTTTAAAAGAGCTGGTTGCAGTGCAATAGTTACATACTTTGCCTATCAATTAGCTAATGTATTAAAATAATTACTTTAATGAATTAATAAAATTTGTTCTATCAATAGGATAAATTAAATTATTTGGTCTTAAAATACTTTTATCAAGATAATCACCTACTAAAACTAAACCGGCTATTAGATTATTCAAATTATTCTCATCTAAATCTGGTTCAATCATAAAATTAGGTACATATTTCTTTTCTGTTTTAGATTCTACAAAATACCTCTTTTTTTTATCTGTAATTTCTGTTTTAGCTATTTTTTCTAAATTAAGGTCATATCCATTATATTTTAATAAATTAAGTTCCCAAAAAATATATTTTTTAATCCACTTATCGTTAGTAATAATTTCAAAAAGTGCATCTAATAAATTAAAAATTTTTTCATTTGTTTCTGCCTCAACAGTTAAAATTTTAATTAATTTTAATGAGGAAGTAAGACAAAGTAGTCTCTGTTTATCCTCAAAGAAATATGGACCAAAAGCTTTTAATATTTCTACTTTAAAATAACCTATTTTGTTATCGTTTTTAGAAATATAGTTTAAAAAAAACTTATTTCCTATTTGTAAATAATTTTTAATTTTTTTTGATGTTGATCCAAAAATTATACCAGTAGATTTTCCATGAGCTTTTGTATAAAATTCAACTATAGATGAGTTTTCGTTGTATTTAGTTTTACTAATTAGATAACCTGTATCGCTCCAGCTCATTCAACACCAATATTCTTTAATAGAATTTCAGCTGCCTTTGATTCAGCATTCTTTTTAGATGAACCAGTTGCATAAACAAACTTAGTATTTTTTAATCTTACTCCAATTTTAAATATAGGTTTATGTCTTGGTCCACTGTTGCTGATAAGTTTATATATTGGAAGAACTTTATATTTCTTTAATGAATATTCCTGTAATTTTGTTTTTGAATCTACTTGATAGGTTGTATTAAGTTTAAAATATTTTTCCCAGTAATTTAGAATAAACTTTTTAGCTTTAATATAACCAAAGTCTAAAAATATCGCTCCAATTAGAGCCTCACAAGTGTCAGATATTATTTTATCTTCTATATTTTTTTTTGAAGTACTACCACCAATAATAAATTTTTCTAAACCTATCTTTTTTCCTATATTAAGAAGAGTTCTTTTATTAACCATTGATGAAAACATTTTGTCAAGATAGCCAACTTTTTGGTTAGGATAAATTTTTAGCAATTCGGATGATATTATTAAACCTAGAACTCTATCACCTATAAATTCTAATCTTTCATTATTAATTTTCGAGTTATGACTCTTATGGGTCAAGGATAAAATAAGATTTTCTTTATTTATAAAATTTATATTTATAGTTCTCTCTAATTCTATTAAATTAATTTTACTCATTAATTAATTATTTTAAAAAACCTTTCAAATCTTATAGTTTCATTCCATTTCCAAAATTTTAAAATTGAGCCAATTCTATAGTCAGAAGAAAAAAATATAAATCTAGCTTTACCTACTAAGTTTTCCTTGTGAACATAGCCTACACTTCCTAAAAATCTGCTATCTTTTGAACAATCCCTATTATCACCAAGAAAAAAATAATGATTAGCAGGTACTTTAAATTTATCAGAGTTTTGATAGCCACCATTTTTTCTATAAACTGTATTAAATTTTACTAAATTAGATAACTCTTCACTGAATGTATATGTTTCTATAGTTGTAGAACCACAATATATTCTATCATCTTTTGAAATTATCGATTTAAAAACCTGGTTATTATTTAAGTACAAATTACCATCAATAAATTGAATAACATCACCTGGAAGTCCTATTAAACGCTTAATATAGTCAGTCCTATTATCTGAAGGTGTTTTAAAAACTACAACATCTCCTCTTTGAGGTTCGTTAAACAAAAGTCTCCCATTAAAGATTTTTGGGCTAAAAGGGAATGAATGTTTGCTATAACCATAAGAATATTTTGAAACAAATAATCTATCACCCACTAACAAATTAGGTTCCATAGATGAGGATGGAATATAAAATGGTTGAAAAAATAAAGATCTTATAAATACAGCTATTATAATAGCATAAAAAATTGTTTTTAAATTTTCTGAAATAAATTTTTTACTAATCATTTTATTGAATTATAACAAATGCTAATGAATAGTCTTTTTCATCTGCTAACGATATGAAAATATTTAGTTTCTTCTTTTTTGTAAAAGCTTTTATTTTTTTATTTAGACTTTTTTCACACTTTATATAAGGCTTTCCTTTATTATCATTTAATATTGAAATAGAATTAAAATTAATATTATCTCTAAAACCTGTGCCTAGAGCTTTAACAAAAGCTTCTTTAGCAGCAAATCTTTTACTAAAATACATAAACTTGTTTTTTAATTTACTACCCTTTTTAATCTCTTCCATGGAAAATATTCGCTTTAAAAATTTTTTATTTTTTAAATTTTTTTTAATTCTAATATTAGATATTATATCAGATCCAATGCCATAAATTTTCATAATTATTTCATTAAATTTTTAAATTTCTTTATAGTATTTCCAAGACCATTAAATATTGACTCACCTATTAAGAAATGACCAATGTTAAATTCACTAATTTCATTGATTTTAGATAATATCTTTGTAGTTTTGTAATCCATGCCATGACCAGCATGTACCTCTATACCTAATGATTTGCCCAGTAGGGCACATTTTTTAATTTTTTCAAGTTCGAAAGAATAATTTAGTTTTTTTTTAATTAAAGTAGAAAGCTTTCCTGTGTGAAGTTCCACACATTTTGTACCTATATCCTTTGATAGATTTATTGACTTAATATTTGGGTCAATAAATAAACTTGTTCGAATTTTATTGCTATTGAAAATTTTAATTATTTTTTTCAGAAAGATAGTATTTTTTTTTAAGTTTAATCCACCTTCTGTTGTAATCTCTTTTCTTTTTTCTGGAACTATACAAATATAATCTGGTTTATTTTTAAGTGCTATTTTTACCATACTCTTAGATGCAGCTAATTCTAAATTTAAGGGTATTTTTGTTTTAACTATCTGCTTTAGATCATAATCTTTAATATGTCTTCTATCTTCTCTTAAATGAATCGTGATTGAATCAGCACCTTTTTTATAAGCATATTTAGCAGCAAATAAAATATTTGGATGATCCTCACCTCTGGCATTTCTCAATGTTGCAATATGATCAATGTTAACGCCAAGTTTTTTCATAGAATAAACCTGCTACCTGGTTTTGATATTGGTATTTTTTTTAAATTATTTGGAATATTTTTTTTAGTATAAGTTTTTATGTTAATCTTTATTTGTGAGATAATTTTAGTTTTAATTTTAAGTGATTTTTTTTCAGATCTGTCAATTATACATGCAAAACCTAATAATTTAGCTTTAGAGTTTTTTATTAAATTTACACATTCTAAACTAGATTTACCAGTTGTTATTACATCTTCTACTATCAATACATTAGAATTCTTTGGAATTACAAAACCTCTTCTTAATTGAAATTTTTTTTTTACTCTTTCACAAAAAATTGTTTCTAAATTTAGCAATCTGCCAATTTCATAACCAATTATAATTCCACCAATTGCAGGAGCTAAAATCAGATTGATATTTTTATAATTTTTTTTAATTTTTTTAGATAAAGAAATGCAGATCTTTTTGCTATAATTTGGTTTACTTAAAAGTTTAGCACATTGTACATATTGACCCGAATGTCTACCCGATGACAAAACAAAATGACCCTCAATAAGAGCATTAGTTTTTTTTAAAATTGCTAAAGAATTTTTTAAAGAAAGCATTTTTTTTATCTTTATTTCTTATTATTCTGAAATCAAAGTCTCTTTGTTTTAGCTCACTTATAAGATTTGTAAAGTTTTTCAGATCACTAATAATTAAATTAAATTTAAAGTTGATATATTTAGATGATTTTTCAGTCATTTCTACACTTGATATATTTAATTGGTTTGTTCCTATTAAGGTTGTAACCTCACCTAATTTTCCTGGAATGTCTGGCAATGAAAGCCATAAAATAGCATTATAGTCCTTTTTATCTCCATCTGGATTAGTGTCTTTTTGTTGCCAATGTCTCCTTATTGCTGATCTGGCTTTACCAGTCATTGTAGTGTTTATCCAATGTAAAGATGGGGAAACATTTTTTGATCTAATTATTTTAACCATGTCTCCATTATTAAGTTTACTTTGCAGAGGACTTTCTTGACCATTAATTTCACATCCTACTGCTGTATCACCAATTTTAGTATGTACTGCATAAGCAAAATCTATTGGGGTCGCATCTTTGGGAAGCTTAATTATCAATCCTTTAGGTGTAAAACAAAAAACATTTTCCTGAAACATTTGAAGTTTTGTATATTCAAAATAATGGTCAGGATTTTCATTTCTTTCAATAATATCCACTAAATCTTTTAACCAATCATATTCCTTCCAAGTTAATGAATTTGACTTTTCTGAGGATTTATATTTCCAATGAGAAGCTATACCTCTTTGTGCAAATTCATGCATTTGCATTGTTCTTAATTGAATCTCTATTGGTCTCTTGTTTGGCCCAAGAATAGATGTGTGTAATGATTTATATTCATTTATTTTAGGTGATGAGATATAGTCTTTAAATTTACCCGGTATACATGTCCATTCGGTATGAAAAATACCTAAAGCTTTATAGCAATCATCTACATTATCAAGAATTAATCTAAAACCAATAATATCTGTGATCTGCTCTAATGAAATTCTTTTTTTTTGTATCTTTCTCCAGATTGAAAATGGTGTCTTTTCTCTTCCAAAAATTTTAACATTTATTTTATGTTTATTTAATACATTCAAAAATTCATCAGAAAGAGTCTCAAAGCTTGATAAATTATTTTCTTTGATTTCATCTAATCTTTTCTTAATAAGTTCTCTCGCTTCATCATTTAAAACTTTAAAGCACAGATCGTCTAATTCATCTCTTATTGTATTCATGCCCATTCTATCAGCTAGTGGTGAATAAATTTCCATTGTTTCTTTAGCTTTTCTGATTTGTTTTTCTTTATCTTTTACGAAGTGAATTGTTCTCATGTTGTGAAGCCTATCAGCTAATTTCACTAACAAAACTCTTATGTCTTTTGATGTTGCAATAATTAATTTTCTAAAATTTTCAGCTTTTGAATTTGAGTTAGCTTTATTTTCAAATACAGAAATTTTTGTAACACCGTCTACTAAGTCTGCTACTTCCTGACCAAACTCTTCCTTAACTGTCTCATACGTTGCATGAGTATCTTCAATTGTATCATGTAAAAGACCTGTAGCTATAGTTGCGCTATCAAGTTTAAGTTCAGTCAAAATATCTGCAACAGCTACGGGATGTATGATGTATGGAGATCCTTCATCTCTTTTTTGTTTCTGATGAGCTTTTAAGGCAAAATCATAAGCCTTTGATAAAGCATCAGGATTTAAAAATTTATTATAGCTTTTTACTTTGTTAATTAGTTCATCAGGTTTAAGCATTTTTAATTATAACACTAAATTTAAATTTTTTTAATAGACATTAGGTCTCTTGGAGGCAATTTTGATATTAAGTTAATAATTTTCATATTTTTTTTAGGGTGAAACCAATTTTTTGATATTTCAAGTAATGGTATTAATACAAAATTTCTTCTATGCATTGATTTATGTGGTGAAAAGAGTTTATTTTTGAAGTCATAAATAACTCTATTATTGAAATCAACTATATCTATATCACAAGTACGTGGATCATTTTTTCCATGCCTTAATCTTCCTAAATTTTTTTCAATATTTAAACAAAGGTTATAGAGTTCAATTATGGTTAATATAGTATGTACCTGGATTACAACATTAACAAATTTAGGTTTTTTTTTATCTGGCCATGATGGTGTTTCATAATATCCAGAAATTTTAGTTATACTTACCCTCCTACTTAAGAAAAAAATACTTTTTTGAATATTTTGAATTTTATTACCTAGGTTTGATCCAATAGCTAAATAAACTGAATTAACTTGATCTTCTAACATATCTTGATTTGTCTCTATTCCATTGACGATTTTTAATAGTTTGTCTTTTGTCATATTTTTTTTTACCCTTAGCAATAGCAACTTCAAGTTTAGCTTTTCCTTTTTTAAAGTACATTTTTGTAGGTATTAAAGAGAAGCCATCTCGATTAACTTTACCTATCAGTTTATTAACTTCTTTTTTATTAAAAAGAAGTTTTCTTTCGTCAGTAGGATTATGATCTGAGTAACTTGCCTCTTTGTAAGAAGCTATATGCGAATTTACCAAAAAAATCTCTCCCCCTTTTTCAACAGCATATGACTCAGAGATATTAACTTTTCCATTTCTAATTGATTTAATTTCTGATCCCTTAAGTACTATACCTGCCTCAATTAATTGCTCAAAAAAATAATTAAAGCTTGCTTTTCTATTTAAACAAATAATTTTCAAACCAGGATTGGTTTTGGTACTCATTTTAAAAGTTTAATGGATGATAATGCCTTTTCAACCTCTTCTTCAGTTTCTTTTTTAATATTTACTAATGGAAGTCTAATTTCATCACTACATAATCCCAAGAGTTTTGCAGCATACTTTGTTGGTGCTGGATTACTTTCTATAAACAATGATTTATGTAATGGTTGTAGCATTTGATCAATTTTTTCTGCTTCTTTAATTTCACTTTGAGAATCAGATTTAGAATATTTTTGCATATCCGAACACATCTTTGGAGCAATATTCGCTGTTACTGAAATTATACCTACTCCACCCCTTTGATTAAATTTAAATGCCAATCCATCCTCACCTGTTAACTGAATAAATTCAGAACCTAATTTTTTTATTGTTTGATCAAGTCGATTTAAATCTCCTGTTGCGTCCTTAACACCAACAATATTCTTTAATTCAAATAATCTAGCCATAGTATCAACTGACATATCGATAACACATCTACTTGGAATATTATAAATTATTATAGGTATATTGGTATTATCATTTATTTTTTTATAATGTTGATACAGGCCGTCTTGGGTTGGTTTGTTATAATAAGGAGTGACTACTAAAGCTCCATCAGCACCAGCTTTTTCTGCATGTTTAGTTAAAGAAACTGCTTCCTCAGTTGAATTAGAACCTGTTCCAGCGATTACTGGAATTTTACCCTTGGCCTCGTTAATACAAATTTCTATGACTTTTTCATGCTCTTTGTGATTTAATGTTGGAGATTCACCCGTTGTACCTGCTGGGACAAGTCCGTTGGTACCATTTTCCAAATGAAAATGAATTAGCTTTAAATATGCATCTACATCGAGCTCATTATTCTTGAAAGGGGTAATTAAAGCAACATTTGAACCTTTAAACATAAAACCTTATAACATTATTTATAAATTAATTAGTAAAAACTTATGTATCACAATAGATCATTTTTTATAAGCTTTATACTTATTTCTCTAATTTTATCCACTTTTTCTATCAATGCAGAAATTAATATTTTACCAAAAATAAAACCAAAAATAATTGATTCTGACAAAACTTTTAGTGGAATAATTAAACCCAAAAAGAAACCAAATATCAATAATGAAATAATTATTGAAACAAAAAAAACTAAACCTACAAAAAATGAATTTCTTTTACCTATAAAAAAACCACTGATAGTAAAAAAAAGAACTTAAAAATTATAGAGGTTCGTCACAATATTATACCGATAGAGATTTTAATATAGCGAAGAAATCAATTAATTTAATGGAAAAAGGTATGTGGAATGATGCTGTTAAGCATTCAAGAAAGAGTAAGAAAAAAAGTATTAGCAATTTTATAAAATGGAGATTTTTATTAACCAGTAACAATAAAGCATCATTTTATGATTATGCAGAATTTATTAATGCTAATCCAAACTATGCTCGTATAGAAAGATTAAAATATTTAGCC
>CACBXQ010000006.1 GCA_902543245.1 uncultured Pelagibacteraceae bacterium | reverse complement strand
GTAATTGTGAAGAATATAATGAATTAAAAGAAATTATAGATGGAACTAAAAAATCTAAATATTAGTTTCACAAATCAGACATAATTAATTAATATTTAAATAGTAATTAAAAATTTAAATAAGAGACTACATTGATTGAAGAAGCTATAATATTATCTCAGATTATATTTATTGACATTATACTTGCAGCAGATAATGCAATAATTATTGGGTTAATCGCATCCAACTTTGTACCAAAAAATCGAAAACTAATAATATTTTGGGGAGTAGTAGGTGCTTTGGTATTTAAAGTAATTTTTGCAATATTCGCTACCTATCTTTTTAAGTTTTATTGGATCAAAATACTTGGAGGTCTATTATTAGTATGGATTGTAAATGATTTAAGAAAAGATCTTTTTGAAATACAAAAAATTAAATCTCCAACGAAAAAATCAAGAGAACCATCCTTTATAAAAAGTATATACAAAGTCTTATTTGCAGATATTACTATTAGTTTTGACAATGTTATAGGTGTAGTTGGCGCATCTAAAGGTCATTTTGGATTTATGATTTTTGGATTAGTTTTATCTGTCGTTCTAACTGGTGCACTAGCAACATATCTAGCAAACTATATTCAAAAACACTTATGGATTGCTTATGTTGGATTAGCTTTTATTTTTATAGTTGCAATACAGCTAATAATTGGTGGCTTAGCTGATGCTGGGATCGTTAATATTAACGATGCATTTAAGCAATACTTTTAATAAGAGTATTTTTTGGATGGATAATTTTTGTTTGTCACTTCTTTCTTAAATTTTTTTAGGCCGTTTTTTATTGCAGATTTGATATTAGCAAATTTTTTAACAAATCTTATATTGGTTTCATTTAATCCTAATAGGTCATCCGTCACTAAAACCTGACCATCACAATGCACGGAAGATCCAATTCCAATTGTTGGTATTTTAATACTTTTGGTTATTTCTTTTGCTGTTGATGTTTCAACACACTCAAGTATCATTGAAAAAACACCCAGATTTTCCAAAAGTTTGGCCTCTTTAAGAAGTTTATTTTTCTCAGATTTATTCTTTCCTTGAAACCTAAACTTGCCTGCTGTTTGTGGGAGTAAACCTAAATGACCCATTAAAGGTATTTTATTTTTTATAAGATGTTGAGTTATATCTTTTATTTTTGTACCACCTTCCATTTTAACAGCATCACATTTAGTACTTTTAATTATTTTTTTTGCATTAATTAACGCCTCTTTTTTATTCCTATACGTGTTGTAGGGCATATCAACCACCATGAGACTTGTTTTTATTCCTTTTCTTACACTTTTAGAATGTTCTATCATTTGGTTTAAAGTAACTTTTTTAGTGGTGTCGTAATTATATAATACAGATCCAAGAGAGTCGCCTACTAAAGTTATATCTGCATATTTATCGGTTACTTCAGCAAAACTTTTTGAATAAGCAGTTAGACAGATTATTTTTTTTTTGTTTTTTTTTGATAATATTTTTTTAATTTTAGAATTCATTTATTTAATTAATAATTTTCAGATACAATTTCATCAAGCATATTAATCATTTTTTTTTTATATTCTTCATCTGTACCTGAAGGTGTATCAATGACTGAAAAGTAAGCCGCTACAATACGGGTTTTAAGATTTATCGCTAAAAATTGCCCTCCAAGACCTGAATGCCCAATCCAATCGCCTGATCTCATTGTAGAATTAGAGTAATAAACAAATTTATTATTACCAAGCTCCATATATTTTGGCCCGCTATTTGTTAGAGTTTTCTCAATAAATGATGATGAACCAATTTTTCTATCGCCTACACCATTGCCAAGATTAGAAAATAACAATCCATATCTGAGAAAATCTCTAGTTGTTAGACATCCTCCTCCTGAAATCCAGGGCATGCCATAACGGTCAGTTCCCATGTAAAGTGCATCTTCAAAACCTGCTACCTCTACTGCTTTTAACATCCAGTCTCTTAATGATTTGCCACTTACTTTTTCAACAATTAATCCAATTACATCTGTATTTGCAGACTTATAGTGTGCTATGTCTGTATGATTAGTTAGGTCATTATCTTCATTAGCTTTAATTGAATTTAAATAGTCTTCTTGTGCTTGAACCTCTCCGAGTTTTTCTGGGAGTCTCCATCCACAGACAGACTCGTGTAAATAGGATGATGTATAAGGATCAGTATAATCTTCACTGTATGAATTGATAATATTCATGTTTAGAACATCTTGTATTTTTGCAGATGCATATCCTGATCCAATATTAGGTAAATAATAAGAAACTTTATTGTTAACATCTATTTTTTTGCTCTCAATTAATTCCCCAATAAATAAATTGAGAAACATTTTAGTTATTGACATAATTGTTTGAGGTTGGTCTTGAGTAAAATCATCAGCATATTTTTCAAAAAAAATCTCATTCCCTTTTCCAACTATAAGTGAACAGAAATACCTGTGGTTAATTAATTCTTTAACTTTTTCTTTTTCAGCAATATTTTTTTGGTAGTTATCTCTTAGTTTAAGAACTAAATCAGATCTCAATAAAACTCCATATCTATTTATTTTATGTAAGTTTCTATATCCACCTCGTCTCGTCTCTGGTAAATACCATTTTGCTTTATTGTCTTTTAAAATAACGAGATTTGGGTTTAATTCATAATCTTGGTTGTTTTTTTTTGTCATTCTAGTTCAATTGTGCTTGGAGGCTTAGATGTTACATCATAGACTACTCTGTTTATCCCCTTGATGTTATTTATAATTTTATTTGATATATTCTGCATAAATTCTTTATTAAAGCTAAAAAAATCTGCAGTCATTCCATCCTCAGAAGTAATAGCTCTTAATAAGCACATATATTCATAAGTTCTATTATCCCCCATCACACCAACAGTCTTTACTGGTAATAATGCTGCATATGCTTGCCATATTTTGTGGTAAAGATTATTAGATTTTAATCCATTAATAAAAATATTGTCAGCTTCTTGGAGTATTGATATTTTTTCTTTAGTAATATTACCAGGCATTCTGATCGCTAAACCAGGACCAGGGAAAGGATGTCGATTTATTATTTCCTTACTTAATTTAAGTTCTAGACCAAGTTTTCTAACTTCGTCCTTAAATAAGAATTTCAATGGCTCAACTAATTTTAACTTCATTTTTTTCGGAAGCCCTCCTACATTGTGATGAGACTTGATTTTAGATGTTTGACTTCCTGTTACAGATTTACTCTCAATTAGATCTGGATAAAGTGTGCCTTGAGCAAGAAATTCAACATTTTTAACTCTTTTAGAGTATTTTTCAAATATTTTAATGAACAAATTTCCTATAATTTTTCTTTTTCTTTCTGGGTCAGAAACATTTTTAAGTTTATTTAAAAAAATATTTTTTGCGTTTACATATATTAAATTCATTTTTAATCTTTTTTTAAATGTTTTAATTACTTCAATCTCTTCATTCTTTCTTAGAAGGCCTGTATTAACAAAAATACATGAAAGTTTCTTGCCTATCGCTTCATGTAACAATTTAGCAACAACACTACTATCGACACCTCCTGATAAAGCACAAATAACTTTTTTATTTCCAACCATTGACCTCACATCATTAATCAATTTCTTTTTCTGTTGCTTTGACGACCAATTTCTATTTATTTTGCAAATTAGAAATAAAAAATTTTTTAAAATATGTTTTCCTTTTGTTGTATGCGTAACCTCAGGATGAAATTGCACACCATAAATTTTTTTTGAAGAATTCTCTATAATAGCTAGTTTTGAATTTTTACTATATGCCACTGTCTTAAATCCCCTAGGTAGTTTTGTAACTTGATCAGAATGGCTCATCCAAACTTTACTTTTATTTTTTTTATCAAAAAAATTTTTTAATAATAAACTTTTTTTTATTTTTGTAACTTCGGCTAAACCAAACTCTCTAAATTTTGACTTCTTAACTTTACCACCAAATTCTTTTGAAATTATCTGATGTCCAAAACAAATTCCAAGAATTGGAATATTTTTTTTCAAAATTGTATTATCAAATTTTATTTTTTTATCTTGATATACATTCAATGGTCCTCCAGAAAGAATTATACCTTTTACATTTTGAAGATTTATCTTATTTGATTTATTATGACTAAAAATTTCAGAATAAACTCCTAGTTCTCGTATTTTTCTTGCTATTAATTGAGTAAATTGAGATCCAAAATCAATAATTAATATTTTGGATAAAGCGCTGTCAGTTTTATCCATCTGCCTGAAGATTTTTTAGTTTATCTCTTATTGACGATTTTTGATCGCATTTTGTTTCACATATCACTTCAAACTTGCTTAGCAATTCTTCAACAACAGAAAAATTTGATTTTTCAAGCTCAATCTCTATAAGCATTAATGTTGCTTCTTCATTATTTGGCTCTAACAATAATGCTGTTTCTATATTTTTTTTTGTTTTTTTTTGATCTTCCTCTACTTCGTAAATCTTTGCTAAGTAAAGATAAGATTCTGCATTCTTAGGATTAAAAACTATATTTCTTTGAAACAAAAATTTAGATTCTTTGTAATTTTTTTTATCAAATTCATTTTTTGCTTCATTAAAAAAATCCTCTTTTGCATTTAAATCTGTAAAAAGTGAAAGTGTTATAAGCAGTATTAAATAAAGTAGTTTTCTCATTTTATATCTATTTTTTTATTTCATCGAGATTATGAACCATGCTTTCATAAAATCCAGCTTTAGTAATTTTAATAAAGCTTGCTTTATTCCTTAAATTAATTACTTTTTTTGAGCCTAAGTATCCCATAGACGATTTTAAACCTCCTACTAATTGATATATAATTTTATCTACTTTGCCTTTGAATTTAACATACCCTTCAACACCCTCAGCAACATATTTTGAACTATCAGATTGAATTTTTTGTGAATATCTATCTGCTGAACCTTTATTCATGGCTCCGACTGATCCCATCCCTCTAAAACTTTTGAACAATTTACCGTTTTTTTTTATTAGTTTTCCAGGAGCTTCAACTGATCCAGCAAATAAAGAACCTATCATTACAGCGTCAGCACCTGCAGCTAAGGCTTTTGCAATATCTCCAGAAAATTTAATTCCACCGTCTGCAATAATTGAAATTTTTTTATTTTTTAAAGCTTTTTTAATTTCTATTATTGCACTCAATTGAGGTACACCTATACCAGCAACTAATCTTGTTGTACAAATAGATCCAGGACCAATTCCAACTTTAATTATATCCACTCCAATTTTTGATAAAAAAATTGCAGCTTCAGGAGATGCAATATTACCAGCACATAAAGATGTTTTCTTAGGTTTAATCTTTTTTATCATTTTAACTATTTCTGCAACTTTTTTACTATGTCCATGAGCTGTATCAACTACAATAATATCAAGATTTTCTTTTAAAATACTTTTAGCTCTAATCATCTCTTGTTCACTTGCACCTACGGCTGCGCCTACTAATATTTTTATTGATTTAACTTTTTTAATTTCTTGAATTTGTTTTTTTATTGATAGGTTTCTGTGAATTATTCCAATTCCTCCAAGCTTGCCTATTTCTATAGCCATTTTTGATTCCGTTACAGTATCCATAGCAGATGACATTAATGGAATTTTAAGTTTTAAATTTTTTTGAAGTTTGGTCGTAGTGCTTACTTCAGATGGTAATACATCTGAGTATCTTGGCATAAGCATTACATCATCGAATGTGAGTGATTCTTTTATAGGACCCATATCCATGTATATATGATTTTCTTAAAAATAAAAGTATCTAGCGTAAAATTTTACATATTATAAAACTTTCTTTAGACTCTTTCCTGCTAGAAAGTGGTTTATAAACATGTGTTTCTTTGAAGATACTTTTTGCCTCAGCTACAATCTCGTTAAATGATAGGCCCATAAAAATTTTTGAGACAAATACACCATTTTTGCTCAATATTCCCTTTGCAAAATCCATTGCTGATTTACATAATTCACCAGTAACTATTGCATCTATATTTTTATTACCTGTAGTATTTTCTGCCATATCAGACAAAACAACGTCTGCTTTTGTATTAATTAATTCTTTTAGATCTTTTTGTACTTTTGAGTCTGTAAAATCACCAACAATTTGATGTACGTTTCTAATATTTTCCATTTTTTTTATATCTATTGAATAAATTTTACTTTTATTAAATTTTTCTGACAAATATTGTGACCAGCTACCTGGGGCAGCTCCCAAATCAATAAAAATTGAATTGTTTTTTAAAATTTTAAATTTTTGATCAATTTGCTGCAACTTATATACAGCTCTTGACCGAAATCCATCTACATGAGATTGCCTGACATAAATGTCTCTTTTTTGCCTAATTATCCAGTTTTTTGATACTTTATTTTTTTTCAATTACAAAACATCTTCATGTTCGTCTGAATTTTCAATAGTTTCGTTTTCTTTTTTACTAAGTTTTTTGAAATGAAAATAGCTTATTGGTATTGATAAAAGGTAAATAATACCTGAGATTACTATAACTTTAAAAGGATATATTAGTAAAAGTGCAAAAAACAAAACAAAACCAAATAATAAGAAAATTGTAGACTTTCTTTGAACAGAAATCTTTTTAAACGAATATGTTGGAACCTTACTAATTAACAACAAGGAAATTCCAACAAATAAAAATGGAACAACTGTATTGCTAGAAATTGCAAAAAAAGAAAAACCGCTTATATCATAAATTAAAGGCATCAAAACTAAAATTCCTCCAGCAGGTGATGGTATTCCTTCAAAAAAATTATCTCGCCATGAAGGTTGTTCATTAGAATTTACATTAAATCTTGCAAGTCTTAACGCTACACAAACAACATAGACTAAACAAATTAACCATCCAATTTTATCTAAACCACTTAATGACCAAAAATACATTATAAATGCTGGTGCAACTCCGAAACTGATAACATCAGTTAAAGAGTCTAATTCCTTGCCTACTTTTGAGGTACCTTTAATCAATCTTGCTATTCTTCCATCAAGGCCATCAATTAATGCAGCAAATATTATTGCAATAATTGCTAATGTATAATTTTGATCTAAAGAAAATTTTATTGATGTTAGACCAACACATACACCCATAAGTGTAAGCATATTTGGTAGAATGACCCTGCTTTTTTTAGAAGTTACAATTTTAAAATTATTTCTTTGTGGTTCCATTTTTATTTTTTAGCAAGTAAAGTTTCACCTGCTATAGTTTTTTGATTAACTTTAGCTAGAGGTTGATAGTTTTCAAAATATAAATCTGCTCTACTTCCAAACCTAATCATTCCAATTCTATCCCCTTGATTTAATTCATCATTTATTGAACTCTCACAAACAATTCTTCTAGCAATTAAACCAGCAATTTGAACTACTACAACTTCTTCTCCGTTAGATCCTTGTATTTTATAATAATTTCTTTCATTGTCCTCGCTAGCTTTATCTAATGAGGCGTTAAAAAATTTCCCTGCGATATATTTTATGTCAGTAATTTTCCCTGAGAGAGGAGTTCTATTTACATGACAATCAAATACATTCATAAAAATACTAATCTTTGTCATATTTTTATTTTCTAATCCCATTTCTTTTGGGCCAGTTGTTTCTTTAACTTGCAAAACTATTCCATCTGCAGGACTTATTAAATAATCATCATCATTAATTGAAATTCTTTCTGGATCTCTAAAAAAATAATAAACCCAGATAGTCAAGATAAGAAAAATTAATCCAAGAAATGTGCTGATAAAATAAAATAATATAGTTAAAAAAACGGATATAATTATAAATTTATATCCTTCTGTATGAATCTTTGGAAATATCTTATCAAACATTTTTTTTTAATTTTGGTAATTTTAGGTTAATATGTATATAAAAGAACAAAATTCAATTATTAAGATATATTTAAAAATATGACGAAAATTAAGGTAAAAAACCCCATTGTTGAGTTAGATGGTGATGAAATGACTCGAGTAATATGGAAATTTATCAAAAATAAACTCATTCTTCCGTATCTTGATTTAGGCATTGAATACTATGATCTTGGAATTGAAAGTAGAGACAAAACAGAAGACCAAATTACAATTGACTCTGCTAAAGCAATTAAAAGAGTTAACGTAGGAATTAAATGCGCAACCATTACTCCAGATGAAGGGCGTGTGAAAGAATTTAACCTTAAAAAGATGTGGAGATCTCCTAATGGAACCATCAGAAATATTATAGGAGGCACGGTATTTCGTGAACCTATTCTTTGTAGCAATATTCCAAAACTTGTTCCAAGTTGGACAAATCCTATTTGTATAGGAAGACATGCTTTTGGTGATCAATATAGAGCAACAGATTTTACAGTGCCAGGAAAAGGTAAATTAGAAATCAAATGGACCTCTGAGGATGGTAAAGAAAAAAAAGAATTTGAAGTTTTTAATTTTCCTGGTCCAGGAATTGCATTATCTATGTATAATTTAGACAAATCAATAAAGGATTTTGCTAGGGCATGTATGAACTATGGATTGAATAGAAAATGGCCTGTTTTTTTATCAACTAAGAATACCATATTAAAAAAATACGATGGTAGGTTTAAAGATTTGTTTGAAGAAATTTTTAAAAATGAATTTGAAGAAAAATTCAAAGAAAGAGGGATTATTTATGAGCATAGACTGATAGATGATATGGTTGCATGTGCCATGAAGTGGAATGGTAATTATATTTGGGCATGTAAAAATTATGACGGTGATGTCCAGTCAGATACTGTTGCTCAAGGATTTGGATCTCTTGGATTAATGAGTAGTGTTTTAATGTCACCAGATGGAAATACAATTGAGGCTGAAGCAGCGCATGGAACAGTAACTAGACACTTTAGACAGCACCAGGAAGGAAAGGAAACTTCAACCAACCCTATAGCCTCTATATTTGCGTGGGCTAGAGGTTTATATCATAGAGCAAAACTTGATAATAATGATGAATTAAAGAAATTTGTTAAAACTTTAGAGAAAACTTGTATTAAAACTGTTGAGAATGGTTCAATGACTAAAGACTTAGCAATTTTAATTAGTCCTACATCAAAATTTTTAACTACAAATCAATTTCTTGATGAGCTAGATGCGAATCTTAAAAAAAATTTAAATTAAAGATTTAATACTTTCAAAAGCATCCTCAATTTTATCAGAATAAATTCCACCCGCTTGTGCAAAATCTTTTCGGCCCCCTCCACCTTTTCCACCTATAACACTTGATGCTGTTTTAACTAGTTCAACAGCATTATATTTTACAGTTAATTTTTCAGTAACACCAATTGCTAAACCAATTTTTTCATCTTTTGTAGCACTAACAATTATAATACCCTCCTCTAATTGTTTTTTTCCTTCATCTACTATTTTTCGTAAATCTTTGGGTGGCAAATCAATAATTTTTTGAAATCTCACTTTAACACCATTTAGAACTTCATCATTTACAATATTTTTACTTTTGTCTTTCAACGTAAATTTTAGTGAAAGATCTTCTAATTGATTTGATAAGTCCTTTATTAAAATTTTTTGATTTTTATTATTTAGTTTTGCTTTACCCCCAAGTGACTCAATTTTTTTAATCAAATCTTTTACTAATTCTTCATCTTTTTTACTTGAAATGTCAGATAAATGCTCTTTTTCAGATAAATATTTTTCTAATTGTTTGTCTCTTAGCGCTTCAACTCTTCTTACACCCGCAGCTATTGATGACTGGCTTATAATTTTAAACTTTCCAATATCTCCTGTATTTTTAACATGAGTTCCACCACATAGTTCGGTTGAAAAATACTTATTCTTTTCATCACCCATGGATAAAACTCTAACTTCGTCTCCATACTTTTCTCCAAAAAGTGCTAATGCACCATTGTTTACTGCTTCTTTCGGTGTCATCAATCTTGTCTTCACATTTGATTGTGTTTGCACCATTTCATTAACAATTGTCTCAATTTTTTCTACTTCATTCTCAGATATTGGTTTCATATGGCTAAAATCAAATCTCAATCTATCCGCATCAACTAAAGATCCTTTTTGTGTTACATGAGTTCCCAAAACTCTTCTAAGAGACTCGTGCAGTAAATGAGTTGCGGAATGATATGCTCTGATATTGTCTCTTCTTTCTTGGTCAATTTTCATTTCAATATTATCATTTAAATTAATATTGCCGTTTTCGACTTTTCCATAATGAACAAAAAGATCTCCTAACTTTTTTTGAACATCATTAACTTTGAATTTAAATTCACCTGAAGTGATTTCTCCCGTGTCTCCTACTTGACCTCCAGATTCTCCATAGAAAGGTGTTTGATTGCTAATTATCATACCCTCTTCACCGTTATTTAAAGATTTTACCTCTTTATTATTTTTTAATAATGATAGAACTATGCCTTCAGCTTGATTTGTTTCATATCCTAGAAATTCAGTCGCTCCAAGTTTATCTTTAATACCAAACCAAACATCATCTACAGCACTATCACCAGATCCTTTCCAATTTTTTTTGGCTAATTCTTTACTTTCTTTCATTAGGATATCAAATTTTTTGTTATCAACTGAAAGAGATTTATTTTTTAAAATGTCTTCAGTTAAATCTAATGGAAACCCATATGTATCATAAAGTTTAAATGCCACTTCACCAGGTAAGGTTTTGTTTATTTTTGTTATCTCGTCATTTAATATCTTGATACCTCTATCAAGAAGAACTAAAAATTTTTCTTCCTCCATTTTTAAAGTTTCTCTAATTAGAGCTTCTGCTCGAGAAAGTTCTGAGTAATTACCTTTCATCTCTTCCATTAAAGTTTTGAATATATTAAAAAAAATTGGCTCTTTAGATCCTAATAAGTGTGAGTGTCTCATTCCTCTTCTCATTATTCTTCTTAAGACATATCCTCTGCCTTCGTTTGAGGGTAGAACACCTTCTGCAATTAGAAATGAGCTTGCTCTTAAATGGTCTGCTATAACTCTAAAGCTTGCTAAATTTTCCTTATTTGGTTTTACTTTTACTGCTTCCGAGATTGATCCAATTATTTTTTGGAAATGGTCTGTTTCATAATTATCATGTGTTCCTTGAAGTAGTGCTGCTATTCTCTCTAAACCCATCCCTGTATCAACAGATGGTTTAGGTAAATCAATTCTTTTATCTTTTGAAATTTGCTCAAACTGCATAAATACCAAATTCCAAATCTCTATATATCTGTCACCATCTTGATCCTTAGTGCCTGGTAAACCTCCTTGTAAGTGGTCTCCATGGTCAAAAAATATCTCAGAACAAGGGCCACAAGGACCTGTTTCACCCATCGACCAAAAATTGTCAGAAGTTGGAATTCTGATTATTTTATCGTCATTTAAACCAGATATTTTCTTCCACAAATTAAAAGCCACATCATCATCATGATATACAGTAAAATAAAGCCTATTTTTATCTAATCCAAAATCTTTAGTTATTAAATTCCAAGCTAGTTCTATAGCTCTTTCTTTAAAATAATCTCCAAATGAAAAATTTCCTAACATTTCAAAAAATGTGTGGTGCCTTGGTGTGTATCCAACATTTTCTAAATCATTATGCTTTCCTCCAGCTCTTACACATTTCTGTGAAGTTGTTGCTCTTTTATAATCTCTTTTTTCAAGACCAGTAAATACGTTCTTAAATTGAACCATTCCTGAGTTTGCAAACATAAGAGTTGGATCATTATTTGGTACTAAATTACTAGACTCAACTATGGTGTGGTCATTCTTTTCAAAATAATTCAAGAATGAACTTCTTATTTCATTTAACGTCTTGTCAGCCATATTTATAAAATACAGCTTTTTTAGTTGATGTCTAGATCTGTATAGGGAAAAAAGGCGCTTATATTAAGCGCCTTTTAATAACTAAGAATGACTTTAGCTAATCTTTTTTAATAGGTGTTTCCACATTTTCCTCTTGTTTCATCTTTTCTTCATTAAGAGGGTTACCTTCAATTTTCTTTGAAATTAAACCAGCTTTCTCTCTTATAGCCATTTCAATTTCAGCTGCTGCCTTAGGATTTTGTTCAAGGAATAATTTTGCATTTTCTTTACCTTGACCAATTTTTTCACCTTTATATGCATACCAAGCTCCAGCTTTTTCTACTATTTCAGCTTTTGCACCTAAATCAATCAATTCACCATTTTTACTGATACCTTTTCCGTACATTAAATCAAATTCAACAACTTTAAATGGTGGTGCAACTTTGTTTTTAACTACTTTTACTCTAGTTGCATTTCCTATAATTTGTTCTTTATCTTTAATTGCTCCTATTCTTCTGATATCCATTCTTACAGATGAGTAAAACTTTAACGAATTACCACCTGATGTTGTTTCAGGACTTCCAAACATAATTCCAATTTTCATTCTTATTTGGTTAATAAAAATTACCATTGTATTTGTTCTTGCAATTGATCCAGTTAATTTTCTAAGAGCCTGACTCATCAATCTTGCTTGTAAACCCACATGATGATCACCCATATCTCCTTCTATTTCAGCTCTAGGAGTTAATGCTGCAACAGAATCAACTACTAATACTGACATTGAGCCAGATTTAATTAAAGTATCTGTTATTTCTAATGCCTGTTCTCCTGTATCAGGTTGTGAGATTAATAATTCTTCTGTATTAACACCCAATTTTTTCGCATAAACAGGATCTAATGCATGCTCTGCATCAACAAATCCACAAATTCCTCCAGCTTTTTGTGCTTCTGCAACAACTTGTAATGCCAATGTAGTTTTACCAGATGACTCTGGTCCATAAATTTCAATAATTCTACCCTTTGGTAGTCCACCAATTCCTAACGCGAGGTCTAAGCTTAAAGATCCTGTTGAGATAGACTCAATATCCATAGCTTTTTGCTCACCAAGCTTCATTACAGAACCTTTTCCAAAGTTATCAGTAATTTGGCTGATTGCTGCTTCTAAAGCCTTATTTTTTTCCTTATTTTCTACTTCTTTTTCCTTAGTAGATTTGACTACTTTTAGGTTATTTTTTGTCATGTTTTTCCTTATCGTTTAATAAAATTTGTGTTCGAATCATATTATTCAATGTACACATTTTGTTCTCTTTGGCAATATATTAAATTTCCTCAATAAAATAGCGACTAATTAAGGTTTAAACTTGAAATATCTAAAGATCCAATTGATTGAAGAAGTTTATACTTTGCTAAAATGAAGTTTCTTTCAGACTCCGCTAAATTTATTTTTGAATTTAAAAGAAATGAATTTGACTGAATTACATCAAGTGTCGATCTTTGATCACCTGCTTCATACTCTGCAGATATTCCATCGTAAGCTATCTCTGCGGCCTTTAATTGTATCTTTACTGAAACTAATAAGCTTTTTGATGTTTCATAATTAGCCCAAGATGTTGCAACTGTTGTTTTGTTTGATTTAATGGAATTATCTAATAATAATTTTTTTTGAGTTTTAAGATTTGAATTTTTATTTACCTTAGCTCTATTTTTTCCTCCTGTAAAAAATGGCCATTTAACAATTGCTTTAAGTATCTGCTTATCTTGTTCATCATATAAAGATGACGCATCCTCTGATTGTGAGGCTTCATAAGATAAAGTTGCTGAAGGAGATAAATCAGATTTTGCAATAATTACATCTTTTTCAGATTGTTGGTACTCTAGTTTTGCAATTTTAAGATTTGGGTTTTTAATCAAAGAAATATTATTTGCTTCAGAAAGAGTGCTTGGGATTAAAATTGCAAGCTCAACATTTTCATCAATTTTATCAGGATTATCTAGTGGTCCTATTATGTTTTCAAAAGTTAACTTGCCAGTTATAACATCATTTTGTGATTTTATTAAATTAGCTTTTGCTCCAGCTAGAGATGACTCTGTTTGTGCAAGATCTGAATTATTAATTTTTCCAATTTCAAGTCTTGCCTTGTCATTTTCATATTGCCTTTCTAGCAATTTTAAATTTTCCTCATTAATTTCAAGTTTTTGGACAGCTAAAAGTAATGCTGTGTAAGCTTCAATTGCTTGATAAATGATTTCTTGTTCTACTTTTAAAAGTTTTGCTTTAGCTAGTTCAATTCCAATTTTATCTTTATCTACTTTTGCACCTCTTGCTTTGCCGTCATAAATATTTTGTTCAATTAATACTGATGTAGTTAAGGGATCAACATCATTTTTAGTAGCATCACCTCCGCTCTGATTTGTAAGTTTAGAGGTATTTTGTTTATTTTTTGTTCCTGACAAACTAATTGTTGGCAAATATTCACTTTTAGAGATTTTTAAATTTTCTTTTGAAATATTTAAGTTTTCTCGCTCAGCGTTAAGAATGGGATTATTTTTATATGCTTCTAAAATAGACTGTTTAAAATCTTTAGCCCACAAAGTATTAGTAGACGTGATTATTATCAGTAGAAGCAAAATTTTTTTCATTTTTTATATTTTAGTTTTGTAATTTGATGATGTCCATTTAATGACATCACAATTGATGAGTATTTTGTTGCAGTTTTAAACATATGTTCAGTAATTCTTTGATATGTCATCATAAAATTTAATACTTCGTGTTTATTCATTACCTTAGAGTTTTTTCTATTTTTATTTTTTATTTTTAATTTTTTTTCTTGAACCAATCTCCACTTTCTTAATAAGGCAAAATTTTCCGCTTTCAAATATAATAAACAATCCATCATGCTATGAAATTTTTTATATTTATTTTTGAGATTTAAATTAACATATTTTCTCCACTTCATAGATTTATCATTTAACTTTTCTAAAGAGTTTATGGGTTTTATAAGTTGTTTTGCGCTTTGAGATTTTGCACCAACACACCAGCCTTCAAAAATGACAATATCTGGTTTTGATTTGACTTTATACCATTTATTTTTTGAAACCCTGTCATCAATAGATTTATCAAATTTTGGAAGAGATAAACTTTTTAATTTTTTTGCTTTAACTTTTCTAAATAAATTAAGCATCATATCGATATCATGAGTTCCTGGAACTCCTCTAGTTTTTAATAATGGATGAACTTTTTTAGACAAAATAATTCTTTCTTTTCTTGTTTTATAAAAATCATCAATTGAAATTTTAAATACATTTAATTTAAAATATTTTTCAAGAATTATTTTAATCAGTGAAGAGATTGTTGTTTTACCAGTTCCTTGACCACCCGATAAACCAACAATCATAGTTTTATTTTTTTTCACTTTTTTTGCCATCCAAAAACAAACTGGAATAAGGAAAGATCTCAACATTTTATCTTTATTTTTAAATTTTTCGCTAGAAATTTCCTGAGTTGATATAAACCTATAACAAGGTTTTTTGACTTTATTTAAACATACAGAAATTTGGGACATTTTATTTTTTATCTAAAGGATGATTACGACCATCATTTACAAGCACATCTTTAAATTTGAAAACGTCAATGTCATCTATACAAGCAACGTTTATTCCATAAATTTTTGGATTTATTCTTGGTCTATTATGTGTATGAATTCCACAGTTAGTACAAAAATAATGTTTAGCAGTATTAGTATAAAATTGATAAAGTTTTAAAGAATCTTCTCCTTTAGTTAATTTAAAATCATTTTCGGCTAATACACCAATTACATATCCCTTTTTTTTACAGATAGAACAATTGCATCTCATTATTTTTTCAATTCCATTTTCTGGAATGTTCACTTCAGCTTCTACATTTCCACAGTGGCATTTTAATTTTTTTATCATTATTTTTTTTTGTCTAATATATGATTATGTCCATCATTTATTCTTACTTTAAATTTAAACAACTGATCTTCTGTTATTCCATTTAAACATCCTACATTTATACCATATGTATTAGGATTTGCTCTTCTTTGATTATGTGTATATATTCCACAATTAGTACAAAAATAATGTTTAGCAACATTTGTATTGAATTGATAAAATTTTAATAACTCTTCTCCTTTTATCACCTTCAAATCTTTTTTATCAATCACAGTGCTTATTGCTCCCTTTCTTTTACACATTGAACAATTGCATCTGTAAAGATCTTCTAAACCTTTAGTTAAATTCACTTCAATTTCAATCTGACCACAATGACAATTCAATTTTTTCATAATTTATATCCAAGCAATCTATCCCTTGTCTAAGTTATCCACAATCCAACAAAATGTAGTTTAGATGTTCACGTTTTGATTCACTTTTGATTCAGTTCCAGACTCAAAATACAACCTATTTGACACTATTGAATAAGTATTGTACTAATGAGAACAAAATAAGAACATTTATTATGAAGCTGACTATACCTTACTATTTACACAAAGCAGGAGCTGGTTTTCCATCTCCAGCTACCGATTACATAGAAGAAGATATAGATCTAAATATACATTTAATAAAAAATGTTCCTGCAACATTTATTATTAGAGTTCAGGGTAAATCAATGGTCAGCGTTGGGATTAATGATGGTGATTTATTGGTAGTTGATAAAAGTTTAAAGCCTAAAAATTTTTCAACTGTTATAGCAAATGTTCATGATGAACTTGTTGTAAAAAGTTATGTCAAAGAAAGAGACAACGAGTTCTTAACATCTGGCTCGAAAAAATTTGAGGATAGAATTTTAATTAATGAAGAAGCGGATATTTTTATTTGGGGGGTTGTAACTTATGTCATTCATTCAGTACACTAAAAAAATAGCCTTAGTTGATTGTAATTCTTTTTACGTATCATGTGAGAGATTATTCAATCCTAAAATTAGGAAAAAACCAGTTGTTGTTTTATCTAATAATGATGGCTGTATAATTTCAAGATCTAATGAAGCAAAAGCTTTAGGTATTAAAATGGGAGAACCTTATTTTAAAGCAAAAGAAATAATACTTAAAAATAACGTTCAAGTATTCTCTTCTAATTATTCTTTATACGGTGATCTATCTAGAAGAGTTATGAGAACTTTAAAAAGATTTAATGTAGATATAGAAATTTATTCTATAGATGAGGCATTTTTAGATATGACTAATTTTTCTGATAAAGAAGTAGAAGAAGTTGGAAAAGAAATTAGAAGTACTATTTTACAATGGACGGGTATCCCAACTAGTATTGGAATCGCTCAAACCAAGACTTTAAGCAAAATAGCAAATCATATTGCTAAGAAAAAAAAGACAGGAGTAACAAGTTTAATAGGTCTTGAAAATATAGATCCTATATTAGAAAAAGTAGAAATTAATGATGTTTGGGGAGTTGGAAGACAACTAACAAAATTTTATAATAAAAATGGAATTTATAATGCAAAACAATTAAAAAATAAATCTAATACCTGGATAAAGAAAAATTCTAATGTTTTAGGATCTAGAACTGCAATGGAATTAAGAGGTGTTCCTTGTATTGATTTAGAAAAGACTCCTTCAAAAAGAAAAAGCTGTGTTGTATCCCGTTCATTTGGAAAGAGAGTAGAAAAACTTCAAGAAATGAAAGAAGCAGTAGCAAATTACTCTTTAAATGCTTCAGAGAAAATAAGATCAGAGTCATTAAATGCAAAATCTATAACAATTTTTATTAGAACAAGTCCTTTTCAAAGTCGCTTTGGATATTACTCAAACTCAAAAACTATTGATTTTCCAATAGCTACAGACAATAGTATTGAAATAGTAAAAGCTGCTATAGAAGGTTTAGAAAGTATTTTTAAAAACGGATATCGTTATCAAAAAGCTGGGATAATGTTAACAGGCCTATCCAATTCAAATGAAGGAGAAAATTTATTCTCTTCTGAAAAAGACAAGAAAATAGGTAACTTAATGAGATCTATTGATAAAACTAACTATAGATATGGAAGATCCACTTTAAGCTTAGCAAGTGCTGGGATTCAGAAAAGATGGAATATGAAAAGAGAATACTCTTCTAAAATAGATACAGCAGATTTTTATTCATTACCAAAAATAAGAGCTACTTAATTGACTCTACACTATCTACATTAGATAAAGAATTATTGAGAGCATTAATATCCTCTCTTCCAGAAATTCTAAGAATAGTAATTGCAAAAATTACTATTAAAGCCAAAGGAATAGCAGTAATGAAAGTAATATTATTTGATATTAAAATCAAATAGATCGCATAAAACAAAATTGAACGAAGAATAACTGTGGTCTTAAAAACTGCAATTATTGAAAATGAATGTATTAAAAGATTTAAAAAATTCATTTTTGAAGGTCCAAAATATCTTAACCCTCTCTCAGAAGGTGAAGAAATTAAATTCTTTTCTAATTTAGTTAAAGATCCAGAAAAACTACTCCATGTGGATTTATCATTGATGAGTTTATAAACAGTATTTTTTGGAAGACATGTAAAATTTCCAAATTTTATAGATTTTCCAGTAAGTACGAATGTAACAATTTTATGTATAAAATAATTTATTTTAAAAATAAGACCTTCAGATCTTTTTACTCTTTTACCTACTATAGGTGCATTAGAATTTTGCTTAGCTAAATTAATAAAGTTTTTTATTTCCTCAGGCCTGTCTTCCCCATCTCCGTCCATAGGAATTACAAAGTCAAATTCAAAATTTTCGTAAACATATTTTAGCCCTGTTGCAATACAGCGGGCATGACCTAAATTATTCTTAATATTTATTATTTTAATCGATAAAAAATTTTTATATTCATCTTTAATTATCGGTGTTTCTTCAGTAGAAGCATCATTTATAATAAAAATTGTTATTTTATTGTCATTGTCCTCTAACTGTAAATTAATATTTTCAATCAGTTTCAAAACTGATTTCCAATCATTATAAATAGGAATTAATATGAAAAATTTCATTAATTCAAAGAATTTAAAAATCTTATTAAAGAAGCAATTATTCCGTGACCTGAAAATTCAATTAGTAGAACTATTCCTACAAAGAAAACTATTTTTTTATTTTTTTTAAAAAATTCATTCATAAATTATTTACAACCAGGATGAACAACAAAAATATTAATTTTATCATTTTCAAGCCGTTTTTTTTCTAACTTACAATTATAAAATTTAATCTTATTTTTTTCATCTTTTAAATAAAACAAGTTTTTATCATTATATTGCATGAAAGATGCATTTATTTCATGAAGATCTTTTTCTATTAAAATAACACCATATTTCATGATTTCTGATAAGGATTTAATGTCTTTATTTGCATACCAAAACTCCATATCTTTATGAATATATAAATATGGCCTATCTCTTAAATGATAGGATAAATTACCTCCATACCATTCATCTCCTATTATGTACATAATCTTTTTTTTTGAAACTTTATTCCATTCTTGTTGAACAATCTCAGAAATTCTTTTTCCCTCATATAAAACTCTTTTTTCTCTAGCATCTTTTGTTCTATTTTTTGTGTAATCCGAGTAAAACGATCCTAGAAATATTGCTGGATTTAATAAATATAAAAAAATAAATAAAACTAGAAATTTTTTATTTTTTAAGTCAAAAAAATAATAAGTAATTGCTAAACAAGATATACTATAAAATGGCATTAACCAAGCTGTTCTAATTTTAGATCCGGTTATTATTGATGTAATTAAAATTAAAACAAATGGAACAACAAAAATACATATTAGAAAAATACTTTTTTTAGAAAAGACATTTTTTGAATTAAAACTAAATTTAAAGAAAATAAAATGTAATAAAAATAAAATAAAAAAGAAAATTAATTGTTTTAGAAAAAAAATAAGTGATTGATAAAATTTTGAATAAGCAGCCACACGCCCAAATGCATATTTTACAGTTTCAAAATTATTTTCTGAAAGCCATAGAATATGAGGTGAAATAATAACTACAAAAATAAATAATGAAATAAAAATTTTTAAGTTTAATTTTTTTTCTTTTACAAATATAAAAATCAAAAAAACTATTATTCCAAAAAAAAGATAGGCAATAATATATTTTGATAAAAATCCTAAAGCACAAACGAGACCCAATAGAGCCCAATCTTTATTTTTGTTTTTTTCAACAGATTTTAAAGTATAATAAATTGCTGAAGTCCAAAAAGGTAATATACAAATATTTACATTAAATTCTGTTGATGACAAAGAATAGTAAAATATTAACGAAGTTAAGAAAACGATAAAAATTTGGGTTCTTTTCTCATCAAAAAAAAATTTTGATAGTTTATAAATATATATGAAGTTAATTAAGATAAAGGTCTGACAAAGTAAGTAATATGCAAAATCATTAGTTTTAAATATTGAGTAAATTAATTCTGTAAAAAAAATGCTTAGCGGTGGATGTTTATTATTACCCCATTCGATACCATTTCCCCATACTAAAGCCTCAATTGTGTCTAAAGGAAGATTCTCATATACAAAGGTAGGAATCAATGTCCATATAGAAAAATGAATTATAAGAAAAATATAAAGCAAAGTTGAATTATTATTCTTATTTATCAACATTAAATAATTTTTACATAAATTTTCATATATTGACACTAATATATTGCTGAATATACTCCAGTCGTCAAAAATATTGTATGGTTAGAATTTCTAAAACTTATGTGCCAAATTTAAAAGAAAAATATATGTGCGAAAAGCATAAAGTTTATTTTAAAAGAAAACTACTAGACTGGAAAACTGAGATTATTAGAGCTAACAATGAAGCCCTTAATAACTCCTTTGATGATAACAGTGCCTCTGCAGATATCGTTGATCAAGCAAGCTCATATACAGAAAAAAATGTTGAAATGAGAGCAATCAATAGACAAATAAAATTAATATCTAAAATTGAACAAGCTGTAAAAAAAATTAAAGATGGAACTTACGGATATTGTGAAGAGACAGGTGAACCAATTGGAATTAAAAGATTAATTGCAAGACCTATTGCAACTTTATGTATTTCTGCGCAAGAAAAACATGAGAAAGAGGAAAAAGTTTACGCAGATATCTAAGACTTAGGTATATCGCCTGCTCCCATAAAATTATATCCTTTAACTACCGCATCTCTTTCTGAAATAATATTGTACCATTTGCATAAATTATTATATTTTTTTAATCCAATATCATGCCATTCATGTCTTGCAATCCATGGCCATGTAGCTATGTCTGCTATCGTATAATCATCGCAAGCTAAAAATTTTGAAACTGACAATCGATCATCTAAATTTTTATATAAATCCTTGGTTATTTTAAAATATCTTTCTTCTCCATATTTGCTTTTTCCTTTGTTAAATCGATAAAAGGAATGATATTGGCCAATCATAGGTCCAATTAATCCCATTTGTGCCATAAGCCATTGATCAATATCTAATTTATTTTCTTTGTTATAAAATTTTTTACTTTTTTCAGCTAAATAAATTAATATAGCTCCCGAACCAAATACACTTTTATTATTACCTTTATCTTTTATAACTGGAATTTTACTAAATGGACTTATTTGCTTAAATTCTTCTTTGAATTGTTCACCTTTAGTTAAATTGATAGATGTAACTTTGTAAGGAAATTTAATCTCCTCAAGCATTATACTTATCTTTTTTCCGTTAGGTGTATCAGATGCAAATAACTCGATCACTCTTTAACACCAAGTCTATTCTTTAATGATTTAGAAGTTGTTGTAAACTCAAATCTATATTTTTCATCAGGTCTAGCGTATTTAAAACAACCTCTGGCTGCTAATGCTCCTTCATGAAAACCTGACAAGATTAATTTAAGTTTACCTGGATATGTACAAATATCTCCTATTGCAAAAATTCCTTTTTGATTTGTCTCAAAATTTTCAGTATTTACTTTTATTGTTTTTTTATCAAAATTTAGACCCCAATTTGTAATTGGTCCAAGTTTCATTATTAATCCAAAAAAACCAAGGAGAAAATTTGTTTTAAGAGTTTTTATATTCCCCTCTTCATGCTTTATATTAATTGAATTTATAGATCCATTTCCCTCTACAGAGTCTAATTGATACTGAGTATGAAGCTCTATTATACCATTCTTAGCTAACTCTTTTACTTTTTTCACACTTGCTTCAGCTCCTCTAAATTCATCTCTTCTATGAATTAATTTTACATTAGAAGATTTTGATAATTCAATAGCCCAGTCTAATGCTGAATCACCACCGCCAAAAATTGAGATGTCTTTTCCTTGGAAAATAGATTTATCTTTTATTGAATAAAAAATACTTTTATCTTCATATATTTCTGAGTCTTTAACTGAAAACTTTCTTGGCTCAAAAGAGCCAACTCCCCCAGCTATAACAATGTTTGGAGTTAAAAATTGTTTCTTTTTACTAGTTATTATTAACCATTTATCATCTTTTTTTGTTACTTCTTCTACTCTTTCGTTAAGGTGAAAATTTGTTTTGAAAGGTTTAATTTGTTTTATTAATTGATTAGTTAATTCCTCTCCTGTGCATTCAGGTATTCCTGGAATATCATAGATTGGTTTATCGGGATAAAGCTCAATACATTGTCCTCCAAGCTTATCTAAATTATCAACCACTTCACACTTTAAACCAATAAGACCTAACTGATGGGCACAAAAAAGTCCTGTGGGACCTGCGCCGATAACTAATACATCAGTATTTATCATTACGACTGTTTTGCTGGAACATTAACAACCAGTCCTTCTAATTCATCAGAGATAATTATTTGACAACTTAATCTGCTAAATTTATTTGGTTCAAAAGCCATATCAAGCATATCATCTTCACCATCTTCTTTTTTAGGCAATTTATCAAACCAATTTTCTTTTACATATACATGGCATGTCGCGCATGACATACCTCCACCACAATCTGCATCAATACCTGGAATATCATTTTGAATTGCCCCTTCCATAACGGTTAATCCATTTTTTACATCAACTGTATGGGATTTTCCTGAGCTTTCTATATAGGTAATTTTTGACATACAATTAATATAGGCACAAAAAAAAATAGGGCAAGTGGCATATGCCCCTCGCCCTATTTATTAAGTACAGAATACTTTTATTATGCTCTGCTTCTGCCTGAGTTAGCAACTGCACAAGACCAGATAATAACACCAAATGCGATCTTATTAACAAAGTCAGCTAAGTTGTAAATCACGTTAAGTGCTGCATCATCTATTCCACCTGTCAAATATCCGAAGATATAACCTAGTGGGTAGATAGCCCAACCAACTGTAACGATCATTCTCAACGCACTAAATGCTGTAACAAGAGACTTGTTTCCTGATTTAGCCATTGACTTACCAGCTTCTCCAGAAAAGATTTCATAAAGAATATAAATCCATCCAGCCATACCGATTACGAAACCAAGCATTGGGTTGATGAATCCAGCTTCTCCACAATATCCACCAATTAACATTACTAAAGAACCGATTAAAATTCTCCAGAATATTCCTGATGGAACTTTTCTAACTGCAGATAATATTAGATAAAATTCTACTAATTGTAATGGCACTGTAATTAACCAATCAATGTATCTGTAAACAGTAGGTGTATCACCTGTTTCAACCCAAACTGCTCTCATGTACATATAATGGATAAATGCTATACCAGTAACTAGTCCAGCTACGTTTACTGATTTTCTCCACTGAGCCGCAACATTTGCTTGCTCCATAAAGAAAAACGCTGTAGCTGCAAGCATTCCCATTGAAATTAACCAAAATGAAATACCTACGAAATCATCAGTGGCTAGGAATACCTCTGCTGCATTAGCTGCTGTTGAAACTCCAATTAGAGCTACAAAAGCTATCGCTAACGTTTTTAGTTTATTCATAACAAACTCCCTTTTTTTGTTAGTCTTATTTTAGTTTATATAAACTATGGTTCTCACTAAAAAGAACCATAATGACGGTTAAATAACAAATTTGAATAGTTATTAGAAGAGTTTTCTATCTTAATTAAGTATTGATTTTATTGACTTTTTAAATTTAAATACAATTTTTAATTTAATATTAACTAATAATCGAAAAAAGAATCAATTTTAATGTCAAAAAGTTTTAGCGATATTTACTCAAAATCAATCAAAAATCCTGAGGATTTCTGGGGTGAAATAGCAAATGATATATTCTGGTTTAAAAAACCTACTAAAATTTTAAACAATTCTAACCCTCCTTTTTACAAATGGTATGAAGATGGGGTAACAAATACGTGCTACAATGCCTTAGATATACATATTGATCAGGGTAGAGGAGAAAAGACAGCTCTAATTTATGATAGTCCTATTACGGGTAACAAAAAAAAGTACTCCTACAACGAATTAAGACAAAAAGTATCCAAATTTGCCGGCGCTTTATCTAAGCAAGGAGTGATGAAGGGAGATAGAGTAATCATTTATATGCCTATGATACCTGAGGCAGTTATTGCTATGTTAGCATGTGGTAGAATTGGAGCAATTCATTCCGTAGTATTTGGAGGTTTTGCCTCAAATGAGCTTGCTAGTAGAATTGATGATAGTAAAGCTAAAGTTTTGGTTACTGCCTCATGTGGTTTTGAACCTGGAAGAACAGTCGAGTACAAACCATTAGTAGATGAGGCTATTAAAATGGCATCTCATAAAATTGAAAAGATGATACTTTTTCAAAGATCTGGTCACGAAGTCAAATTAACCGCCCCCAAAGAGATAAGTTGGGACGAATCTTTATCAAACGCTAATGAGGTTGACTGTGTTGAGATGAAATCTAATGAATTTGCCTACATACTTTATACCTCAGGCACAACTGGTATACCTAAAGGGATAGTAAGAGATATTGGTGGTCATATAGTAGCTTTGAAGTGGACTATGAAAAATATTTACAATATTGATACTGACGATATTTGGTGGTCAGCAAGTGATATTGGATGGATTGTTGGTCACTCTTACATAGTTTATGCACCTCTATTTAAAGGATGCACCACAGTTCTATTTGAAGGTAAACCAGTAGGTACTCCAGATGCTGGTGCTTTTTGGAAAATAATATCAGATTATAAAGTTAAATCTCTTTTTACTGCACCAACAGCTTTTAGAGCTATCAAGAAAGAAGATCCTGATGGGAAATTTTTCAAGAAGTATGATTTAAGTGCATTTGAGTCATTGTTTTTAGCTGGTGAACGAGCTGATCCTGATACAATTAAATGGGCAGAGAATTTACTTAATGTGCCTGTAATTGATCACTGGTGGCAGACAGAAACAAGTTGGGCAATTAGTTCCAATTGTACTGGAATTGAAATGATGAAAACAAAATATGGCTCTGCCTGCAAGGCAGTACCAGGTTATGATGTTAAAATTATAAAATCAGATAACTCAATCGCAAAACCAAATGAAATGGGAGATATTGTTGTTAAACTGCCACTACCTCCTGGAACATTTCCAACACTTTGGAATGCAGATGAAAGATACAAAGAAAATTACATGAGCAACTATAAAGGATATTACCAAACTTATGATGCGGGTCATATAGATGAAGATGGATATATTTGGATTATGTCTAGAACTGATGACATTATTAACGTTGCAGGACATAGATTATCGACTGGCGCAATAGAAGAAGTATTATCTGAACATCAATCTGTTGCTGAATGTGCAGTGCTAGGTATAGCAGACAAACTTAAAGGACAATTACCGATAGGATTAGTAGTTTTAAAATCAGGCGTAGATAAAGACAATGAGACTGTATCTAAAGAGTGTATTCAAATGGTCAGAGATAAAATAGGGCCTGTAGCTGCATTCAAAACTGTGATTGTAATAAAGCGTTTACCAAAAACAAGATCAGGTAAAATTTTAAGAGGAACAATAAGAAAAATTGCAGATAAAGAGGAATACAAGACACCTGCTACAATCGATGATCCAAAAATTTTAGATGAGATAAAAGACGATTTAATTCAGAATAATATCTTAAAATAAGTTTACGATTTAGCTTCAGTTTTTGATGGCAAGACTACAGCTAATATTCCACCAACAATAATCATAGAGCTTCCTAAAATTTCACGCCAACCAAATGGTTCGTCCGTAAGTATACTTGAGCTAACTACTCCAACTAATATTTCGCTTAAGAATAAAATTGAGCATAATCCTGCTCCAAGTTGAGTTGGGGCCCAAAGAATAACAATTCCAGTTGGAATAAAATAAAATACCGATAAAAGAATTAAAAAAACTGACATTGATACAAAAGCTTCAAGTTCTGGAACAGCTCCTAGGTAATCTGACAAAAAGTAGCCAGCTACAATATTAAATAAAGCTCCATAGAAAAAAAACGAAAATATTATAGGAAATACACCATCTGTCTTAACCACCTCTAATCTTATCATTCCTCCAGCAAACATAACTCCACCAGTCAAAGCCAAAAAATCTCCAGCGTTTTGTGGCAATGGAAGAAATGTAGTTTGACTGAAAACAACCCACAACCCACCAAGAGCTAAACTTAAAGTCAAAACTCTTTGCCAGCCATGCTTCTTTTTTAAAAATATTATTTCAAAAATCGTAGTCCAAATAGGTGTCATATAAAATATAATCAGTGCTTTGATTACATCTGTTAAAAGAAAACTAAGCGCATAACAAATAAAACCACCACCGATTAATAAGCCAGTCAGTGGCAGTTCAAATCCTGTCCCTCGTCCTTTAATTACTTTCCAAATCGCTATTGGTAATAATAATAAAAATCCAATAACCATTTGTGAGATTGTTCCCCATCCACCTGTCAAACCACCGTCTTCTAAAATTCTTTGAGGTAACCAATATATTCCCCAGGCTCCAGCAGATATAGCTAATGCTATAGAAATTTTATAATGATGTGGATGTCTCATTTCGCTAATTACTAAACTCTAAAGGTTTTCCAGTAGGATCTCCAATGATTTTTCCGTCCTTCATTTTAATTTCTCCATTGATAATAGTTGCAACTGGTGTTCCTTTGAATTTATTTCCATTAAATGGTGACCATCCACATTTACTCTCTATATTTTCATTTTTTATCTCTATAGTTTTGTCAAGATTTACAAGGGTAAAATCAGCATCATAATCTTTTTTAATATACCCTTTGTTTTTTATTCCAAATATTTTAACCGGATTTTCACAAAGTAATTTTACTAATTGACCTAACTTTAATTTACCATCATTAACATGATTTAACATGACTGGTAATAAAGTTTGAACTCCTGGCATACCTGATGGTGAATTAGGATATTCTTTATCTTTGTTTTCTTTTAAATGGGGAGCGTGATCAGATCCTATGGTATCGTTGTAATCATTTCTTACAGCATACCATAATCTATCATAATGAGATTTATCTCTTATTGGAGGATTCATTTGAGCATAAGTTCCTAACTTATTATAACAATCTGGAGCATAAATTGTTAAATGTTGTGGAGTTATTTCAAATGTAATATTTCCTTTATGTTGTGATAAAAAATCTATTTCTTGTTTTGTAGTAACATGAAGAATATGTGCTTTTTTATTATATCGTTCTGCAATTTTAACTATTCTTCTTGTTGAAGAGATTGCACATTCTTCACTTCTCCAGATAGGATGTGAATGAACATCGCCTTTTTTAATTAATTTTTTGTTAATATTTAAAATAGCTTCATCTTCTGAGTGAACAGCAACAACTTTTGAACTATTTTGAAATACTACCTCAATATCCTTTTCCTCAGCAACTAAAAGATTACCAGTTGAAGAACCTGCAAAAAGTTTAATTCCACAACATCCTTCTAAGTTTTTTAAATCTGCTAAATCATTTGCGTTGTTGGCTGTAGCACCAAAATAAAAAGCATAGTTGGAATACATTCTATTTTTTGCAAGGTCTAATTTTTTTTGAAATTCTATCTTGTTTGCTGTAGGTGGATTTGTATTTGGCATTTCAAAAAGAGCTGTGATACCTCCTACAATAGCGGCTCTACTTCCAGAATGAAGGTCCTCCGTATCAGTTGAGCCTGGCTCTCTAAAGTGGACTTGAGTGTCTATACATCCAGGCAAAACAATTAGATCTTTGGCATCAAATATTTCTTTTGCTTCAGAAGCAATTTCACCAATACTATGAATTTTTCCATCTTTAATAGAAATATCGTGTTTTTCTAAGGAACCATTAATAAAACATGTTCCATTTTTAATTATTAAATCTAACATTTTTAATAAAAGTAATTATATTATATTCAATAATCAATCAATTATGAATGTAGAAAACTTATACATACTAGAAGACAGAGGTACTCTTTATATAAGTGGAAATGATGTTAGTGAATTTTTACAAAATCTAATATCAAACGACATTAATAAAGTTACCGATGAAAATACTTGTTTTGCTTCATTGCTGACGCCACAAGGTAAATATTTGTTCGATTTTATAATAATAAAACACAAGTTGGGTTTCTTAATAGATTGTGAAAAAAACCAAATTGATAAATTATATTCGACTTTAAATAATTATAAACTCAGATCAAATATAGAAATTATAAACCTGTCTAATGAATTAGTGGTAGCTGCGATTAGCCAAGAAAAATTTATGACTTTCGAAAAGGCACAAAACCTTCCTGGGAATACAATAAAGTATAATGAAGATTGTATATTCCTTGATCCAAGAAATGTAAAACTTGGAGGTAGAATTATAATGAATCTAGAAAAATTAGAGCTATCAATTAAAAAACTTAATTTAAAAAAATCGAGTCCTGAAGAATATTACAGGCACAGCTATGAGATGGGTATTCCACAAATTAACATGAACAATCTTAATAACAAAATTTTTGGAATTGAGTGTAATTTTCAGGAACTTAATGGAATAGACTTTAAAAAGGGTTGCTATGTTGGTCAAGAAAACACTGCTAGGATAAAACTTAAAAATAAATTATCCAAAAGACTTTTACCATTGAAATTAATTGAAGGAAAAATATCAATTGATAACAAAATTAAAAATCAAGAAACTGAAATTGGAAAAGTTATAATAGATAATAAGTTTCCATTTGGAGTAATTAAAATAGGAAATGAGAATCTAGATTATAATAAAATCTATGAAACTGAAGAAGGTAAGATAAAAATTTCTATGCCTGATTGGATAAATTAATCATTCCCAGTCAAAACGAGGAAATGAATTAAAAATTTTAAATATTCCATCTGACCACTGATTACAAACCTTGGCATAGTCATCATCAGTTGGGTTTAAGCATTTTAAAGCAGCAAGTTTATTTTCATCTTTTTTATAAACCGCAAAATCAATTGGTGGTCCTACTGTTAAATCACTTTTTAAAGTAGAGTCCATAGATATTAGGGCACATCTAGAAGCGTCGCCCACAGTTACATTGGGATTAATAACTCTATCAAGTATTGGTTTTCCATATTTAACTTCTCCAATAACTAAATAAGGTTTACTGTCTGCTGGCCGAATATAATTTCCTTGAGAATATACAAGATAGAGCTCTTGATTTTGACCTTTTATTTGACCACCTACAATAAATGTTGATCCTAATAGAACGTTGTCGGTATTTATTCCTTGTGGAGACGAATGTTCAATATTTAATGAGCCAATATAAGAGGCTATTTGTTCAAAATCTTTACACGTATTTAAATTCATTATGCCTGATGTAGAAGCTAAATCTTTCTCAATAGACTTATAAACTGCTTGAGATGTTCCAAGGTTTCCAGATGTAACAATAACTACTGTTCTATCTCCCACATCATGAGTAAACATTTTTGAATATATATTCACATTATCCAAGCCTGCATTTGTTCTAGAATCTGAGGCAAAAACCAGACCATCATTAGTTTTGATACCAACACAATAAGTCATAAAATAATATGTATTTAAAAATTAGGTAATTTACAAATTATTTATGACATATCAGGTATCAAGATTCTGCATTTGCATAATCTCTCCAAGTATTAAAAAATCATAATATGTCTAAACTTTGGAAAAATTACGACTCAAAGTCAGCTTATGATGGTTATTTTACCAAAGATAATAAACTTAGAAAACATGCAACTATAATTTCAAGTATATTAGAAAGATACGGTAAAAAAAAACTTCAAGAGATTGAGAGTAATTGTCAAAGCACAATTAGTGCTAGAGGGATAAACTTTAGGGTATATGCCGCAAACAATAGAGCTGAAGAAAAAAAATGGCCGCTTGATATTATTCCAAGAATAATTCCTAAAAAACAATGGAATAAAGTTACCAAAGGATTGAAACAAAGAGTAAAAGCTTTAAATCTTTTTATTGATGATGTTTATAATAATAAAAAAATATTTAAGGATAATATAGTTCCAAAAGAAATAATTTTTAAATCTCCTTATTATGTAAAAGAATGTGAAGGCTTTTCTCCAAAATATAAAGCATGGTCAAACATTTCTGGTGTTGATTTGATTAGAAATAAAAATGGAGATTACTTAGTTCTTGAGGATAATCTTAGAGTTCCTTCTGGGGTTTCATATATGCTTGAAAATAGAATGGTTATGAGAGATGTATTTCCAGAACTTTTTACAAGATACAAAGTTTCTTCAATACATCAATATACTAATAAACTTTATAATTGTATGTGGGAATGCATACCAAAGAAAACTTCAAATCCTCACATGGTAGTTTTAACACCTGGTATTTATAATTCAGCCTACTTTGAACATTCTTTTTTAGCAGAACAAATGGGAATAGCATTAGTTGAAGGCAAAGATCTTTTTGTTGAAGGTGATATTGTCTATATGAAAACAGTAAAAGGTCCATTAAAAGTTGATTGTATTTATAGACGTCTAGATGATAATTTCCTAGATCCAAAAACTTTCTACAAAGGCTCTCTTATTGGAGTTCCTGGGCTTTTCAAAAGCTGGCGTAAAGGTAATGTAGGAGTATTAAATGCTATAGGAACTGGAGTTGCAGATGATAAAGTTGTTTACTCTTATGTAAATAAAATGATTGTTTATTATTTAGGAGAACAACCAATACTGAATCAAGTTGAAACATATTTGTGTCATGAAAAAAAACAAAGGGAATATGTAATTGATAATATTTCAAAATTAGTTGTTAAACCTGCTAATGCATCAGGTGGATATGGGATTATGATTGGTCCAAAAGCTGATAAATCTGAAAGGGAGCAAGTGATAGCAAAAATTAAAAAAAATCCAAGAGAATATATTGCACAACCTCTAGAAACTCTATCCACTGCACCAACAATTACCAAAAATGAAATTGAGCCTCGTCATTTAGATTTAAGACCCTTTGTTTTAAGTGGAAAATCTACCTATGTAACTACAGGTGGATTAACTAGAGTAGCTTTAAGAAAAGGTAGTACTATTGTCAACAGCTCTCAAGGTGGTGGTTCTAAAGATACATTAGTTGTAGATGATTAATTTATATTGGTGCGGCCAGAGAGACTCGAACTCTCATGGGGAAACCCCCACTTGGCCCTCAACCAAGCCTGTCTACCAGTTTCAGCATGGCCGCTTTAGTGCGTCAGATTAATTGAATGACAATTTACTTTCAAGTTGATAGATTTAATCATGGAATTTACATCTGAAATAAGAAAAGCAACTGACCCTATTTATAAAAAGATTTCTAAGGCAATGCCAGAAATAGAATGGTCTACTCATGCTCCATATATTTATGAAATTAACAAGCTGAAAAAAGAAAAGAATGCAGTAATTCTTGCCCATAATTATCAAACTCCAGAAATTTATCACGGTATTTCTGATTTTTCTGCAGACTCTTTAGCATTAGCAGTAGAAGCAGCAAAAACTAAAGCAGATATAATCGTTATGTGTGGTGTTCATTTTATGGCTGAAACAGCAAAACTTATGAGTCCTAAAAAAAAAGTTCTATTACCTGACATGAGTGCAGGATGTTCGCTATCATCATCAATTACAGGTGATGATGTGAGAAATTTAAAAAAAAAATACCCAGGTGTTCCTGTTGTGTCTTATGTTAACACATCTGCAGATGTAAAAGCTGAAACAGATGTTTGTTGTACTTCTGCTAACGCAGTAAAAATAGTAAATTCTCTTGGAGTTAAAAAAGTAATATTTCTACCAGATGATTTTTTAGCTAAGTATGTTGCTTCTCAAACTGATGTGGAGATTATTTCTTGGAAAGGAACATGTGAAGTTCACGAGCAATTTAATGATGAGGAAATTAATGAAATTAGAAAAAATAATCCCGGAATCAAGATTATAGCCCATCCTGAATGTCCTCCTGATGTTATAAAAGCAAGTGATTTTGCAGGATCTACAAGTGGAATGATAAAATATGTAAAAGATAATCAACCAGAAAAAGTAATGATGGTTACAGAATGCTCTATGAGTGACAATGTTCAAATTGATAATCCAAATGTTGAATTTATTAGACCATGCAATTTATGCCCACATATGAAAAAGATAACATTGCCAAAAATACTAGATTGTCTAAAAAACGAAACTAATGAGTTAGTAATGGATCAAGAAACGATTGCAAAAGCAAGAAAATCTGTGGAAAGAATGACGGAAATTGGCAGATAAAATCTGTGTTAAAATTAAATAAAAATTTTGTAAGAAATATCTGTAAAAAAGCTCTAAATGAAGACCTATATCCTAATGGAGATATAACTTCTGCATTAATAGATAAAAAAATAAAAAAAAAGATTAAACTAATTTCAAATCAAAATGGAATTATTGCAGGATTAGATTTTGCAAAAGAAACTTTTGGTTTAATTGATAAACAAATTAAATTTAGTGGTAAAAAAAAAGAAGGATCAGTAGTTAAAAAAAATGAAGTCATCGCAACTATTCAAGGTAGAGTACAAAATATTCTTATAGGAGAAAGGGTTGCACTTAATTTTTTAAGCCATATCTCAGGTATTGCTACTAAAACTAATTTTTTTGTAAAAAAGGTAGGAAAGAAAACTAAAATTTGCTGTACTAGAAAAACAATACCAACATTAAGATACGTTCAAAAATATGCGGTAAAAGTTGGAGGAGGGTTGAATCATAGGTTTAATTTGAGTGATGAGTTTTTAATTAAAGATAACCATGTTGCTATATCTGATATTAAAGCTTTAATTTTAAAAGCCATAAAGAATAAAAAAAACAGAAAAATAACTGTCGAAGTTGATAATTTGAGTCAACTTAAGAAAATAATTGGCCTAAAATTTAATACTGTTCTTCTAGATAATATGAATACAACTACTCTTAAAAAGGCTGTTAAATTAGCAAAAAAATATTATAAAACCGAAGCCTCTGGGAATATTCACTTTAAAAATGTTAAAGAGGTTGCAGAAACTGGAGTAGATAGAATTTCTATTGGAAGTTTGACCCATAGCTCCTCAGCATTAGACTTAAAACTGGAGATATAATTATTTTTTTAATTCAGCTTGTGCTGCTGCTAATCTCGCAACTGGAACTCTATATGGTGAACAAGACACATAATGTAAACCTGTTTTTGAACAAAAATGTATACTCTTTGGATCACCACCGTGTTCTCCGCATATTCCTAATTTTATTTTTTTATTTTGTTTTCTGCCCTTATTGGACGCTATCTCAATCAATTCACCAACTCCTTCGTCTATTGATATAAAAGGATCAATATCAAATATTTTATTTTCTATATAATCATTCAAGAATTTACTGCTGTCATCTCTACTTATTCCAAATGTTGTTTGGGTTAAATCATTCGTACCAAAACTAAAAAATTCAGCGTGCTTTGCAATATCTTGAGCTTTTATAGCCGCTCTTGGCAATTCAATCATAGTTCCAACTAAAAAATCAACTTTAGTTTTGTATTCTTTTTGGACTTCCTTAGCTACTCTTATTACAAGATCTTTCATAATTTTAATTTCCGCTTCAGTAGAAACTAAAGGAATCATTATTTCAGGAATTATTGATTTAAATTTTCTTTTTTTGCACTCTACAAGTGCTTCAAATATAGCTCTACATTGCATCTCATATATTTCTGGGAAAGATATTGCCAACCTACAACCTCTATGTCCTAGCATAGGATTTTGTTCATGAAGTTCAGATATTCTTGTTTCAACATCTTTTGAATTGAGATTTAAAGATTTCGCAACATCTAAAATTTCATTTGAATTTCTAGGGAGAAACTCATGCAAAGGAGGATCAAGCAATCTTACTGTAACTGGAAATCCACTCATAATTTTAAATATTTCAATAAAATCATTTCTTTGGTGAGGTAAAAGTTTTGACAAAGCGTTATCTCTGTTTTCTCTAGATTTTGATAAAATCATTTGTCTTACAGAAAGTATTCTTTCTTCATCAAAAAACATATGTTCTGTTCTACACAGTCCAATTCCTTCTGCACCAAACTCTCTCGCAATTTTGCTATCTGCAGGTGTTTCGGAATTCGTTCTAATTTTTAGTTTTCTATAATTGTCTGCCCAACTCATTACTTTAGAAAAATCCCCTGACATTTCTGGTTTGATAGTTTTTACTTCTCCTAATATAATTCTACCAGCTGAACCATCTATGGTAATTACATCTCCTTCTTTAATTTCGTAATTTTTTGTTTTAAAAATTTTTTTGCTGTAATCAATTTCAATTTCACTTGAACCAGAAACACAAGGTCTTCCCATGCCTCTTGCAACGACTGCTGCATGTGAAGTCATTCCCCCTCTTGATGTTAAAATTCCTTTTGCTGCGTGCATACCGTGTATATCTTCTGGGGAAGTTTCTATTCTAACCAATATTGTATTTTGCATCATATCGTTAAGTCGCTCTGCTTCATCAGATGAGAACACTACTCTTCCACTAGCTGCTCCTGGGGAAGCTGGTAAACCATTTGCAATAACCTCTATTTTGCTTTTTTCATCCAAAGTGGGGTGTAACAGTGTATCAAGAGAACTTGGTTCAATTCTCATAATTGCTTGTTTTTTAGAAATTAACTTTTCTTTAACCATGTCTACAGCAATCTTTACTGCAGATTTTGATGTTCTTTTTCCAGATCTTGTTTGAAGTATCCAAAGTTTTTTATTCTCAATAGTAAATTCAACATCTTGCATATCTTTATAATATGTTTCTAACTTTTTTAGATTTTTTACTAATTGTTTAAAAAGTTTTGGCATACTTTCTTCTAAAGATTTTTCATTTGATTTAGATTCGTTTTTAGCTTTTAATGTTATGTATTGTGGAGTTCTTGTTCCAGCAACGACATCTTCACCTTGCGCATTTATCAAATATTCTCCATAAATTTCATTCTTTCCATTAGAGGGGTTTCTTGTAAAAACTACTCCAGTTGCGCAGTCATTTCCCATGTTTCCAAATACCATTGACTGAACGTTTACTGCCGTTCCCCAAGTCGAAGGAATTTGGTTTAGTTTTCTATAAACTTTTGCTCTATTGCTTTCCCAAGACAAGAATACGGAGGAAACTGCACCAAGTAATTGTTTAGATAGATCTTGTGGAAATTCCTTTTTTGTTTCATTTTTAACTAAATCTTTAAAATCTTTTACCAAATTACCTAAATCATCTTCATCAAGATCAGTATCTAACAACACACCTTTTGTAAGTTTATAATTTTCAATAATTTCCTCAAATTTATAATTTTCAATACCTAGAACTACTCCTGAATACATTTGAATAAATCTTCTGTAGCTGTCATTTGCAAATCTAAAATTTGAAGTTTTTTTACCTAATGCAATAGTAGTAATGTCATTAAGACCTAAATTTAAAATAGTATCCATCATACCAGGCATAGACACACGTGCACCAGACCGCACAGATAGAAGCAAAGGATCTTTCTTATCTCCTAATTTCTTCCCTAAGTTTATTTCTATTTTTTTTAATTCCTTAAAAATTTCCTTAATAATATTTTTATTGAGTGATTTATTATTTTTATAAAATATTTCACAAACTTCCGTCGAGATTATAAATCCTGGCGGGACTGGAAATCCCAAGTTTGTCATTTCAGAAAGGTTAGCACCTTTTCCACCCAAAATATTTTTTGAGTTCTTGAAACTAGAAATTTCTTTTGTATTAAAATTAAATATAAATTTTTTCATTAGCCATTATCAATTTTAGAAAAATTAAAATAATTATTAAATGTGGCACACAACATTTGTAATAATCCTAGCCTATTAATTCTAATTGCATCATTTTCATCATTAACAGTTACATTATCAAAAAAATCAGTAACCTCTTTTTTTGAAGAGGCTAATTCTATTAACATATTTTGATATTCATTTTCATTAGTGACATTTGTAAAAAATTTTCTAATTTCATGAATTTTTTTATACAAATTTTTTTCCATTTCATTTTTAAACAATCCTGGATCAGCATTTGATATTTGCTCTAACTCTTTTTTTTTAATTGGTTCAGAAATAATATTTGAAGCTCTTTTATAAATAAATACTACATCCTCACCAATTTGCTTTTTTATCACTTTGTTAAAATTAAGTGCTTTTTTGTAAGTGTCCAAAATATTATCAATCCCATTATTTTCAATAGCGCTCTCAATAATATCAGTTCTAATTTCTTTTTCTTTCATATAATTCCTTAATCTATCAACTAAAAATTCTCCTATTTCGTGTTGTAAATTACCATCTTCAATTTTTAATTCTTGTTGATTGTAAAGATTAGCTGAGTAATTAATTAAATCCCTAAGCTTAAATTTCATATTGTTTTCGATTATTATTCTTATGATGCCTGTAGCTGATCTTCTCAAGGCGTATGGATCTTTTGAGCTAGAAGGTTTTAAATTTTTTCCAAAAAAACCAACTAGAGAATCTAATTTATCACTTAAAGATAAAGCAACACTGTAAGGTTTTTTTGGAATTTTACTATCGTTTCCAATTGGAAGATAATGCTCACTAATTGCTAAACATACATCTTTTTCAAAACCTTGAGCGTTTGCATAATAACCTCCTAAAATTCCTTGAAGTTCTGGAAATTCACCAACTAAGTCGGAAAGCAAATCAACTTTACATATTGATGAGGCAATTTCTATTTTTTCCTTACTAATTAAAAGTTCATCAGAAATTATACCACTAAGTTTTCTTATCCTTTGAACTTTTTCAAAGTAACTTCCAAGTCCTTTAAAAAAATTAATTTTTTTTAGTCCTGAAACTTGTTTTACCATATTTTGTGATTTATTTTTCCTCCAGAAGAATTCTGCATCACTTAAACGTGCTTCTATAACACTTTCATTTCCACTTTTGATATATCCATGAGAATCTTCATTATCAGAAACTACAAAAAAATTATTTGTAAGTTTTCCATTATTATCCAAAATTGAAAAATATTTTTGATGATATTTCATTGTTAAAATAATTATTTCTTCAGGTATCAGTAAAAATTTCTTATCAAATGAGCAAAATAAAATTTTTGGTTTTTCTACTAAATCAGTCACTTCTTTAAGCAAGTTTTTATCGATTTCTATTTTTAGATTTTTTCTTAAAGATATTTTTTTTAATTCCTCATATATAAATTTTTCACGCAAATTATTATCAATTATAATTTTTAATTTTTTAAAATAAGATTGATACTCAGAAAAACTTTTGAATAATTTAGTTTTTTCTTCTAAATTTTTATCAATATATGTTGTGTTTGAACTATTTAAATGATGATATTTAAACTTAAGTGTTTTTCCATCTAAAACTGCTAGAATTGATTTTAATGGTCTTCCCCAATAAAGCTGGTACTGTCCCCACTTCATAGATTTATTCCAACTAATATTATTTAATATATTTGGAATATTTTTTTCTAAAATATCATGAGTTTTTAATTTGATTTTTGGTTTTTTAAAAAAATAAAATTCTCCCTTATCTGTCTTTTTTTTAAATATATCTTTTTTTTTTATACTGTTTGATTTAATAAATCCTTCAATTGCGATATCTGGAGCTTCAGTTTTTGGTCCTCTGATTTCCTCAGCTTTTTTTATGATATCTTTTTTAATTTTATCAAAATGTATAATCAGCCTATTAGGTGTTGAATAAGCTTTTTCTTTACCGTGAGTCTCTATGCTCTCACTTAAAAAAAAATCTCTAAATAGTTTTAATAAATTATTTCTTGCTGATGATTGTAATTTTGCAGGAATTTCTTCTGTAAAAACTTCTAAAAAAAATTCTGACATATTAACTTTGGCTTTCTAACCAGACTTTTCCTGCATCTTTTACTATATCCCTTATTCTTGAGATATACTCCGCTCTCTGCGCAACGCTAATTACTCCTCTGGCATCTAATATGTTAAATATATGACTTGCTTTTAAACATTGATCATAAGCTGGTAGTGATAATTTTTGAATTGCTAAGTTTTTCGCCTCACTTTCAGTCATATCAAAAATTTTAAATAAATTATCTGTATTTGCTATTTCAAAATTGTATTTTGAAAATTCTTTCTCTGACTGATGGTAAATATCTTTGTATAAAACACCTTCATTATTCCAAACTAAATCAAAAACATTTTTTTTTGATTGAGTAAACATACACAGTCTTTCTAAACCATAAGTAAGCTCTACAGATACTGGATTACATTCTATTCCTGCCATTTGCTGGAAATAAGTAAACTGAGTTACTTCCATTCCATCACACCAAACTTCCCATCCTAATCCTGCTGCACCAAGTGTTGGGCTCTCCCAATCATCTTCAACAAATCTAATATCATGGTCTTGATAATTAATACCTATCGACGTAAGACTATTTAAGTAGAGTTTTTTTATATTACTTGGGGATGGTTTTATAAGAACTTGAAACTGGTAATAATGTTGTAACCTATTTGGATTATCCCCATAGCGTCCATCGGTTGGTCTTCTTGAAGGTTGTACGTAAGCTGCTTTCCAAGGTTTGGGTCCAAGAGATCTTAAAGTTGTTGCAGGATGAAATGTTCCAGCTCCCACTTCTATATCGTAAGGTTGAAGAATAGAACATCCATGCTTGGCCCAAAACTTTTGTAAATTAAAAATTGTATCTTGAAAAGTTTGAATTTTTTTTTTTGGAATTTTTTTTTTAGAAACCATATCTTTGCCAAATTGATCTTTCTTCTAAAATAGAAACCAATTTATCTGCTTGATCCTCTGATGATGAAAGTTTTTTAGCTAGCCACCCCTTTGATTTTTCAAATTTTTTAATTACCACATCATCTCCAAATTTTTTCTTTAATACTTGGTCTGCATTACCTAAATCATCAACCAGTCCTAATTCTTTTGCTTTTCTTCCTGACCAGAATTCACCAGTGAATAATTCTGTATCTCCCTCTTTTTTTAATTTATTTCCTCTACTCTCTTCTACAACTTCTATAAAATCTTGATGTAGTTCCAATTGAATTTTTTTTAACCTATCAATATCCTCTTGTTTTTCATCTACAAAAGGATCTAGAGTGCTTTTGTTTTTACCAGCGGTATAAATTCTTCTTTGTACTCCTATTTTTTTAATTAAATCTTTAAAACCAAATGAGGAATATATTACACCTATTGAACCAATTATAGAGCTAGAATTTGCATAAATTTCATCTCCAGCACATGCAATAAGATATCCCCCTGATGCAGCTACGTCTTCAGCAAAAACAATTACTTTTTTTTTATTTTTTTTTGCTAACTCTCTTATATATCTGTAAATTAGGTGTGACTGCACTGGAGACCCTCCTGGAGAATTAATTGAGATTGCCACAACCTCTGCTTTTTTTATAGAAAATGCTTTTTTTATTATTTCTTCTTGACCGTTAAAATCTATGCCCTGTTTAAATTTACCTACATTACCAATAACCCCATTTAACCTAATATAAGGCACAATTTTTTTCTTTTTAAAAAATGAAAACATAATGAATCTTATAGATCTTTTATAAAAATATAAAATCTCCTTATAGTTGTAGATTAAGGTGCGTCAATTGATAAGTATGATAAAAGTCTAATTATACTAGTTTATTCAAATGGGAACAGTTGTTCAGCTAAAAAGGCACGTAAATAATTCGTATTCTGAATTAAAAGACTCTGTAGATGATAAATTAGCTTTAGTTGAAGAAAATATTAAAAATAGGTTATCAAGCAGGGTTGAATTAGTCGATGAAATGACAAAATACCACGTAAAAACTGGTGGTAAAAGACTAAGAGCATTACTTACCCTCGGGTCTGCTAAATTATCTGGATATGTAAAAGGTGGTAGGGATATAAATTTAGCAGCTTGTGTAGAATTAATTCATGCTGCAACATTATTACATGATGATGTAATTGATAACGGAAAAATAAGAAGAGGAAAAAAAACTCTTAATAAAATTTGGGGTAATCAATCATCAATACTTGTTGGTGATTATTTGCTTAGCAGATGTTTTGAAATGATGGTTGAAGATGGAAATTTAGAAATTCTTAAATTACTATCTTCAACTTCAGCAGAAATTTCTCAAGGGGAAGTATTACAGCTTCAACACAAGGGTGAGATTGATATGTTAGAGGATACTTACCTAAAGATAATTTCTGCAAAGACAGCATCTTTATTTGCGGCATCTACTAAAGTTGGAGCGATATTAGCTAACCAAGATAATAAAATTAAACAAGCCTTAGAGGTTTATGGTAAAAATCTTGGTTTAACATTTCAGATTGCAGATGATACTTTAGACTATAACTCAGATTTAAAAATTTTTGGAAAAGAAATAGGAAATGATTTTTACGAAGGAAAAATTACTTTGCCTATAATTCTAGTTTATCAAAAAGCTAGCAAATCAGAAAAAATTGAACTTAGAAAAATATTTGAAAAACAAACGAGAGACATAAGTGATTTACAAAAAGTTCTTTACTTGATTAAAGATTATAATATTATTTCAGAATGTTACTCAAAAGCAGACTATTTTGTAAATCTTGCATCAAATGCATTAAATATTTTTAAAGAATCTAAAGAAAAAAATATACTTAAAAATCTAACTTCATTTAGCTTAGAAAGAACATTTTAAGGACTTAATAAAACTTTTTCCCAAATATTATTATTTTTAATATATTTTAATCTTTCGTGAATCCTACTTTTGCCGTCCAACCAAAATTCAATAGAATCAGGATTTAAACACCATCCAGACCAATGACTAGGTCTTGGGACATTATTTTTATCTGGGTATTTTTTTTCATATTCTTTAATTGAATTATATAAATCTTGCCTATCCTTTAAAATTTTACTTTGATCTGATGCCCATGCACCAATTCTACTATCATATCCTCTACTATTGTAATACTTATCAGCTTCTGCATCAGAAACATTTGAAACTTTTCCGTTTATTCTAATTTGTCTTAAAATACTTTTCCAATGAAAACAAATTGAGACTTGTGGATTTTTTTTTATATCTTCGCTTTTTTTACTATTTAAATTTGTATAAAAAACAAATCCTTTAACACTAAAATCTTTAAGTAAAACCATACGAACTGACGGAGCGCCATTTTCATCTACAGTTGCCACTGAAAGAGCATTTGGATCATTTATTTCAGTTTTTTTGGCCTCTGCATACCATTCTTTGAATAGATCTAATGGATTATCAAGATCTTTAAAGCAATAATCTAGACCTAATGAGTTTTTTTCATTCATAATTTAAACAAAATAATTTATATAATATTAATAATGTCATTTAATACTTTTGGAAAGTTATTTCGTTTTACAACATGGGGAGAATCGCATGGACCGGCTATTGGTTGTGTTGTAGATGGTTGTCCTCCAAATATTTCTATCAAAGAAAGCGATATTCAAATTGAACTAAATAAGAGAAAGCCTGGTCAATCAAAATTTACTACTCAAAGAAAAGAGGATGATAAGGTAAATATTTTGTCAGGGGTGTTTGAAGGTAGATCAACCGGAACACCAATTTCTCTAGTTATTTACAATAAAGATATGAGATCAAGGGACTATGAAACTATTAAGAATAAGTTTCGACCTGGTCATGCAGACTACACTTATTTTAAAAAGTACGGAATAAGAGATTATAGAGGTGGAGGTAGACAGTCTGCAAGAGAAACTGCCTCAAGAGTGGCGGCAGGAGCAATAGCTAAGAAAGTTTTAGAAACTAAACTTGGTAAAAAATTCAAGGTGGTAGGAGCTGTAACACAACTAGGTATTTTAGGTTGCGATGTCAGCAAATGGAATGATAATTATATTAAAAAAAATCAATTATTTTGTCCTGATAAATCAATAATAAAATTATGGGAAAAATATCTACTGAGTGTGAGGAAATCTGGCTCTTCTTGCGGAGCAATTATTGAAGTAAGAGCAAGGGGTGTTCCTCCTGGTCTAGGCGCACCAATATACTCTAAATTAGATATGGACTTAGCAGCTGCAATGATGAGTATAAATGCTGTCAAAGGTGTAAATATAGGATCGGGAATGAATTCTGCTCAATTATCTGGTGAACAAAATTCTGATGAAATATTTAACAAAGGAAAAAAAACTAATTTTAATTCAAATAATGCAGGTGGAATATTGGGTGGAATTTCATCAGGACAAGAAATAGTAGTCTCATTCGCTGTCAAACCGACTTCTTCTATTTTGTCTTCGAGAAAAACCATTGATAAATTTGGAAAAAATACATCAATATCAGTTAAAGGACGTCATGATCCTTGTGTAGGAATAAGAGCTGTTCCTATTGGAGAAGCAATGATGAATTGTGTTTTATTAGATCATTACTTAATGCATAAGGCTCAATGTAAATAAAATTATTTTAAATTTATTTAATAATTTTTATTCCTGATCTGTTAAATAAAATCAATTCTATTTCTTCTGTTATTTGCTTTGAATTTAAACCTGCTTGGTCGTACATTAAATCTGGTTTATCTTGATCAATAAATATATCAGGTAATATCAAGGATCTGAATTTTAATCCTTTGTCAAATATACCTTTGCTAGATAATAAATGAGAAACATGGGAACCAAAACCTCCTATTGAACCTTCTTCAATAGTAAGCATAATTTCATGATCTCTTGCACAACTTAAAATTAAATCTTGATCTAAAGGTTTTGCAAATCTCGCATCAATTATTGAAATTTTAATTCCTTTGTTTTCAAGTTCTTTAGCTGCTGTTAAACATTCTTGAAGTCTTGCTCCAAAATTTAAAATACAAACTTTATTACCCTCTGTTATTATCTTACCTTTGCCTATTTCAAGTTTTGAGTCTATATTTGGTATTTCAACTCCCATACCATTTCCTCGGGGATATCTGAAGGCACAAGGTCTATCATTTATATCAACAGAAGTATTAATCATTTTAACCAGTTCAGCCTCGTCACTAGCTGCCATTACTATAAAATTAGGTAGTGTAGATAGATAAGTAATATCAAATGATCCTGCGTGAGTAGGTCCATCTGCTCCTACTAAACCAGCCCTATCTATTGCAAATCTAACTGGTAGACTCTGAATGGCTATGTCATGAACGACCTGGTCGTATGCTCTTTGTAAAAAAGTTGAATATATGGCTGCATAAGGCTTAAAACCTTCAGTTGCTAATCCCCCAGCAAATGTAATGGCATGTTGTTCAGCAATACCAACATCAAAACTTCTTTTTGGAAATTTTTCTGAAAATAAATCAATTCCTGTGCCTGAAGGCATAGCAGCTGTTATGCCAACAATTTTACTATCTTTTTCTGCATGTTTAATAAGAGTATTAGCAAAGACTTTTGTATATGAAGGAATTTTATTATTACTCTTGGCCTGTTCACCCGTTTTAACATCAAATTTAGTAACTCCATGATATTTATCATCTGCTTTTTCTGCAAATGAATATCCTTTACCTTTTTGAGTTTTAATATGTATTAATATTGGTCCATCACTTTTGCTCTCTTTTGCATTTTTTAATGTCGAGACCAATAAGTCAATATCGTGTCCATCAATAGGACCCAAATAAGAAAATCCTAAAGAATTAAATAATGTTCCACCAGTTACAGCCGCACGTAAAAAGTCTTCAGCTTTTGAAGCTTTTTTACTAAATCTTTTTGAAAATGATGATAAAATTAACTTTATTGTATCTTTTAAACTAAAATAAACTTTTCCTGATAAAAGCTTTGCTAGATAAGACTTAAGCGCTCCAACTGGTTTTGCAATTGACATATCATTATCATTAAGAATAACAATTAATTTAGTCTTAGATGCACCAGCATTATTCATTGCTTCATAAGCCATTCCAGCGCTCATTGCTCCATCTCCGATAACTGCTATCACATTGCATGATTTATTTGATAGTTTGTTTGCTGTGGCTATTCCTAGAGCTGCAGAAATTGACGTAGAACTATGAGCGGCACCAAATGGATCATATTCACTTTCAGATCTTTTTGTAAAGCCTGATAAACCTTTGCCTTGTCTTAAAGTTCTTATCTTGTCTTTTCTTCCAGTTAAAATTTTATGTGGATATGCTTGATGTCCTACATCCCATATTAATTTATCATTTGGTGTATCAAAAACATGATGAAGAGCGACTGTAAGCTCAATAACTCCTAACCCTGCACCAAGATGTCCTCCTGTTGTTGAAACAGCACTTATAGTCTCTTCTCTTAACTCTTTGGCCAATAATTTTAATTCGCTTTCAGGAATTTTTCTTAAATCAGATGGAAAGTTTATATCATCTAAATATTTATATTTTTCTTTTGTCATTTAATCCTATTTGCTATTAAATTTATTGTTTGCTTAAATTTTTTTGAACGATTATCATAATGTTTAATTTGTTCGCTTATTTTTTTAACTAATTGAATTTTATATTTAATAGCATTTTCATATCCTAGTAAACCTATAAGTGTAGCCTTTCCTTTTTTCTTATCTTTTCCTGTTTCTTTTCCCGCATCTCGGGTTTTTCCCTTTAAATCTATCAAATCATCTGAAATTTGAAAGAGTAGACCAATCAAATTGCCTAAAGATCGAAATCTCCTTTTAACTAAGTTATTCTTTTTTGCGAGAATAACCGGTGCAACACAGCAAAAACTAAAAAGCATACCCGTTTTTTTTATTTGCATATCTATAATTTTTTTCTTTGAAACATTTTTTTTCTCATAGTTTAGATCTAAATATTGACCACCAGCAACACCTTCATGACCAGAGCACTTTGATATTAAGTTAATTAACTCATTTTTTACATTATTTGATATATTAAATTTGTCATCACTTAAAATTTCAAATGCTAATGTTAAAAGTGAATTTCCAGCCAACACCGCTGTTGATTCTCCATAGATTATATGTGCTGTTGGTTTTCCTCTTCTCAATTTATCATTATCCATACATGGAAGGTCATCATGAATGAGAGAATATGCATGTATACACTCAATCGCTGCTGCTACTCTTATCAAACTTTTATAATTAATATTAAATATATAACCTACATCTACTAATATTTTTGATCTTATTTTTTTCCCACCAGGGAATAATCCATATTTAATTACTTCTAGAAGTTTTGTATTTTTTTGTTTTTTTAAAATTTTTTTTAAAAAAATATTTGTATCTTTGGCAACTAGCTTTAATTCTCTCATGCTATTTATTTAAAATTTTATTTATTTTATCTTTTACATCCTTGGTAATATTTTGTGATTCTCTAAAAAACTTTTTTTCTATAATTTTATTAAGCTTAACCAGTTCTTGATAAGATGAAATTGAATTCTGTAAATTTTCATCTTTTTCTAGTTTATTAATTAATTTTTGGGCTTCCTGCGTTAATTCATCTAATGTTTTAGAATTAATATCGTCTGGTAAATTTTTTTCATTCATATATTAGTTAGTGATAATACATGAAAATGAATCAATCAAATATCAAAAAAGCAAGTAAATACCTTGATAAAAATATGTGTGTGGCAATACCAACTGAAACTGTTTATGGTTTAGCTGGAAATGCTTATTCTGACATAGCTGTTAAAAAAATATATAAATTAAAAAAAAGACCACTAACAAACTCATTAATTGTTCACTATAGTAATTTAGATCTTTTAAAAAATGATTGTATTTTAAATAACAATTTTTATCTTCTTTATAAAAAGTTTTGCCCAGGACCCATAACTTTTGTGTTAAAAATAAAGAAAAATTCAAAAATTTCTAAACATGTAAATAACAAAAACAAAACATTAGCAGTAAGATTTCCCAAACATAAAATAACACAAAAATTAATGAATAAATTAAGCTATCCAATAGCAGCTCCGAGTGCCAATATTTTTTCAAATCTAAGCCCTGTAAGTGCATCAGATGTTAAAGAAGAATTTGGAAAAAAAATACCAATGATATTAGATGGTGGAATTTGCAAAATAGGACTGGAGTCTACAATAATAAGTTTAGTAAATAAACCTGTAATATTACGGCTTGGTGGTTTGGATAAAAATAAAATTTCTAAAATTTTAAAAAAAAATTTAAAAATAAAATTGTATTCTAAAAAAAATATATTGCCTGGCCAATCCAAATTGCATTATTCTCCAGGAATACCAGTAAGAATGAATGCAAAAAAAATTAAAAAGGATGAGGCTTTTATAACATTAAAAAAATATAAAAACTCTGATAAAAATTATTTTTATTTAAGCAAAAAAGGAAAAAAAAATGAAATAGCAAAAAATTTTTATAGCACGCTTAGAAAAATTAAAAATAAAGGCTACAAATCAATTGCAATTGAAAATATAAATAATAAAGGTATTGGCCTAGCCTTAAACGACAGATTGAAAAGAGCTTCAAAAAAATGATCAATCCGATAGAAGTAAAAAATATTTATAAAAACTACTCTGATAAAAATGCAGTAAATGGAATAAATTTTTCAGTATCAGATAATGAAATCGTAGGATTGCTAGGGCCTAATGGATGTGGAAAAACTACAACGATAGCTATTATGCTCGGTTTGTTGAGAGCATCATCCGGTCAAGTTTTTATTAAAGGAAAAGATATCGAAAAAAATAGAATTGAACTTCTGCATAAGATGAATTTTATTTCGCCATATATTGAGCTTCCAAAAAAATTAACAGTTAAAGAAAATTTAATTGTTTATGCTCGATTATATAATGTAAATAAACTAAGTGATAGAATAGATTATTTAGTAGAAACTTTAAATCTAAAAAATTTTATAAATCAAAAAACTGGAGAATTATCCTCAGGTCAGAAAAATAGAGTAAGTTTAGCAAAATCTTTAATTAATACTCCATCAATTTTATTATTAGACGAACCCACTGCTTCACTCGACCCAGATACTGGAGATTTTGTTAGAAGTTTTCTTGAAAAATACATAAAAGAAAATACAGTTTCAATATTACTGGCCTCCCATAACATGAATGAGGTCAAAAGACTTTGTTCAAATGTTTTAATGATGAAAAATGGAAAAATAATTGATGAAGGTACCCCAAATCAATTACTTAAAAAACATGGTCAAGATAACTTGGAGGAAGTTTTTTTAAAATTATCAAGAAATGAAAAATAGTTTAAATAGAATGTATGGCCTTTATTTAAGGCACTTTTTTTTAATTAGAAATTCTTTTCCAAGAGTAATGGATTTGATCTATTGGCCAACTATTCAAATTACTCTATGGGGATTTATTTCAAAATTTTTTTCTATGTATAGTGACTATTACAATAATACTGTAGGCGTAATACTAACTTGTGCAATACTTTATGACTTTCTTTTCAGGTCAAGTATTAGCTTTAACATGCTTTTTTTAGAGGAAATTTATAGTAGAAATTTTACAAATTTATTCATTGCCCCAATGAAAATTAGTGAAATAATAACATCTTTAATATTAACGGCTTTTTTGAGAACAATGATAGGTTTAGTTCCTGCAATTATTTTAACAACTCCTTTATTTGGAATATCTATATTAAACTTGGGTATCCCACTATTCTTTCTATTTTTAAGCTTGTATATCTTTGGAATGACATTAGGGTTATTTGTGTCATCAGGTCTTCTTAGATTTGGTCCAGCATTTGAAAACATAGCTTGGTCAACAATGTTCTTGCTCGCTCCTCTTGGTTGTATTTATTATCCAATTGAGATATTGCCAGATATACTTCAAACAGTTGCAAAGGGTCTTCCACTAGTTCACATATTTGAGGAAGCAAGACATATACTCGTTGAGGGTACTGTGGATTATAAAAATATTTTAAATGCTTTTTATCTAAATTTTATATATTTTTTCTTAGGAGTTTTGTTATTTTATTACTCATTTAATCAAGCAAGAAAAAAAGGATCTTTAATAAATGTTGGTGAATAGTATGGTGCGCCTGGAAGGAGTTGAACCCTCAACCTCCTGATCCGAAGTCAGGCGCTCTATCCAATTGAGCTACAGACGCATATAATACTATTAATATATTTTATGAAAAAATTCATTAAATTAAATGTGAAAGATATTAATAATTATTCAAGAGTAGATAATTACCTCAGCATTAAATTAGATGATTTAAGCAGAAATAGAATTAAAAATTTAATTTTAAATGAGAAATTAAAAATTAATAACTTGGTTGTTAAATCGCCTTCTAAAAAAATATTTCTAGATGATAAAATCATCCTAGAAATACCTGATCCGAAAAAAGCTTCATTAAAACCGTATGATTTTAAACTTGATATAGTATATGAGGATCAAGATTTATTGGTTTTAAACAAACCATCAAATATTTCGATGCATCCAGGAGCTGGTAATTATGATAATACTATTGTAAATGCCTTGATGAATTATTGTGGGAATAAACTATCAAATATCGGAGATGAGCTTAGACCTGGCATTGTGCATAGAATAGATAAAGACACATCAGGCTTGATAGTGGTTGCTAAAAATAATTTAAGTCACGAAGATCTTTCAAATCAATTTAATAAGCATAGTATCGATAGAATATATCAATTATTAATCTGGGGAAAATTAAGGCCTTCCTCTGGAAAAATAAATACTTTAATCACTAGAAGTAAAAAAAATAGACAGTTAATGGAAGTTGGAATTAATAAAGGAAAAAAAGCTATTACAAATTACAAAACTTTACATATTTTTGAAAATGAAAATGTTCCTACCCTAAGTCTTGTAGAGTGCAAATTAGAAACTGGAAGAACTCATCAAATTAGAGTTCACATGAGTCATAAAGGAAATAATATTGTTGGAGATAAAAAATATAAAAAAAAATATAAAAAATTAAAAAATATTGATCCTAAATTAGAGATAATGATAACTAATCTCAATAGACAGTTTTTACACGCAAAAACTTTAGGTTTTATGCATCCAGTAAAAAATAAAAAGATGATTTTTTCATGTAATTTACCAATAGAGCTTGAAAGTATTTTAAAAAGACTTAAAAACCTTAGTAAATAAATGATTGTAAAAACAAAATTATTTATTAAATAAATACTGCTATGCCTAAAACAATTAATAATAATGTTCCTGCACTATCCAATGAAGGTGGCCTTGTTGAATATTTAGCTCAAATTAAAAAATTCCCAATGCTTGATGCAGAGGAAGAATATTTGTTAGCTAAAAACTGGAAAAATACTGGCAACGTTAAGTCAGCAGAAAAATTAGTAACAAGCCATTTAAGGTTAGTTGCAAAAATAGCTATGGGATATAAAGGATATGGCTTGCCTTTAAATGAAATGATATCTGAAGGTAACGTTGGGTTAATGCAAGCAGTTAAAAAATTTGAACCTGAAAAAGGCTTTAGACTGGCAACTTATGCTATGTGGTGGATTAAAGCATCTATCCAAGAATATATATTAAGATCATGGAGTTTAGTAAAAATAGGAACTACAACTGCGCAAAAAAAACTCTTTTTTAACTTAAAAAAAATAAAAAATCAGATTGCACCTAAAACTGAAGGTGATCTTAAAAATGAACATGTTTCGGAAATTGCAAAAAAACTAGATGTGAGTGAAGAGGAAGTTGTCTCAATGAACAGAAGATTATCAGGAAAAGAAAAATCCCTAAATGCACAAATTGGGGAAGATGGTGATGAATGGCAAGATTGGTTGGTTGATAAAGAAATGGATCACGAGTTAAAGTTTGCTCAAAATGAAGAAATGGAACAAAGAAAAGATTTACTTAAAGAGTCTATAAAGATACTAAATGATAGAGAAAGAGAAATTTTATTTTCAAGAAGATTAAATGATGAGCCAAAAACATTAGAAGAATTAAGTAAACTTTATAAAATTAGTAGAGAGAGAATACGACAAATCGAAAATAAAGCTTTTGAAAAAGTTCAAAAATACATGTTAAATTCTGCTAAATCAAAAAATTTGTTACCAGCAAACTAATTCCAAATTAAGAATTAAAAGGATTTTCTAATAAAATAGTATCTTCACGTTCGGGACTTGTCGAAATACTTGATATTTTAGTTTCGATAAATTTTTCAAGTTCTTTAATATAAACTTTTGCGTTATCTGGTAAATCATCAAACTTCTTAATTCCTTGTGTGCTTGATTTCCAACCAATGAAAGTTTTATAAATTGGCTTTACTTTAATCTGGTCTTCCACAGCAGCTGGTAAATAATCAATTTCTTTTCCATTTAATGAGTAAGCTGTGCACATTTTTATTTCTTCAAATTCATCTAATACATCTAGTTTTGTAAGTGCTATACCATCTATACCTGAAATTTTAATAGTCTGTCTTACCAGAACTCCATCAAACCACCCGCATCTTCTTTTCCTGCTAGTTACAGTTCCAAACTCTTTTCCTCTCTCTCCAAGTTTTTCACCTAAATCATCTAATAATTCTGTTGGAAAAGGTCCTTCTCCAACTCGAGTTGTGTATGCTTTAGTTATACCTAAAACATAATTTATAGAATTAGGCCCACAGCCAGAGCCAGTAGCTGCAGAAGACGCTACCGTATTTGACGATGTAACAAATGGATACGTTCCATGATCAACATCAAGCAATATACCTTGAGCTCCTTCAAATAATATTTTTTTTCCTTCATTTTTAAATTGATCTATCTTTTTCCATACTGGTTGTGAATATTTCAAAATAATTGGTGCTATTTTTAATATTTCTTTTTTTAATTTATCTTTTTCAAAAATAGGTCTTCCAAGACCTTTTCTAATAGCATTATGATGTGATAAAACTGTAACCAACCTTTCATCCAAATTTTTCTCTGAAATCAAATCCATTACTCTAATTGATCGCCTACCAACTTTATCTTCATAAGCAGGACCAATTCCTCTACGCGTTGTTCCAATCTTCCCTTTGCCAGCTGAGTCTTCTCTGATTTCATCCATTTCTTTATGAAAAGGCAAAATCAATGTAGCAGTTTCTGAGATTATTAAATTTTTTTCAGTTACTTCAACACCTTTATTTTTAATTTCTTCAATTTCATCTAAGAGCGCCCACGGATCTATAACAACACCATTTCCAATAATAGATATTTTATTTTTTCTCACAATACCAGAAGGTAGTAGTCTAAGCTTGTATGTTACACCATCAATGACAAGTGTATGACCAGCATTATGCCCTCCTTGAAATCTAATAACAACATCAGCTTCACTCGATAACCAGTCAACTATCTTTCCTTTACCCTCATCTCCCCATTGTGACCCAACTACAACTATGTTTTTCATCTAAATTTTTTCTTTATATAAAAACTGTTTAAATGGTTTATAGGACCATGTCCTTTTCCAATTATGATTTTTGATCCAATAGCATTATTTACATATTTAATAGCCAACTCACAAGATTTCTTTAAAGTTTTTCCACAAGAATAATAAGAGGTTATTGCGCTAGATAAAGTACAACCAGTTCCATGAGTATTGTTAGTATTAATTTTCTTATTTTTAAAAATTGATATTTCATTCTTATTAACAAGTATATCTTGCATAACTAATGTGGGTAAATGTCCTCCTTTTATTAATACATTTTTAGCACCTTTTTTTATTAAAATGTTAGCTGCATAAATCATATCTTCTTTACTATTTATTTTATAAGAGGTTAATATTTCAGCCTCAGGTATGTTTGGAGTAATTAAATCCACTCTGTCTAAAATTTTCCTTATTAGTTGAATAGAGTTATTATTAATTAGTTTTGTGCCACCTTTCGCAACCATTACAGGGTCAAGAATAATCCTTTTTGCATTTATTTTTTTTAAAGATTTAAATACAGCTTTAATAACTTTTTCAGAATGTAACATCCCAATTTTTATTGCGTCTGGTTTTATATCTTTTGCAGTAAATTCAATTTGTTTAGAAATTTCTTTAGGTGAAACAGATTCTATTGATAGAACTCCAGTTGTATTTTGTGATGTAATTGCAGTAATAGCAGTCATAGCATAAGAGCCTAAAGCAGTAATTGTTTTAATATCGGCCTGAATTCCAGCACCTCCTGAAGAGTCTGATCCTGCTATAATTAATATTTTTGAATTGGGTTTCAATTTATTTCAATGTTTTTTTTACAATTTTTATGCACTTAATAAGTAAATTTTTATTATAAGACTCCCCCATAATTCTAATTAATGGTTCAGTTCCAGATTTTCTGATCAACATTCTTCCCTCTCCAGAGATCATTTTATTTGCTTTTTTTATAGCTTTTTTACATTTTTTTAAATTAATAATATTTTTATCTTTAACATTAATGTTTTCTAAAATTTGTGGAACTAAATTAAAAATATTAAATAATTCACTAGCTTTCTTTCCTTTTCTCATTGAAAATAAAACCTCTAGGGCAACTAAGAGTCCATCTCCTGTAGTAGCGAATTTACCCAAAATAATATGACCAGATTGTTCCCCTCCTAAATTGAATTTATTTTTTTGCATAATTTCTTTAACATATCTATCTCCAACATTTGCTCTAACAAATTTAATTTTTTTTTCTTTAAAGTATTTTTCTAATCCATAATTAGACATTAATGTACCTACTACACCACCTTTCAAAATTTTTTTCCTATCCCATCTATTTGCAAGCATCGCAATTATTTTATCACCATCAATAATATTACATTTTTCATCAACTAAAATTATCCTATCTGCATCACCATCTAAAGCTATGCCAATATGAGCTTTATATTTTTTTACCAAATTTCGAATTTTATTAGGATTGGTTGATCCACACTTATAATTTATATTAAATCCGTTAGGTTTTGTTCCAGTGGTGTAAACTTTGGCACCTAAAGACTTTAAAAGATTAGGTGCTGACTTATAGCCAGCTCCATTAGCACAATCAATGGCTATTTTAATTTTGTTTAATTTAAAGTTTTTTGGAAAGTTATTTTTAAGAATCTTGATATAATTTTCATTTGCATTTTCTAATCTTTTTACTCTACCTAAAACTTTAGGATTTAATAAATTCTTTCTTAATTTTGAATCTATCAATTTCTCTATCCTTTTTTCAATTTTATCAGATAATTTTAATCCATCTGGCCCAAAAAGTTTTAAACCATTATCATAATATGGATTATGCGACGCCGTAATCATAATTCCCAAATTAGCTTTCATTTTTTTTGTTAACATTGCAAGACCATTTGTTGGTAGTGGTCCTAGAGTAAATACATGCATTCCAGCCGAAGCTAGGCCTGATACAATCGCAGGCTCTAAAGTGTAACCAGATAATCTTGTATCTTTTGCAATTATAGCTGTCTGTTTTTTTTTATTTAAATTTCTAAAATAAGTCCCAGCTGCTAATCCAAATTTAAAGAACATATCACCATTAATATTTCCACTATTAACCCTTCCTCTTATCCCATCGGTTCCAAAATATTTTTTTAACATTTTTTAGTTTAGTGATTTGAACACTTTAATTGCCTGATTAACTTCGTTAACATCGTGCACTCTTAGAATTTGAACTCCTTGCATCATTGAACTTAAACAAGATGATATCGTGCCTCCCAATCTTTCTTTGCTATCATTATTTCCAGAAATATCTTTTATAAATCTTTTCCTTGAAACACCTAACATTACAGGAAAGCCCAATGTGTGAAAAATAGAAATGTTATTAAGAATGGTAATATTATGTTTCAAATCCTTACCAAAACCAATTCCAGGGTCTAAAATTATATTATTATGTTTAATGCCATTCTCTCTTAATTGTTTAATTTTTCTCTCAAAAAAATCATAAATTTCTAAAACTACATTCTTATATTTTGGTTTTTTTTGCATATTTTCTGGAACTCCTTTCATGTGATGGATCACGAAAGGGCTATTAGACCTTCTAAGTAAATCAATTGTATCTGGATCATGAGATAAACCAGAAACATCATTAATTAAACTAATTTTATAATTTAAAGATTTGCTCATTATTTCACTTTTTCTGGTATCTACTGAGATAAATTTATTTAATTTACTTAATTTTTTTAAAATATCTTTTATCCTTTTCCACTCTATATCTATCTTAACTTCTTTTGATCCTGGTCTAGTTGATTCACCTCCAATATCCAAGATATCACAACCTTTATTAAATAAATAAATGGCACGTGTATATCCACTCGACTTATTATTATATTGTCCTCCATCAGAAAAACTGTCAGGTGTTAAATTTAGAACTCCCATTATAATGGGATGATTGTTTAAATTTAGTTTTTTAAATTTTTTTTTTTTAGTAACTAATTCAAGATCTTTTTTTACCTTTTTTTTAATATCATGCCTAAGACGATTTATTTGATCTAATTGAACAATTTTTTTTTTTGTTTTTGTTATTAATTCAAAACTATCAAATGAAATTAATGGATTTCCATTTAAAGGTAATGATTTCTTTTCTTTTATTTTTTTTAACGATGATTTGCCAAAATGAAAATTACACACTCTTGTGTAATATTTTGGCATTAGCCTTAATGAACTATTTTTGGTTTTAAACCAATAGAACCTAAAGCAGAATCTTGTTTATCATCATCCGTTTTTAGATCTTCTTTATTTGCAGGATAAATATTTTTGTTCACTAAATTCTCAATTTCATCGCCTGTTAAGGTCTCATAAGTTAAAAGTGCCTTTGCTAATTTGTGCAAATCGTCTATCTTTTCTGTTAATATCTTCTTTGCTCTATCGTATCCTTTGTCTACAATAAGCCTAATTTCAGAATCAACTTTTCTTGCTGTTTCCTCTGACATATTTTGTTGTCTTGCAACTGATCTACCAAGAAAAACTTCTTCTTCATTCTCACCATACGCAACGGGACCTAGTTCTTTACTTAATCCTGCTTTCATAACCATTGCTCTAGCTCTTTTTGTAGCTTGTTCAATATCACTTGAAGCTCCAGTAGTAACTTTGTCATCACCAAAAATTATCTCCTCTGCAACTCTACCACCCATAGCAATAGCCATTTGAGCATGCAATTGTTCCCTTGTTTGCGATAACTCATCTCTTTCAGGTAATTGCATAACCATTCCTAAAGCTCTTCCTCTTGGTATTATAGTCGCCTTATGAATAGGGTGTGCCGCTTTTTCATTAATTGTTACAATAGCATGGCCAGCCTCATGATATGCTGTTAGTTTTTTCTCTTCCTCAGTCATAACCATTGATCTTCTTTCAGCTCCCATCATGACCTTATCTTTGGCTTCCTCAAATTCATTATAAGTAACAATTCTTTTATTTTTTCTAGCAGCTAAAAGGGCTGCTTCATTTACTAAATTTGCTAAATCTGCACCAGAAAAACCCGGAGTCCCTCTTGCTATTGTTCTTAAATTCACATCTGGAGCCATTGAAATTTTCTTAACGTGTACTTTTAATATCTTTTCTCTACCAATTATATCTGGATTAGAAACTACTACTTGTCTATCAAAACGTCCTGGTCTTAATAAAGCTGGATCAAGAACATCAGGTCTGTTAGTTGCTGCAATTATTATTACACCTTCGTTAGTATCAAAACCATCCATCTCTACTAATAATTGATTAAGAGTTTGTTCTCGTTCGTCATTTCCTCCACCTAAACCTGCTCCTCTACTTCTCCCTACAGCGTCAATTTCATCTATAAAAATTATACAAGGTGAATGTTTTTTTCCTTGTTCAAACATATCTCTCACTCTTGATGCGCCAACACCAACAAACATTTCAACAAAGTCCGACCCTGATATTGTGAAGAATGGCACTCCTGCCTCTCCTGCAATCGCTCTAGCTAAAAGAGTTTTACCAGTTCCTGGAGGTCCAACTAATAGACATCCTCTAGGAATTTTTCCACCAAGTCTGCTAAATTTTTTTGGATCCTTTAAAAATTCAACTACTTCCTCCACTTCTTCTTTAGCTTCTTCTACGCCTGCTACATCATTAAAGGTTACTTTTCCCTTTAACTCATTCATCATTTTTGCTTTTGATTTTCCAAATCCCATAGCTCCACCTTTGCCGCCTTGCATTTGTCTCATAAAAAAGATCCAAACCGCAATTAACAACAACATAGGAAACCAAGATAATAATACACCAAATAGTGATGGCATTTTTTCATCTAGCGGTGAAGCAGAAATACTTACACCTTTGCTCGTAAGTTTTTCAATTAAATTTGGATCATTTGGAGCATAGGTTATAAAATCCTTACCATTTGAAAGTGTGCCCTTTATATTATTTCCTTGAATTTGAACTTGAGTTACTCTTCCATTATCAACTTCTGTCAGAAACTGGGAAAATATTATTGTATCAGAACCCTTGGCCGAGTTTTGTGGACCTTTAAACATATTGTATAAGCCAATAGTCAAAAAGACTATTACTGCCCACATAGCTAAATTTTTAAAATTCATATATTTATAAGATAAGAGTTATTATTGATTAAACAAGTGTCATAATGATACAGACAAATTAAATTAAGCCCTTGTTTCCTTGGTAATTACAACAGTTTTTTTAAAATTTTCAATAATGCATCCGCCTATTGTCATTTTATTAACTTTTTTAGAAATTAAATTTTCAATGGCAAAAATTATATTTTTCCCCCTTGGAGGATAAAACCTTCCACTGACCTGGTTAAGTATGATTAATAAACTTCGCAAAACAATCTCTTTTGGCTCGTAAAAAAAAGTGTCTTTTACAATATAGCAATTTCTACCTTTTAAAAATTTTGAGTTATTTTCAATATTTTTTTCAACATAGTAATTTATTGCTAAATCTGAAGATTTTAAATTGTTGATAGTCAATCTCAATTTTTTTGAGTCTAAACCTTCTTTAATAAATTCTGGAATAAGTTTTCTCAGTCTAGATCTTTTAAATTTAATATCTAAATTATATGGGTCAGATACATAAAATTTGAATACTTTTTTTGAAATATAAATTAGATTTTCTTTACTAAGTCCTATCATAGGTCTTAAAATAGAAATTCCATTAAAATTATTATTTACCTCTCCAAAAGAAGATAAACCTTTTAGACCACTTCCTCTGAATAATCTGATGAAAAAATTTTCATATAGATCCTCTTCATGATGACCAATTAACAAATTTTTTGTGTTTATTGATTTGCATGCTTTAATTAATAATCTTAGTCTATTTTCCCTAGCAACTGCTTGTATATTCTTGAGAGGTTTTTTTGAATTCCAAATTAAAATTTTTGATCTTAATCCAATTTTACTTAAAATTTTTTGAACATATTTTGCTTCTTTCGATGACTCTTTTCTTAATTTATGATCTACAATAAAAATACTCATTTTGCAGTCATTTTGTATTGCATAACATTTTGATAGATATGCTAAGGAAAGACTATCAGGACCTCCTGAAACAGCCACAGAAAAACTTTTATTTTTTAATCTTTTTTTAAGTATCCGATCTAATTTTTCGAATGCTGATAAAATTTTTTTATCTTTTAGATAATGAAAAAAAATATTATGAGTTTTCTTGCTTACATTGATATTTTTTCTCTTCATATTTTGCTTTTTGAAGAACAGATTGATTTGCTTCAGGATACTGTTTTTTCACTCCTAAAATCATTAAACATCCCTGATCTTTTTCTCCTATTTGTACTAATGATACACCAAGTTTTAATAAATTTATAGGAGCCTTATCACTAGTAGGATATTTTTGATATCCTTCTAAATAAGCAGTGGCAGCATCAGTATAAAGCTGTCTTATTCTAAAAGTTTCTGCATACCAATATTGTGCGCTACCCGCTAAATCATGATCAGAATTTACATTTACAAATTCTCTAAATGCTCTTTCAGCAGTATTATAATCTCCAACTTTCAAAAAACTTTGCGCAAATTCATATTGCTTTTCTTCTGAGGCATCAGGCAATATTTTTTCTACAGTTTCAAAATTTTCCATGACTACTGTTGAAGTTGTGTCTACAGATTGAGTTTGTTGAGTCTCATCGGTTGTTAGAGTATCAGCGTATGAAATAGACCCAAGATCCTGTGGTTGTGATGAGCCAGGTAGAATTTTTTCAGGTGCTTCTGTCACACTTTGATTTAAATTACCTTGACCGGGAAGATTTACCATTCCTTCCTCAAGCTGTTGGAACCTCAATTGGTTATCTGCTTGTACTTTTGACAATCGATTTGATAATTTATCTAATTTGAAATTTATTTCCTCAAATCTATTTGTAATATCCTTAAACTGATTTTCAATTTCTGTTAATTTTAAAAGATGTCTAGTTAATACATCTTCAGAATTTTGATCTAATTCATTTTGGGTATTATTAGAATTATTTGATTGGTCAGAATAAACTGCCCTTTCAAGTGTTTTAATATCATTTTGTAGTCTTTGAAGTGTATCATAAATGCTCTCATCCTCTGAAAATGCAATATTTGGTAAAATTAATAAAATTAAAGCAATTACATAAGAAAATAAATTTTTAATTATAATCATTAATTTAATTAGTATTTAAAATGATGGCAAAAAAAAGACCCTAAAATTAATATTCTAGGGTCTTTAAATTATAAATATATTTAGTTTGCTTTTACAGTTACTGATCTTCTGTTTTTTGACCAAGCTAATGTATTTGATCCAGAGTCTACAGGTCTCTCTTTACCATAACTTATTACAGAAATTCTGCTTGCTGAAATACCATACGTCATTAGATAATCTTTAGCTGCATTAGCTCTTCTCTCACCTAATGCTAAGTTATATTCTCTAGTTCCTCTTTCGTCCGCATGACCTTCTAATACAATATTCATACTAGAATTTTTTCTCAAATATTCAGCTTGTTTTCTTAAAGTTTCTCTTGATGCTGTAGTTAGAATAGATTCATTTGTTGCAAAGAAAACTCTATCTGGAACTCCTGGTGCTAATTCTTTTACCGTATCAGTTCCTGTATAAACGTCACCCTGCATTTGTGAACCATCAGTGGTTACAGTTTTTTGAGTTGCACATGCTGATAACAATAAACATGCAGATATTAATATTAGAGTGTTCTTAAAAATTTTGTTCAAAGTCATTCTCGCTCCTTAAGTTGCTTGTACTCTTTCACAAGTAAATAGATGTTTCAAGTTAAAAAATCAAGAAATTTAATCATTAATTACTTAATAAAGAGGACCATGATGGGTCAGAAGCATCAGTTTTTGTTGGAACCTGCCTCTCATTATAGCCTGTCAAATCAATTGACCATAGTTTAGCTGAAAAACCCTCCCCTTTATCATCAGTTTTAGTCTCTCTATAAAAAACTAAAACCCTGCCATTTGGAGACCAGGATGGGGCCTCTTGGTAAAAGTTCTCTGTTAATAATCTTTCCCCTTCTCCATCTGTTCTCATAACTCCAATATAAAACTTTCCACTATGTAATTTTGTAAATGCAATTAAATCGCCTCTAGGGGACCATACAGGTGTTCCATACAAACCTCTTCCAAAAGAAATTCTCCTTACATTAGATCCGTCACTATTCATTATGTAAATTTGTTGATATCCACTTCTATCAGAATTAAAACAAATATATTTTCCATCAGGCGAGTAAGATGGAGAAGTATCAATTGAAGGATGATTTGTAATTCTTTCAACAACTCTATTTTCTAAATCCATAGTATAAATGTCTGAGTTACCTCCTGTTGCAAAACTCATTATGATTTTTTTACCATCTGGAGAAAATCTTGGAGCAAAAGTCATACCAGGAAAATCTCCTACAACTTCTTGAATTCCAGTTTCAATGTCTAAAAGATATACTCTTGGTAAATTTCTAAAATAAGATAAATAGGTCACCATTTGATTTGTTGGATTAAATCTTGGAGTTAAAACTAACTCATTTCCTAAAGTAAGATATTTAGTATTAAAACCATCTTGATCCATAATTGCCAATTTTTTTATTCTTTGGGTTTTAGGCCCTTCCTCAGCAACATAAATTATCCTAGTATCAAAATAACCTTTCTCACCAGTCAATCTTTCATAAACTTTATCTGTAATGATATGTCCTACCCTTCTCCAGTTTGAAGGTACGGTAGTAAAAGCTAAAGCCATTATTTCTTTTGCAGCTAAAACATCCCACATTCTAAATTCTACTCTTAATTTTTCGTCTATATATTCAACTTTTCCAGTAATTAATGCTTGTGCCTTTATTAGTTTCCAATCCTCAAATCTTGGCTTGAAGTGTGCAATATCTGGCTCTTGTAAAAATGAGTCTTTAGGAAGAGGATTAAATAATCCTGATGTAATTAAATTATTTTCAACAACTTTTGAAATTTCTGCCCCAAGATCATCTACTTTAACTTCATTTTTAAATTTTTGTTTAGAATCTTTATCTGTTGCTAGTGGGGAAACTGCAATCGGTAAGGGATTCAAATTTCCTCTAGTAATATCAACTTCAATTAAAGAATAAGATTTTACCTGAAAAAGAAAAAAAATAATTATAATTCTAAGTATAGCCATCTATCCTTGTAACATTTCTTTTGCATCAAAATTTAATTGCAAATCTTTCCATCTTTCATAACCAGTTGATGGTACTCTTAATGGTTGACATAACCTTACAGCTCTTAAGGCACTTTCGGCCAACACTCTATAAAATCCTTGTCCAGGTTTATTCATTCTAGCATGATCTAAAATTTCAGATTTAATAACAGTGCCATCGGGTTTTAATTGTAGTTTAATTCTCACAAGTAAATTTTCATTATATGGTAAACCAAGTGGTATGCTCCAACAACCAAAAATTTGTGCTTTTAATGCATCCTCTTCACTTAAGGTTAAAGTGCTGTTTGTCATGCTGATATCATCAGATTGAGTTATTTTATTTGTTTTTTTTGTAGTTTCTGCCAATTCTTGTTTTGACTTGTCTATTAGTGCCGCAATCTTATTAGTATCAAATATCTCATCTTTTTCAAATTCAGATACTTGTTTTACGTCAGTATCTTCTTTGACAGGATTTTGTTTTTTCTTCTCAATTTTTTTCACTTTTTCAATTTTTTTATCAGGTAATGGCACTGCGTCTGGTTTTTCTTTTTTGACTTTTTTTGGTGGCGCCTGCTCTGAAACTAGTCTTTCCTTTTCTTTTTTTTTAACTTTTTCAATTATTTTTTTTGCCTTTGGTGCGAATGGAATATTTGTTTGGTCAGTAATTTGAATAAGTTCCACTGATACAATCGGAGGTAAACTTATTGGTTTTTTTCCAAGAAAAGGCAAGCTCATTGTTGCTATCAATAAGATTAATAAATGTAAAACTGATGAAATGATAATATTTTTTGTCACAAAGGTTATCTCTCTTTATAAGGTTCAGAAATTAGGGCAACTTTTGTAAACCCTGAACCTGATAACATTCCCATTACTTCTAAAACTCTTCCATAATTTATAGTTTTGTCACCTCTTACATATATCCTTGTATCTGTTCTATTCTTTGAAACTGCTAAAATTTTAGCTATAATTTTATCGTAATCCACCTTAGACTCTTGAATAAATATTTCACCTTTAGAATTGATTGTTAATGTCAAAGGTTCTTGCTCTTCCGGGAGCGAGTCTGCTGAAGTTTCAGGAAGGTCAACTTGTACTCCTACGGTTAACAATGGAGCTGTGACCATAAAAATTACTAAAAGAACAAGCATTACATCAACGAAAGGTGTAACATTTATCTCGCTCATTGGATCTCTTGATGAACGTTTAAATTTAAATGCCATTTTAAATTATTGATAATAATCTTTTTGAAAAATTCTCAAGTTTCTGAGTATATTTTTTTGAGTCGTTATTAAATTTATTAAAAGCAACTACTGCAGGAATAGCTGCAAGCAATCCAAGAGCAGTTGCAAATAAAGCTTCTGCTATTCCTGGAGCAACTATTGCTAAACTTGTATTTCTTGAAATTGCAATTGATTGAAAAGAATTCATAATACCCCATACAGTTCCAAATAAACCAATGAAAGGTGCTGTTGAACCAACTGTAGCTAAAAAAGTATAGTTTTTTTCTATTTTCTCTATCTCTTGCTCTATATTGATTTCTAACATTCTTGACATTTTTTCTTGTAGGTTAGGGCTTCTTTTGGATTTAAGTAAAGTTTTCATAGAATTTTTAAAAACATTTGCCATTGGGTCCTCTATTTTTTCTGGAAGACTATTATAAAATGTTTCAGCAGATTTTGATTTCCAAAAATTTTTTTCGAACTGTTCAGTTGATGACTGGATTTTCTTAAATAACTTAATTTTCTCAACTATAATTGCCCACGAATAAATTGAACACGCAATAAGTATTAAAATGACGCTTTTAACTATAAAGTCAGCTCTTAAGAATAATTTCCATAAAGAAAAATCAGTGTTACTTGCTAAACCAACTGCTTGTGTAGTTATATCTGCTTCCATGTTTGATAATTGTCATTAAAATGTGTCATGATTTGGGCTTATTATCAGATTAAATATCTGAAATTAATACATCATAGAAAAAACTAGCAATTAAAATTGCATCTGCTTTATTAGAGTCTTTCTTTTTTGATAAATTCGACGAAAAATAAGGAAAAATTTCAATTGCTTTGGTTCTGCTAGCATCTTTTGAAGTATTTATAAGATTAAAATGTTTTTTCCATTTAGCTGGTCTTATAAAATGAGTAGACAATTGAAGAGCAGAGCAAATACCTTTTAGAACACCAAAGGATTGGCCAAAGTTAAACATTGATGTTACTCCTTGCCCAGGCATTGCAGCAACTTGTTCAATTACCACCTTAATCTCATCATGTTTTTTATTTTCTATTTTTTTTTTAATTTCATTAGAAATTTGAGCTCCATTTACTTGTCTTTTATTTTTTTTGCCTTCTGACATACTGGGCATATCTATTACGTCAATAATTTTTCCGTCCTCAAAAAAGCATAATGCACCACTTATACCAGGATCTATACCAATTATTAGCATTAATTATCTTCCATCTTTAAATTAGTAAAAACATTTTGAACATCATCTTCTTCTTCTAGAGTGTCTATAAATTTTATTGCAGAATCAAATTTGTCTCCAGTAATTACGACTTTATTTAACGGTAACCACTCAACAGTTGTTGAAATAAAATTACTAATATTTTTTTCAAGTTTTTTTTTAATATTGTAAACTTCATTTGGATTACATACTATTTGATGAATTTTTTCAGAAGAGTAACAATCTTCTGCTCCAGCATCTAAAGCATATTCAAATATTTTATCTGCTGTTACTTCCTCCTTATTTATTTTTATATTGCCAACTCTTCTAAAATTATGTGATGATGACCCTTGTGTACCTAAGTTACCACCATTTTTTTGAAATATAGTTCTAATAATTGAAGCTGTTCTATTTTTATTGTCAGTTAATGACTCAACTATCACAGCTATTTTATCTGGTCCAAAGCCTTCGTACCTAATATCCTCATAATATGTGTTTTGATTATTTTCAGACTTATCTATCGCTCTACTAATATTATCTTTGGGCATATTTGATGATCTGGCTGTATCAATTGCAGCTCTTAATCTGGCATTCATCTCAGGGTCCTTGCCTCCTAATTTAGCAGCTACAGTAATTTCTCTTGATAATTTAGAAAATAAACTTGATCTTAATTTATCAGCTTTACCTTTTTTGTGTTTAATACCTGCCCAATGAGAATGTCCTGCCATAATCAGTCTAAACCCTTTAATATTCCACCTTGAATAAACTGTTTAGCATTTTTTGCTAGACCTGTCTCTTCATCACATTCTACTATTACACCACATAAACTTGCTTCTCCTTCGGCAGGAAAATGTTTTTTAGAATCTTTTTTAAAAAACTTATTTAAAGAGTTATATTTATTCATTCCTATGACAGAGTCATAGTCACCACACATCCCAGCATCAGTTTGATATGCAGTTCCTTTTTTTAAAATTACTAAATCTGACGTCGGAACATGAGTATGAGTGCCAACAACTAATGTTGAATTTCCATCAAAAAGATGTCCGATTGCCATTTTCTCGCTTGTAATTTCTCCATGCATATCAACTATTAAAAAATCATAATCTCTTTTTAATTTATTTTTATTTAAAAATTCCCTAGAAGCATCAAAAACATTATCACATTTTTTCATAAATATATTTCCCATTAAATTTAATACTCCTATTTTATATTTGTCTTTGCAGTTGTATATTTTGAAACCCTTGCCAGGAGATGGTTTGATCAAATTTTCAGGTCTAAGTAATCTATCTTCTTTTTCTATATGTTCGACAGTTTCTTTCTGGTCCCATACATGATTTCCGGTAGTAATAACATCAACCCCATTCTCAAAAAAAATATCAGAAATTTTTTTAGTAATACCAACTCCTTCATCTGCAGAATTTTCTCCATTTACTATTGAAAAATCTATTAAATTATCTTTTAGAATTTTTGAAAGATATTTTTCAATTGCATCACGCCCTGATTTTCCAACTATATCGCCTAAAAATAAAATTCTCATTGAAAAATTTTTTTATTTGTAACTATAAAATCTAATTTATAATCAAATTTATCTATAGGAATAATTTTAACCTCTTGAAAATGAAAAGCTAAACCAATTGTTAATAATTTCTTTTTTTTTTTTATTTTAGCTATAGCTCTATCATAATAACCTGCTCCATAACCAATTCTATTTAAGTTTTTATCAAATCCAACTAAAGGAACTAATAATACATCTGGTAAAACCTTTTTATTGGCTAACGGCTCTGGTATTCCGTACTTATTTATTTTTAAAACGTCATTTGTGGAGAATTTATAAAAATCCATTTGAAAATTTTTTTTAATTTTTGGCAAGCAGATTTTAAAACCCTTTTTTTCCAAACGAGCTAATATTTGAATGTCATCTATTTCATAATTTACAGGATAATATCCTCCCACTATTTTTAACGATTTTTTATTTTTTTTAATTAAAGAAATGATTTTTAAGAAATCAATATTTAAATTATCATTAAAATTTATTTTCCTAGTATTTATGATTTTTTTTCTTATAAGCGATTTTTCCACGGAGATTATTGTATTTTGCTTGTCTCACCTGTTTTTTCCAGAAAATTTTCAATCTGATCTGCGGTATCACTAATTATTTTTTCATATTCAATTTTATTTTTTTCAATTTCGTGTTTAAAATTTTTATGTTCGTTGCTTAAAGAATTAATTTCATCCTCTTTGTTTTTCTTATAATCGTATACTAATGATTTTAGCACTTTAAATTTTTCAGTAAGTTCTAGTAACTCTTTTTTTCTATTATTAATATTCTTTTTAGTTTCAAAATACTCATCCATTATTTTTATTGAAGTAATTAATAAAAGTTTATTTTCTCCAATATTTCCCAAATTTTTTTTTAATTCTTGAAATTTATTATTTATTTGCAAAGATAGTTCTTCAAGATGCTCCTCTTGTCCATCATCACATGACAGAAGATAATCTTTTCCATTGAATTTTATATTTACATTTGCCATTTATCTATTTCCTCCAAAAGAGTATCAGTCTCTTGATTTAATTCATCTATTTTATTTGAGAATTCTGTCTCTTTTGTTTTTTCAGTTTGCAATTTTTCTTTATATAAATTGAGTTCATTTTTTATTCTATTATGCTCTGCAATTAAATTGGTATATTTTTCCGATATTTCTTTTTTTTCAATTTCTAATTGATTTTTTTGTTTTTCTAAAATCTCAAAATCAGACTTGGAGTTATCGGTTTCTAAATGAAAATTTTTTAATCTTGTTAGAGCATCATTCAGTTTTTTTTCTTTTTCAAAGCTAGTTTTCATATATATATATTCATAATATAAAATTGAGTCTTCTTAGTCTAGTTAGGATAATATTTGAGCACACAAAATAAAGATTTAGCAAATGCAATAAGGTTTCTATCCATAGATGCAGTGCAAAAAGCCAATTCTGGACACCCGGGGATGCCAATGGGTATGGCTGATGTTGCAACTGTATTGTTTAAGTATTTTTTAAAATTTAATCCAAAAAATCCAAATTGGATTAATAGAGACAGATTCGTTTTGTCAGCAGGTCACGGTTCAATGCTTTTATACTCTCTTTTGTATTTAACTGGTTATAAAAGCGTTTCATTAAATTCAATTAAAAATTTTAGAAAATTAAATAGTATATGTGCAGGTCACCCAGAATATCATCCTAGTACTGGAATAGAGACGACGACAGGACCTTTGGGACAAGGTATTGCAAATGCAGTAGGTTTTGCAATTGCTGAGGAAAAATTAAAAAATAATTTAGGAAAAAAAATAATTAATCATAAAACATATGTTCTTGCAGGAGATGGCTGTCTAATGGAAGGAATAAGTCATGAATCTATGAGCTTAGCTGGCCATTTAAAACTTAAAAACCTAATAATGTTATTTGATAATAACTCAATATCTATTGATGGACCTACAAGTCTTGCGGTTTCTGATAATTATAAAAAAAGGTTTGAAAGTTATGGTTGGGATTATATTTTAATTAACGGCCACAACTATAAAGATATATATAAAGCATTAAAAAAAGTTCAAAATGCAAAAAAACCAACTGTAATTTCTTGTAAAACAAAAATTGGTTTTGGATCTCCAAACAAGTCTGGTAAAGCCTCATCTCACGGAAGTCCTTTAGGAGTAGATGAAATTAAACTGGTTAGAAAAAAATTAAATTGGAGATATAAACCCTTCCTAATTCCAAAAAAAATAATTAATAGTTGGAAACAAATAGGTAAAAATGGAATTAAACTAGAGAATAAATGGAATAAAGAAAATAAAAATAATAAGAATAAAATAAAAAAGATTTTTGAAACAAAGTTTATTAATACTTTAAAAAAAGAGAAAATCGAGGCTTTAAAAAATAATAAAAGTCTTGCTACAAGGAAATCATCTGAATTAGCTTTAATGGCTTTAACTAAAAATAATAAAATTTTAGTTGGTGGATCTGCTGATTTAGCAGGATCAAATAATACGAAAACAAAATTTCAAAATGTAGTTAAACCAGGTGAATTAGGAGGAAACTATATTCATTATGGTGTAAGAGAGCATGCTATGTGTGGAATAATGAATGGTATTTCTCTTCATAGCAAATTAATTCCTTATGGTGGAACTTTTTTAATTTTTTCTGATTATTGTAAACCATCCATTAGGCTATCAGCTATAATGAAACAAAGGGTAATTTACGTAATGACACATGACTCTATTGGACTGGGAGAAGATGGACCAACACATCAACCTGTAGAACAATTATCAGGATTAAGATCAATTCCTAATTTAAATATATTTAGACCAGCTGATAGGATTGAAACCATAGAATGCTGGGAGTTAGCTTTGAGAAATACCAAAACACCAAGTGTCTTGTCTCTTACTAGACAAAATTTGGAACCAATTAGGAATAAATACTTTAATACAAATAAATGCTCATATGGAGCTTATGAAGTTTTAAGAACAAAAAATAAGGTCAATTTAACAATAATTGCTAGTGGATCAGAGGTTGGTATAGCAATAGATGTTAGCCATAAATTGGCCAAAAAAAATATATATACAAAAGTAATCTCAATGCCATGCCAAGAAATTTTTGATTTACAAAACAATTCTTATAAAAAAAAGATTTTGGATGAAACAAAAAATAAAGTTTCAATTGAAGCATCAACAACAAATAATTGGGATAAATATGTTGGTAAATATGGCAAAAAATTTGGCATAAATGATTTTGGAAAAAGTGCGCCTTATAAAGATATTTATAAGTTTTTTGGCCTAACTAGTGAAAATATATCAAAGGAAATAACTAAATTAATCAACAAATAAAAATGAAAATTAAAATTGGAATTAATGGAATGGGCAGAATTGGAAGGTTAGTTCTACGCTCAATCATAGAAAAAAATGATAAAAACTTTGAAATAATGCATATCAATAATAGAACTGGGCCTGATGTGGTTTCTTCTTTAATTAAACATGATTCAATTCATGGTGCTTTAAATGCTAGAATTTCAAATACTAAAAATCATTTGATAATAAATAAAAGAAAAATTTCATACTCTCAAGAGTCAAATATTGAAAATATAAAATGGAATAAGTACGACGTTGATATAGTTTTTGAGTGTACTGGTAAATTTAATTCAAAAGAGAAAGTTTTAAATCATATAAGAAATGGTGCAAAAAAAGTTATAGTATCTGCGCCGTGTAAGAATGCTGATAGAACTATCGTATATGGAGTAAATGAAAAAAAAATTACAGAAAGTGATAAAATAATTTCTGCAGCTTCTTGCACAACTAATTGCCTAGCTCCAGTTGCTGATGTTTTGCACAAAAATTTCAAAATAAAAAATGGATTTATGACAACAATTCATGCTTTTACCAGTGATCAAAGAATTCTAGACAATTCTCACAAAGACCCTAGAAGAGCGAGATCAGCTAATCAATCTATTGTACCCACTTCAACTGGCGCATCTAAATCTATAGCTGAAATTATACCTTCTCTTAAAGGTAAACTTGGTGGAGTTGCTATGAGAGTGCCAACTCCCAACGTATCTTTGATAGAATTAGTATTTAATACTAACAAAAAATTGAGTGAAAAATTAATAAATAATTCCTTTAGAAAAGCTAGCAAAAAACACCTAAAAGGTATTTTAGAAATTACAGACGAAAAACTAGTTTCAATTGATTTTAATCATAATTCATCATCGGCAATAATAGATAGTTCACTCACAAGTGTTATCGGAGATAAAATGGGTAAAATTTCAGCTTGGTATGACAATGAGTGGGGTTTTTCAAACAGAATGTGTGATCTGGCTAAATATCTTCATAAAATTTCTTAATGAAAAAAATAAAAGATCTGGGTGATCTAAATCAAAAAATAGTTTTACTTCGGGTTGACTTAAATGTACCTCTGCAAAACAATAAAATTTTAGATGCCACTAGGATTAAAAAAGTTATTCCAACTATTTCACATCTTTTGAGTGAAAATGCAAAAATAATTATAATTACTCATGTAGGAAGACCTAAAGGTAAAAAAATTATTGAATTATCACTTCAACCAATTTGTGATTATTTAAAAAGTGAGTTGAACTTAAAAATTAAGCTTATTACTGAAAATTTAAATAATTTAAATAAAAAAAATATTTTTAGTAATAATGATGAAAAAGTTTTATTACTTGAAAATATAAGATTTTATCCTGAAGAAGAAAAGGATGATATTGAATTTGCAAAAAAACTAGCGAGTTTGGGGGACATATATGTTAATGAAGCATTTTCTTGTTCACATAGAGCTCACGCATCAGTTTCTAAGATAACAAAATTTATACCATCATATGGAGGACTACATTTAAGTAATGAAATAGATGCATTATATCAAATAACTCATAATATTAAAAAGCCAGTAAGTTGTATTATTGGTGGATCTAAGATTTCTACAAAAATTAAAGTAATTACAAACTTAGCAACAAAGTATGACAATATTATCGTTGTTGGAGCAATGGCAAATAATTTTATAAAATATAATAATCATAATATTGGAAAATCAGTTTTTGAAAAAAATTCAGAATTAATAGTCAAAGAAATTTATGATTCTGCAAAGTTAAATGATTGTAAAATAATATATCCTAAAGATTTTTTGGTAGGTAAAAATTTAAATGATTTTTCAAATAATAGAAAAATTAATGAAATTGAAAATGATGATATAATATTGGATATTGGTTTGGAAACAATTAAATACATAAAAAATATTATTAATAATTCAAAAACTATTTTATGGAATGGTCCAGCTGGATATTTTGAAAATGAGAATTTTGCTACTGGAAGTTATGAAATAGCAAAAGAGATTTCTGTAAAAACAAAAAATAGTAAACTATTTTCTGTAATAGGTGGAGGAGATACAGTTTCTGTATTAAACAAATTAAATTTAATCCATAATTTTAGTTTTGTTTCAACTGCAGGTGGAGCATTTTTAGAATATCTTGAAGGAAAAGAATTACCTGGTATAAAATCTTTAAATTAAATGTCTGAATTAAAGTCAATAGTAAATAAGATTGTCTCATCTGGTAAAGGTATATTGGCTGCAGATGAAAGCACTGGAACTATGACAAAACGATTAAAAAGTGTAAATGTAGAGTCAACCTCAGATAATAGACTAAACTTTAGAAATATACTTTTTACCTCAAGTTCTATGAAAACATGTATTGGTGGTGTAATTCTATACGATGAAACAATAAGACAAGAAAATAATTCAAAGAAAATTCCTGAAATTATTTCTCAAAATGGAACAATTCCAGGAATTAAAGTTGATACTGGCGCTAAAGTACTTGCAAATTCGTCTGAAGAAAAAATTACTGAAGGTTTAGATGGTTTAAGAGAAAGATTAAAAGATTATTATAATTTAGGTGCTAGATTTACAAAATGGCGAGGTGTTTATTCAATCTCAGAGAAATACCCAAGCAAACTAGCAATATCATCTAACGCTCATGCTTTAGCGAGATATGCCGCTCTAGTTCAAGAAGCTGGCATGGTTCCAATTATTGAACCAGAAGTTTTAATGGATGGAAGTCATTCTGCTGACATTTGCTTCACGAAAACATCAGAGGTTATAAAAAAATGTTATGAAGAACTTATTTCATTTAAAATCGATCTTGCAGGGACTATTTTAAAACCAAATATGATTTTACCAGGATCAAATTCTGACCAAAAAATTTCAAGTACTGAAATAGCAGAGCTTACGTTGAAGTGTCTTAAGGAAAGTGTTCCTAATGAAGTTTCTGGAATTGCTTTTTTATCAGGAGGTCAAACTGAAATCCAGGCTACTGAAAACTTAAATAAAATTAACTTAATGAATAAATCAAATTTTTTATTTACTTATTCATATGGCAGAGCCTTACAACAAAGTGCTTTAAAACACTGGTCAAAAAATATTAACGATACAACTGGCACTCAAGATGTTTTTAATCATAGGGCTAAAATGTGTACTCTAGCCGCAAAAGGTGAATGGACAAAAAACCTTGAGAAAAATTAAAAGATTTGTTTATTTAATTTCTCCAAATAAAATTAAAAATACAAATAAATTCCTATTTAATTTAAAAAATATATTCAAAACAAATTGTATTTCATATTTTCAGTTAAGACTTAAGAATTCAAATTTAGAATATAAATACAAACTATCAATAAAAATAAAAAAAATTACTAAGAAATTTTCAATTAAATTTATAGTAAATGATGATCCTTATTTAGCCAAAAAAGTTGGTGCAGATGGATGCCATTTGGGACAAAGTGATATGGATATTGTTAAGGCAAAGAAAATAATTGGAAGAAACAAAATCATTGGAATAACATGTCATAATTCAAAAAATTTGATTAAAAAAGCAATAAAAAATAAAGCAAATTATGTAGCGTTGGGAGCATTTAATAAATCATTAACAAAAAAAGTAAAATATAGAGCTCAGATATCAACATTGAGATGGGCTAAATCTAATTATAAAATAAAAGTAGTAGCAATTGGTGGTATTAATGACAAAAATTATAAAAAACTATTGTTGAATAATGCAGACTTTTTAGCTATCTCAGATTACATTTGGAATAATAAAAAATTAAATCCACAAGAAGCTACAAAAAAATTATTATGAAAATATTAGGTAATGAAATTAAGCCAGGTATGTTAATTGAACATAAAAATGATCTATGGGAAGTATTAAAAACACAACATGTGAAACCTGGTAAAGGTGGCGCATTTAATCAAGTTGAAATGAAAAGTGTCAACAAAAATACAAAACTTAATGAAAGATTTAGATCAAGTGACTCTGTAGAAAAAGCAACTATCAACGAAATTAATTTTAATTTTCTTTATAGTGATGAGAACGAATATTTTTTTATTGATCAAAAAACATTTGAGCAGATTTCAATTAAAAAAGATATAGTGGGTGAAAAAGGCAAGTTTCTCAAAGAAAATTTAAATGTTTCAATATCTTTTCATAACGAAATTCCCTTAAAAATTGATCTACCAAATCAAATATCTTGTAAAATAGAAAGTACAGACGTTGCTTTAAAAGGACAAACTGTTTCATCCTCATATAAACCTGCAACTTTAGATAACGGTATAAATATACAAGTGCCTCCTTTTATAGAAAGTGACGATGAGATAATAGTAGATACTAGAACCTTAGAATACGTTAAGAAAGTATAATAAATTTATGAATTCAATATCTCCAAATCTTAACATAATGATAAAGGCTGCTGAAAAAGCTTCGAAAGTTTTAATAAGAGATTTTGGAGAGTTGGAGAACCTTCAGGTTTCAAAAAAAGGGCCAAGAGATTTTGTGACTAATTCAGATAAAAAAGCTGAGAAAATTATTATTGAAGAATTATTAAAATCAAAGAAAAGATTTTCAGTAGTGAGTGAGGAGAAAGGTGAAATAATAAATGATGATTTAGAAAATAATTGGATAATAGATCCAATAGATGGAACATTAAATTTTCTTCACGGAGTTCCACATTTTGCAATATCAATCGCTCATAGATTTAAAAATGAAATCTTATCAGGTTTAATTTTTGACCCAATTAAAAATGAAATGTTTTATGCAGAAAAAAATAATGGAGCTTTCTTTAATAATCAAAGAATAAGAGTTTCAAATAAAAAAAATATAAATGATTGTCTATTTGGTTCGAATGAGAAAAATATTAAAAATCTATCAACTAGAAATTTTGGAAGCGCTGCTTTAGACATGGCTTACGTGGGGGCTGGAAGATTTGATGGTACATTTTATAAAGAAGTGAATGTTTGGGATATCGCGGCAGGAATTATTATTATTGAAGAGGCAGGAGGTGTAACCAACAAAATAGATTTATTATCTAAATCAAAGATTAATATTTTGGCTGGTAGTAATGCTATATACGAAAATATGGTTAAAAACCTTAACAACTTTTAATTGTTTTATTAATTTCATTTGCTATAAGTCTCGATATGAAAAAAAAAATTCATCCAGATTATCATACAATTAAAGTTGAGATGACTGACGGCTCTCAGTTTGAAACAAGATCTACATGGGGAAAGGAAGGAGATGTATTAAAATTAGAAATAGATCCAATTTCTCACTCTGCATGGACAGGTGGCAAACAAAAGATTCTTGATAAAGGGAGAGTGAATAAATTTAATAAAAAATTTCAAAACTTTAGATCCGATAGCAAAAATTAATGAAAAATACTCCCTTGATGCCTATGGCAACAGCTATATGGCTTGTAGAAAATACTGGTTTAACTTTTAAACAAATAGCAGATTTCTGTAATATGCATGAAGTTGAAATTCAAGGTATAGCAGATGGAGAAGTAGGAAAAGGTATAATAGCTTACAATCCTATTATTTCTGGTCAACTAACTCGTGAAGAAATTGATTTATCATCTAAAGATCATTCTAGATCTTTAAACTTAAGAAGCATGGATGTAGAAATTACTAATAATGAAAAAAAAGTAAAAAAATATATCCCACTTTCAAAAAGGCAAGATAAACCTGATTCAGCTTTATGGTTAGTAAAATACTATCCTCAACTAAAAGACTCTCAAATTGCAAGACTTGTTGGAATAACAAAAAATTCAGTTGAGGCAATTAGAAATAAAAGCTATTGGAATTACAATAACTTAAACCCTAAAGATCCAGTTTCGATGAGTTTATTCACACAAAAGGAATTAATTGAGGCTAAAGAAAAAGCTGAAAGGCGAATTAAAAGAGAGAAAAATAAAAAAACAATTAAAAATAATTAATTTGATAGACTTTAAAAATTTAAAGTGATATCAGATTTTTTTTTTGGAGGTAGTTATTAAAATAGAAGTAAAAGATAATAATATTGAACAAGCTTTGAGAGTTTTAAAAAGAAAACTTCAAAGGGATGGTTTTTTTAAAATAATAAAATTAAAAAATACCTATGAGAAGCCATCTGAAAAAAAGAAAAGACTCAAGCAAGAAAATATTAAAAGAGTTAAAAAGTTCCAGAAACTTAAAAATAGAATTTAATATCGCGGGGTGGAGCAGTCTGGTAGCTCGTCAGGCTCATAACCTGAAGGTCGGCGGTTCAAATCCGTCCCCCGCAACCAATTTAAGATTATTTAATAAACTTTGATAAATCTGGTTTAAAATAGTTTTCACCTTTCATAACTTTTCCCATATCGTTGTAAATAGGTTTGCCATTTTTATCTAGCTTACTCATATTTGAATTCTGAACTTCCTCAAAACATTTATCAAGATCAATCCCAAAAGCATGACCTGCTCCATATGTTACATAAAGAATATCTGTTAGTGCATCAGCTACTTCTAATAAATTGTTGTTATCAAGTGCTACTTTGAGTTCATCTAATTCCTCTTTAATAAGCTCGTATCTAAGTAAATTAATTTTATCTGAAGCAAAAGAAGGGTTGGTTTTTACCTCTTGCCCAAAAGTAGTCATAAACTTTTTTACTTTTTCAAAATTTGTCATAATGCTCCTATAGATTTTTTAGTTTTTATATAATATATAATAATACTTTAGTATTAGTAATATTTTATGAAAAAAAGAAAAGAATTTGACAGCATAGGTTCAATTAATGTCCCTAATAATAAATATTGGGGAGCATCAACAGAAAGATCAAAAAAATACTTCGATATAGGTGAATTTTATGTAAGACCAATACTCATTCGGTCAATAGCAATAGTAAAAAAAGCTGCTGCAATAACTAATTATAAAAATCATGATTTAGAAAGAAAAATATCAAGATCAATTATAAAAGCCTCTGATGAAGTTATTAAAGGTAAACTGGATGATAATTTCCCTCTTAAAGTATGGCAAACAGGTTCTGGAACTCAGACAAATATGAATGTAAATGAAGTAATTGCTAATAGAGCAATTGAGATCATGGGAGGAAAAAAAGGGTCAAAAAAGCCTGTTCATCCAAATGATCATGTAAATAAATCTCAGTCTACTAATGATGTGTTTCCAACAGCCATGCATATAGCAATAGCATTAAAAACGAAAAATAAACTATTACCATCATTATATTTACTAAACAAATCTCTCAAAAAAAAAGTAAAGGAATTTAGTAAAATAATAAAAATAGGAAGAACACATTTACAAGATGCTACCCCTCTTTCATTGGGACAGGAATTTTCTGGTTACCAAGCACAAGTTCAAGAGTCTATTTATAGAATTAAATATTCGTTAAATGAGATTTATTATCTAGCTCAAGGTGGAACTGCAGTTGGAACTGGAATAAATACCAGAAAAAATTTTGATAAAAAAATTGTTAACGAAATAAAAAAAATTACAAAATTGCCCTTTAAACCTACGAAAAATAAATTTGCAGCATTAGCGGCACATGATGCTATTGTAAATTTTTCTGGAGCATTAAATACATCTGCTGTGAGCTTAATGAAAATTGCAAACGATATTAGATTTCTTGGATCAGGGCCAAGAGCAGGATATGGAGAATTAATACTACCTGAAAATGAACCTGGATCTTCAATTATGCCTGGAAAAGTAAATCCTACACAGTGTGAAGCGTTAACTATGGTATGTGTCAAAGTTATAGGTAATCATAATGGTATTACCATAGCAGGTTCCCATGGTCATTTTGAATTAAATGTATTTAAACCTCTAATTATACATAATATTTTACAATCTATAAATTTATTATCTGACAGCATAAAAAATTTTTCAAATTTTTGTGTTGAAGGAATTAAAGCTGATAAAAAGAAAATTAAAGAGCTACTAGATAATTCATTGATGTTAGTGACTGCACTAACTCCCAAGATAGGATATGATAACGCTGCTAAAATTGCGAAAACTGCATTAAAAAATAATACAACTTTGAAACATGAGGCTTTAAAATCTAGACTTATATCAAAAAAAGATTATGAAAAACTAATTGATCCTATAAAAATGACAAGGCCTAATTAATTCCTGTCAATAATTCTCTTACCAAAGATTTTAGATCAAACCAATTATTTACATTATTGATATTTTTTGATTGGATATTCTTTGATATATCTATTTTTTCAAACTTGGATTTATCAACATCCTTATTAAGAATGAGTTTTTTAATGAAGAAATTCTCAGTTGATAAAACTTTATCAATTTCGAAATAAATAGTTTCGATGTTTTTTTTTTTATTTTTCGGTAATTGAATTATTCTGTTAAACTGTGCTAAATTAGAAACTCTAAATGTATTTTTAGTTTCAACCAAAATTTTATTTTTTTTATTTACAATATTAAAATAATCTAAATGAACATCTCCTAATTTTTCTAAATGGATCTTACTATCGTTCAAACTAATTTTTCCATTGATAAATGAAGCTGATATTTCCATATGATCTAAATATTTTGAACTATGAATTTTATCAAAATTTATCAAAAGTTTTCCATTGAAGTTTTTATTTAATAAATAATCATTATTTAAATAGTTTTTTAATTTATTAATAATAGCTATTACAGACTGAAAATTTGCATTTCTAAAAGACATTTTAATATCAAAGTAAAATGGGGATTGGTTTATACTCCCAGAAAGTTTTAAATTACTATTTTTTTTTGTTTCGAAAGTTACTTTACTATCCTGAAAATCATATTTAAAATTAACTTTTTCTCTAAAGAAATCAATATCAGTTAGACCACTAATTTTTTCATCACTCATTAGTGACAATGAATTTTTAATTTTTAGATTTATGTCCTTAAAATTCAGAATTAGATTTTTTAATTTAAGGTTTTCTAAATTCTGTTCTAATTCTAAATCATAATTTGTATTAAAAATAAAACCATTTGAGGTAAATATTTTTTGATTTCTATTTTGATCAAATTTAATTTTTCCATTAATTATAGTTGCAATAGCAAGTGTTTCGTTATTTTCATTATTTTTAAAAAAAACTTTTGAATTAATAATTTCAATATTATTAGAATTTTTTGTTTTTAAAAATTGATTAAAATATTCGAAATTTTGTTTATTTACTGTAAAATTAGAATCATAAAATTTAACTTCTCTTATTTTTAACTTTTTTTGTAAAAATAAATTTTGTATTGATATAAAAATTTTGACTCTTTTAAGCTCGCCGAATTTTTCAATTTTATTTTCATCAAAACTAAGCAAATTGTCAGTTATAGTAAAATTTGGTGATGGAAAAATATGGTATTTTATCTCATTTGAAAGTGATAAATTTAGATTAAATTCTTCTAAGGTTTTTTTTGATAATTCCTTTTGTAAACTATCATATTCATATAAAGCTGGTATTGATAGATACGAAAGAAATGAAAAAATAATTACAAGAAATGCTATTATGAATTTATTGGTTTTGTTAAGAGCTTTTTTTAAATTTTTTATCATTATTAGTATAATGGTTTATATATTATTAATTAATAAATTATGAAATTTGAATACTTAAATAACTTAAACGATACACAAAAAGAAGCGGTTTGTTATCTCAACGGACCATTGCTAATCGTTGCTGGTGCTGGCTCTGGGAAAACAAGAGTTATTACGTCTAAAATAGCACATATTATTAAACAAAGGCTTGCGTTTCCTAACCAAATTCTAGCCGTTACTTTTACAAATAAGGCTGCTAGTGAAATGCTAAGAAGAGTTAATGACATACTGAAAAAAGACGCGATTGACTTATCTTGGGTTGGAACATTTCACTCAATATCAGCAAAATTACTTAGAAGACATGCAAAGGCAGCTAATTTGAATTCCAATTTTACAATTATTGATCAAGATGATCAATCAAGACTAATTAAAAATATTTGTAAAGCTGAAAATGTAGATGTAAAAAAAATTTCACCTAATTTTATTTTATCTGTAATAGATAAGTGGAAAAATAAAGGATGGTATCCATCTGACGTAATATTAAAAAAAGGTGATATATTTGAAAAAGGATTTCTAAATATTTACAAAATCTATCAATCAAAATTAATAGATTTAAATGTATGTGATTTCGGAGACTTAATACTGCATTGTGTAAAGATTTTTGAAAATAATCCAGACATAGCCAATATATATGCGCAGAATTTTAAGTATATTTTAGTTGATGAATATCAGGATACAAATCATATTCAAAGTAGATGGTTAAATGCATTATCTAAATATCATAATAATCTTTGTTGTGTAGGTGATGATGATCAGTCGATTTATAGTTGGCGAGGAGCTGAAATCAAAAATTTTTTAGAATTTGATCAAAATTATAATAATACAAAAATAATCAGACTAGAGGAAAATTATAGATCTACTCAAAATATACTATCTGTAGCTTCCAAATTAATTGAAAATAACAAAAATAGAGTTGGAAAGACGCTTTTTACTTCTGGTTCTGAAGGTGAGCCAGTAATATTGAATTGTTATAGAAATGGTAAAGATGAGGCAATTGGAATTTCAGATCAAATTGAAAAATTAAAAAAAAAATATAACTTAAATAATATTTCAATTTTAGTAAGGGCAATTTTTCAAACGAGAGAATTTGAAGAAAGGTTTTTAAAAATAGGGCTACCTTATAGGATTATAGGTGGTATAAAATTTTACGAAAGAGCTGAGATAAAAGACTGTATATCTTATTTAAAAGTTGTGTTTCAAGAAAATGATGATCTTGCATTTGAAAGAATTGTTAATGTTCCAAAAAGATCAATTGGTGACACTACAATTAAACAAATAAATGATTTTGCTAAAAAAAATTCTCTAAGTATGGAAAAATCATCCAGAAAATTAATAGAAATGAATATGATTAAACCTAAGACAAAAATTGGTCTAAGTTCAATACTAAATTTAATTGAAAAATGGAGAAGAGATAATATTGATAAAAAAAACCATATCAAACTTTTGCAAACTATTTTGGATGAGTCTGGCTATAGTCGAATGTTAAAAAATAAAAAAGACTTAGAAAATGAGAATAGACTAGAAAATATTAAAGAATTAATAAGTGCAATGAAAGAATTTGATAATCTAGAAAGTTTTTTAGAACATGTAGCGTTAGCAACGTCTATTGATCAAGATTGGAAAGGTCAAAAAGTTAATTTAATGACAATGCATGCCTCTAAAGGTTTAGAATTTGATGTCATCTTTTTACCTGGATGGGAGGAAGGGTTGTTTCCTCATCAAAAATCAATTGAGGAAAAAGGTCAAAATGGTTTAGAGGAAGAGAGAAGATTGGCATATGTAGGAATTACAAGAGGTAAAAAATTAGCTCATATTTCTTTTGCTATGAATAGATTTTATCAAGGTGACTGGATAGACAGTTTATCATCTAGATTTATAGAGGAGTTGCCAGAAAAATTTCTTAAGAAAAATGATTTTTATCATAACGACCAAGATACAGATTTTGATTTCAATCAAGATATTGATTACGATGATAATCAAGAGATAAGAAGCCCAGGGTGGATAAGGTATCAAAAAAAATTAAAATGATTAAAAATAGAATTAAACTACTTAGAAAAAAATTCTCAAAATTTAATATTGATGGTTATATAATTCCAAAAAACGACGATTACTTTGGAGAATATGCTAAAACTGATAGACTTAAAATAATATCAGAATTTTCTGGATCTGCTGGGTTTGCGGTCATACTTAAGAAAAAAAATCATCTCTTTGTTGATGGAAGATATACTTTGCAAGCAAAAAAACAATCAGGAAAAAATTTTCATATCTATGAAACACCAAAATTCTTTCCAAAAAACGTTTATAAAAAAAAATTAACATTAGGAATTAACCCAAAGCTATTTACTAAAAAAATTCTAAATATCTATTTTGGTAATAATATTAAATTTAAGCACATTGAAAATGATTTAATTGTAAATAAGATTACAAGAGAAAAAAATAAACCTTTTTTTAATCTAGAAAATAAAATAACTGGAGAGACCCATAATTCAAAAATAAATAGATTATGCAAAATACTTAATTCGAAAAAAACAAAATACTTATTTATAACTGCGCCAGAAAATATAGCATGGATATTAAATATCCGTGGATTTGATAATCCAAACAGCCCAATCCCCAATTGTAGAATGTTATTAACCAATAGAAAAAAAATTTATTTTTTTGCTGAACAGGGAAAAGCCAAAAAAATTGTAAAAAGTGGAAAATTAACAGCTAATCAGGTTTTTCATGCGAAAAAATTAAATGAAATTTTATATAAACTTGATCATGGAAATATTATAATTGATAACTTAAGTTGCTCAATTTTTTTTGAAAACATTATAAAAACAAAATTCAATATAATAAGTGAAATAGATCCAATCTATGAATTAAAATCGATAAAGAATAAAACAGAAATTCAGGGTATGATTAAATCTCATATTCTAGATGGTGTAGCTTTAACAAAATTTATATATTGGATGAAAAACGAAAATAAAAAAAAAATTACAGAAATTAGAGCTGAAAAAAAACTAGAAAAATTTAGATCTTTAAATAAAGAATATATATATCCAAGCTTTAATACAATAGCTGGATCAGGTCCAAATGGTGCAATAGTTCATTATCGTGCTACAAAAAAATCTGATAGATCAATAAATAAACAAGACTTATTCCTTTGTGATTCAGGTGGTCAATATAAATACGGAACAACTGATGTAACTAGAACATTATGTTTTGGCAAACAAAGTAGTAATATTAAAAATATATATACCAAAGTTTTAAAAGGTCATATTGCAGTAGCATCTGCAGACTTAAAAAAGTATACCAATGGGAGCAAAATAGATGTTTTGGCGAGGAAAAGCCTGAAAGAGTCTGGTTTAGACTACAGTCATGGAACTGGGCATGGAGTTGGTTTTTTCCTTAACGTTCACGAGGGACCACAGGCAATCTCTAGGTTTAATTCAGTTAAAATCAGAGAAGGTATGATATTAAGTAATGAACCCGGATTCTACAAGGAAGGTAAATACGGGATGAGAATTGAAAATTTAGTTTTTGTAAAAAAAATTAATAACAAAATATTTTTTGAAAATTTAACGCTTGCACCATTAGAGAAAGAACTAATAAACTTCAAGTTGTTAAATAAGAGTGAAAAAGATTATATATTCTTTTATCATTTAAATGTTTATTCTAAACTTTCAAAGTATCTTAATGAATCTGAAAGAAAGTGGCTAGCAAAATTAATTTAATAATTTCAGAAACTCTGCTTGGCTAATTACTTTAATATTTAATTCTTTTGCTTTTAGAACTTTTTTGGTAGTAGGTTTTTCACCAATAATTAAATAATCTAGTTTTTTATTCACATTACTTAAAATTTTCCCAGAATTTTTTTCTATTAATGATTTTGCTTCAGCTCTACTCATTGTATCTAGTTTTCCAGTAAAAATAAAAGTTTTATTTTTAAGTTTTCCAGTTATCTTCAAGTTTGATTTTTTTATTATAATAAATTTTTTTAATTCTTTAATTATTTCCAAATTTATATTATTAGAAAAGAATTTTTTAAGTGAATTTATTTGTGTTTCTCCAATACCATCTATGTTCAAAAAAGTATTAAAATTATATTTGTCGGAAATTTTACATAAATTATCTAAAGTTTGAATATTTTGTGAAATTAATTTTGCATTCTCTTGCCCTATATGTCTTATACCTAATGAATATATTAATTTTTCTAATGAAATTTCTTTGGACTTGTTAATAGAATATTTAAGATTAAGTGCAGATTGTTTACCCCAGCCCTCTAGATTTTCAATTTTATTAAAATCTAATTTAAATAAATCCTGAGGAAGTCTTATTAAATTAAGACTCCAAAAATTCTCAACTACTTTTTTTCCAAGACCATCAATATTTAATGCATCTTTAGATACAAAATGTTTAATTTTTTCTTTTGCCATTTTTTCACATTCAAAACCTCTATCTGGACATCTCTTGACTGCATCAAATTTTTTAGTTATTTTGTTATAATCCTTAATAACCTTGAACCCACACGGACATTTTTCAGGAAAAATATATTTTTTTGAATCAGCTTTTCTCTTTTTTTTATCTACAGATATGACATGTGGTATCACGTCCCCCGCTCTCTCAACAACTACAGTATCTCCAACTCTAATATCTTTTCTATTAATTTCATCTTCATTATGTAATGTTGCATTAGATACCATTACACCACCAATATTAACTGGATTTATTTTAGCCACAGGAGTTAGTGCTCCAGTTCTGCCAATTTGGATTTCAATATTTTTAATTATAGAAATTGAGCTATTAGCTGAAAATTTATGCGCTATAGCCCATCTAGGCGCATTAGCGACAAAACCTAATCTTTCTTGCAATTTAAAATCATCTATTTTGTAAACAACACCATCAATATCGAAATCAATTTCATTTCTTTTTTGCTCTAAATATTGATGATTTTTAATCAGATTTTCAATTCCTGTAATTTTTTTATTAAACTTATTAGTTTTAAAGCCCCATGTATTTAAATATTTCAAAAATTCTGTTTGGGTTTTAATTCTCATTTTTTCTGAATAGCCATAAGTATAAGCTATAAATCTTAATGGAATTTTTTTAGTTTCTTCTGGGTTTTTTTGCCTTAAAGAACCTGATGCAGCATTCCTTGGATTTGCAAATTTTTCTCTTAATAGTTTAAAATCATTCTTTTCTATAAATACCTCTCCTCTTATGTCTATCTCTTTGGGAAAATTATTATCTTCAATAACTTTTGGAATATCTTTTATTGTAAATAAATTTTTAGTTATATCTTCACCAGTTTTACCATCACCTCTAGATAATCCTTTCACAAATTTACCATTTTTATACAATAATGATGCAGATATTCCATCTATTTTTGGCTCTGTACTATATTCAAATAATTGGTTTTCATTTTTAAAATTTAAAAAATTTATTATTTTTTTTTGAAAATTTTCTAAGTCATTTTTATCAAATGCATTAGATAAAGATAACATTGGAACTTTATGATTAATCTTTGCAAAATTTTTTGAAGGTTTGAAACCTACAGTTTTTGAGGGAGAATCCTTACTTTTTAAAAACGAATTTTTTTTTTCTAAATCAAGTATTTCAATTTTTAAACTATCATATTCATTGTCATCAATTAGTGGAGAATTATTTTCGTAATAATATTTATTATATTTGACCAATAATTTTATTTTTTCTTGATATTTTTTTTTTAAATTTTCATTCTTCATTAGTTTTCAAATAAATTTTTGAATTTTTTAAAAATGAAATTACCTTTTTTTGGTTTTATACTATTGTCTTTTGGGTCAAATTCTTTATTAAATATTTGATAAGAAACTTCATACCAATCTCCAGATTGATAATTGTATCCTAAAACTGCTGCGTATTTTTTAGACTCTTCTATAAGACCAATTTTATAATGAAGTTCAACTAATCTATGAAGAGCTTCCTCTATGTAAATTGTTGAATTGTAATTATCTACCACATACTTGAATCTATTGATTGCGGCAATCCATTTTTCTTTTTTTATATAATACCTACCAATATACATCTCTTTGCCAGCTAAGGTTTCATCTATTAAATTTAATTTAAATTTAGCATCTAAAGCAAAATCAGTGTTTGGGTACTCTTGAATAACAAATTTAAAAGTTTCTTTTGCTTTAAATAATGGCTTCAAATCTTTCTTTTCATCTATAATTTTTTCATAATAACAAGTAGCTAAAAGAAAATAAGCATAATCTAATCTATTACTTTGAGGATAAGTCTTAATGAATCTTTCAAGTTCATCAATCGCATCTGCAAAATAATCTTGACTGTAATATGAGTAAGCGGCCATTAATAATGATTTTGGTGCCCATTCTGATTGTGGAAATAATAACTCAGCATCTGTAAAGTGCCTTGCTGCATACAATGCATCTCCCTCCTCGAGAGCTTTCAACCCTTTTTTATAAGACTCGAGCATTTGAGTTTCAATTACATCATCAATAATAACTTCAACCTTTTCCTCTTTTTTTGCACAAGACAAAAAAGATAAAAGACAAAATATAATTAAAATATTTACGAATTTCATTAAATAAGTTTTTAACAGAAATAATGAAAAACTCTATTACTTAAGCTATTGATTTAAGTTGATTTCTTGAAATAAATGAATGTGGGACGTTTTTTTCTTTAATTTCAAATAATGAAAAGTTTTTTCTATCTTCAAAAGTTTTTCTCATCAATTTATTTGTCATTTGGTGTCCACCTTGAGAACATACCACTTTTGCTAACATTTTATATCCTGAAAGATATAAGTCTCCCATGCAATCCAAGATTTTATGATTTACAAATTCATATTTATTTCTTAATCCATTTTTATTTAATATTTCGTTACCTTTAACAACAATTGCATTGTCCAAACTACCTCCCAATGCAAAATTCATTTTCTTTAATTTTTCAATATCTTCAAATAAGCAAAAAGTTCTTGATTCATAAATCTCAGATAAATCATTCTCGTATATCTTAATTTTTTTCCTTTGTTTTGATATAATAGGATTATTAAAATTTATTTCAAAATCTATATCAAGACTTAAATTATTAGGTTCTATTGAAACAAATTTATCACCTTCTTTAATTGAAACTTTTTTTTCAATTTTTATAATCTTTATTGGAGTATCACTAATTTCTAAACCTGTGTGATCAATTCCTTTTACAAATTCTCTAGCCGACCCATCTAAAATTGGAACTTCAACGGAGTCTATTTCAATCAATAAATTGTCGACTCCTTTTCCAAAAATAGCTGCCATCAAATGTTCAATTGTCATGACAGAATTTCCATACTCATTGGAAATTGTAGTACATAAAGTTGCATTTGATACGTTGTAAATTCCAGGAAGTATAATATTTTGATTTTTTAAGTCAGTTCTCTTAAAAACAATACCCGAGTTAGGTTTGGCAGGTAACAATTTTAAGTTAACTTTTTTACCTGAGTGAAGACCTATGCCTTTAAAGCTTATTTCATTTCTAATTGTTTTTTGATTTAAAACTGACATCGAATACTTTATATTTTGTTAATTTAAGCTTCAAAAGACAACTAATGTTACAAGAAAATACGAAGATTTATTTAAAAAGGTTAAAAAATCTAACAAAAAAGCCTGATTTTTCATTTTGTTTAGGAACTATAATAACCTCTTGAGAATTTCCCTGTAAAAGCAAATTTTCACCACTCTTGCATATAGTTTCGGATGTTTCTGTCAAATAATCAAATTCATCTAATAAATTTGGATTTTTTGTAATGCTTATAGAATTACTTTCAAATATTCTCGATCCTGAACCTATTAAAATTATTTTGTATTTTTCATCAATTTTATTTGTCAATACATCATTAACAACATTAGTACTCATGCTCAAAATCTCATCACTTCTTGCAAAAATAATTTCTTTAATAATTGTAGAAAATTCCTGATGGGTAAGATTATTTTGATTAAGATTGCTTAAAAGTTCTTTCTGAATACTCAAATTTTCAGAAAATAAATCTTTATCGTTAAATCCTTTTTTAATAATTTCTGACTCTTCGTAAGAAAGTTTTAAAATTTTTGATATGTCTTTTGTTATATGATTACCACCAACCGGACTCAGAATTTATAAGTAAAATTAAAAAATTTAAACCAGATGTAGTATATAATTCTCTTCATGGAAGATTTGGTGAAGATGGATATATACAAGCATTACTAGAAAATTTAAAAATAAAATATACTCACTCGGGCGTCAATTCATCTTCAATCGCAATGGATAAAGAAATTTCGAAAAGAATTTTTATTCGAAACAATATTAGAACTCCCAAATTTCTTAAATTGAATAGTTTTGATCTTATAAAAAATAAAAATACACTTTTAAAAAATATTGAGATAAAACTTGGATTTCCAGTTGTTATTAAACCAGTTGATGAAGGGTCAAGTGTTGATGTTAATATTTGTAATAAAAAAAATATTATTAAAAACTTGAAAAAATTATCATCGTATAAAGAAGTTTTAGTGGAAAAGTATATTGGCGGAAGAGAGATTCAAGTTGCAATAATGGGAAATAAAAAACTTGGTGTGATCGAGTTATCACCGAAGAGAAAATTTTATGATTATAAAGCAAAGTATAACGTCAAGGCAGGCACAAAGCATATTATCCCAGTAGATTTAAGTAAAAAAAAAATTAATGAAGTTCTTAATTTGGCATTAAAAGCTCATAAGCTTATAGGATGTAGGGGTGTTACTAGATCTGATTTTAAATATATTAGTGGTAAATTTTACTTATTAGAAATAAACACTCAACCAGGAATGACTAAATTATCTTTAGTTCCTGAAATTGCAGCATATAAAGGAATCAGTTTTATGAGCTTGCTTCAATGGATAATTAATGATGCGTCAATTAATAGATAATAAGAGAAAACTTTTTTTTTACCTTATTATTTTTTTATTTTTAACTACCATTAACTTCAAGATTAATAATTCTTACAACTTTATCTCATTTAAAATAAAAAATATAAACGTAGTAGGTCTTTCATCTAAAAAAAATAATATTATTCAACAAAAATTAAGAATATTTAAAGATAGAAATATTTTTACTTTAAATAAGAAAGAATTAAAAAATATTTTAGAACAATTCAGCATAATTGGCTCTTATGAAATTAGAAAATCTTATCCAAATACTATTAAACTAAAATTAAAAAGAACAAATTTTTTAGCTTTCACATATTTAGAAAATAAAAAATATATAATTGGAGAAAATAATAAGTTAATAAGCTTAGAAAATACATCATTTAATGATCTTGATCTCCCTTTAGTTTTTACTAACGGTAATTATAAAAAATTTATTCAGTTGAAAAAAATAATTGATGAAACAAAATTTGATTTTAAAGATATAGCATCTTTTTACTATTTTCAAATCGGGAGGTGGGATTTGAAAACTAAAAGTGGATTAGTTATTAAATTACCTGAACAGGATATTAAAGAAGCTATTAACAGAGCTCATATTATGATTAACGATGAAAAAATAAATAAATTTAATTTATTAGATATGAGGATTAGAAACTATATTATTACTTCTAATGAGTAAAAATTATAATATTTTTTTTGATCTAGGATCAACAACAATTAGGGGTGCAGCTTTTGGTAAAAATTTAAATGATCAACAGGTATCATTTGAAAAAAATTATAATCTATCTTTAAAAAAAGAAAATTTAAATATAGATAATTTAAATGATAATTTAGAATTTTTAATTTTAGATTTAGAAAAAAAAATAAATGAATATATTGAAAATGCAAATATTTTAATAGATTCCGTTGATTCATTAAACCTAACAATGTCAATCTCAAAAAAAGGAGATAATAAAAAACTTACAAACAATGATGCTAAGATATTAGTACAAAGTGCAAAACAAGATATAGTTCGACATAATAGAGATATAGAAATT
>CACBXQ010000005.1 GCA_902543245.1 uncultured Pelagibacteraceae bacterium | reverse complement strand
TTATTTCACTTTTATTATTTTTTTTAACTGTAACATCATATTGATTAATAGAGATGTATCTTGGTATTTTAGCAATAATTCTTCTAGCTAACAATTCAAATGATGCATCAGCGCCATCATAACTATAGCCTATAAATTCTCTATCCTTAACCTCTTCTAAAAGTTTTTTAATTTTAGGATTATCTTCTTCAATTTCTATTCCAATAGTTTTTAATCTAGATAAAATATTTGATTTACCAGATTGATCAGAAATAATAATATTTCTGTGATTACCTACCTCTTCTGGTTTAATATGTTCATATGTTTTGGGATCCTTTTGAACAGCTGATACATGTAGGCCTCCTTTGTGTGAAAAGGCAGCAGCTCCAACATAAGGCAAATGCTTATTAGGCTTTCTATTTAAAATTTCATCTAAAAGTCTAGAACATTGCGTTAGATTTTTTATATTATTATTTTTAATATTGGTTTCAAATAATTTTGAGAAATTTTCTTTTAAATGGAGTGTAGGAATTATTGACATTAAGTTTGCATTTCCACATCTTTCACCTAATCCATTTATTGTTCCTTGTACTTGTCTTACACCAGAGTGAACTGCTGCTAATGAATTAGCAACTGCATTTCCAGTATCATTATGGGCATGAATACCAAGATTTTTACCTGGAATATGATTTGTGACCTCAGAAACTATTTTGGATATCTCATTTGGTAATGTTCCTCCATTAGTGTCACAAAGAACAACCCATCTAGCTCCATTATCATATGCTGCCTTTATACATTCTAAAGAATATTTTGGATTATTTTTATATCCATCAAAAAAATGTTCAGCATCAAACATAAAATCTTTTTTTTCTTTCACAAAATGTTTTGTGCTATCAACTATGTTTTCTAAATTTTCTTTATTTGTAATTTCTAATGCTACATCAACATGAAAATCCCATGCTTTACCAACTAGACATACTGCTCTGGTATTGCAATTTGATATAGCTGCAATACCTGGATCATTTTCAGCGCTTCTACCAGTTTTTTTTGTCATTCCAAAAGCAGTTAAAATAGAATTTTTTAGATTTAAATCTCTCTGAAAAAATTCAGTATCTGTTGGGTTAGCTCCAGGCCATCCCCCTTCTATATAATCCACTCCTAGACTGTCTAGTGCTGAAGCAATTTTAAGTTTATCATCAATTGAGAAATCAACACCTTGAGTTTGTGCTCCATCTCTTAATGTTGTGTCAAATATATATACTTTTTCTTTGGTCATTTAAATTTCCAGGACGTTTTACCATCTTTATCCTCAATTAAAATACCTTTGTCAGAAAGTTCATCTCTAATCTTGTCTGCTTTACCAAAATCTTTATTGGTTCTAGCGATTTCTCGAGCCTCAATCATGGATAAAATATCTTTTTCTGATATTCCTGCTAAAGATTTTTTAAAATTTCTCCATTCTTTAGCATTGGTATTCAACAGACCAATAAATTGACATGCTGTTGTAAAAATCTCTTTGTCACTATGTTTACCGTTAACCGCTTTATCAAAAAGTTTATGCAAATTTGTTATGTAAGCTGGTGTATTTAAATCATCATATAGTGGTAACAAATCATTCGTAGAAATACGAGTTTTAGAATTTGTTTCAACATAACATTGGTACCATTTGTTTAATGTCTTTTCACTTTCATCTAACAACTTATTACTCCAATCTAAGGGTTGTTTATAATGTGTTGATAAGAGAGCTAGTCTCAGAACTTGTCCACTAATTTTTTTTTTAAAATCCTTTATTTTTAGAATATTTCCTTGAGACTTAGACATTTTTTCTTTTGATATAGTTATAAATCCGTTATGAACCCAATAGTTAGCAAATCCATCTGTATCATTAGCGCATACTGATTGTGCTATCTCGTTTTCATGATGTGGAAAAATTAAATCTCTACCACCTCCATGAATATCAAATTTCTCACCTAAATATTTTTTTGACATAACAGAACATTCTAAATGCCAACCAGGTCTACCTAGTCCCCAAGGTGAATCCCATGATGGTTCATTATTGTTTGATGGTTTCCATAAAACAAAATCTTCATTGTTTATTTTATTATCGGATACCTCAACCCTCGAACCGGCAATTAGTTCATCAATATTTCTATTTGATAATTTTCCATAATCTTTAAATTTTTTAATTTCAAAATAAACATGATTGTTATTTAAGTAAGCATATTTTTTATTAATTAAATCATTAATCATTTCAATCATCAACGAAACATTATCTGTTGCCTTTGGTTCATTTGTTGGCACATCGCAACTCAGGTAATTGCAATCATCATGAAATCTCTCTGTAATATTCTCTGTTAATTCTTTAATAGAAATACTTTTTTCATTGGAAGCTTTAATGATTTTATCATCAATATCAGTTATATTTCTTACATAAGAAATATTTTTTTTTCCATACTTACACTTTAAAACTTTATATAAAATATCAAAAACTACTAATGGTCTTGCATTTCCAATATGTGGGTCATCATACACAGTGGGTCCACAAACATACATACCAATATTTTTTTCATTGATTGGTATAAACTTCTCTTTTTTGTTACTTAAGGTATTTGTTAAATAAATATCTTTATTCATATCTTTAGAAATATACCTTAATTATTGATTTGTGAATCTAATTGATTAATTAGGGATCTTGCATACTGGAATTGGGTCCATTTTATGCAAATTTATTTTTCTAATTTTTAGATATTTGTCTCTATTGGTAGAATTTTCATTAATCATCGCCTCTTCTAACTCTCTATATGAAAGACCTAATTGACCTTCGTCAGTTCTACCATCATCCCATAAGCCATCTGTTGGTGGCGCTTCAATTATTTCATCAAGAATTTTTAATTCTTTTCCTAGCTCCCAAACTTCAGTCTTATTGCAATCAGCAATGGGTGATATATCAACACCTCCATCACCGTATTTTGTGTAAAACCCAACACCGAAATCTTCAACCTTATTACCTGTTCCAACAACAATACCATTGTTAGCTGCTGCAACTTGATAAAGAGTTGTCATCCTTAATCTAGCTCTTGAATTTGCCATTCCATGCTCATTATCAAAATTTGATAAAGATGATTTGAATTCATCAAATAGATTATCTAATTTAATTGTGTGTCCCTCAACGTTTTTAAAATTTGATTTTAACCACTCTAAATGTTTTTGACTTAGATCATGCTGATTGGATTTTTGTTTAATTGGCATTGATAAGACAATAGTTCTTAAGCCCGTCATAGCACTCAAAGTACTTGAAACTGACGAGTCAATTCCACCTGATATACCGATTACAAGAGAATCAGCTTTCGAAGGCATTGAATCGATATAATTAGATATCCAGTTTCTTATAAATAATACTTTTTTACTAACTTCCATAGGACTAATATATGAATTAATTTATTTTTTTAAATGATTATGATGCCGCTCTTATTGAGTTTTTTGCATAGGTGGAATTCTTTTTAATCTCGTCTGAAATTAAAAAGGCTAATTCTAAAGCTTGATCAGCATTTAATCTTGGATCACACTGAGTATGATATCTGCTCGATAAGTCTTGATCTGATATATTTTTTGCTCCACCAGTGCATTCTGTAACATTTTGTCCAGTCATTTCAATATGGAGACCACCGGCATAGGAACCTTCACTTTGGTGAACTGCAAAAACATTTTTAACTTCGTTCACAACATCATTAAAAGGTCTAGTTTTAAAACCAGTAGTTGATTTAATAGTATTACCATGCATAGGATCACATGACCAGATAACATTTATTCCTTCCTTTTTTATTGATCTAATCAATTTTGGTAAAAACTTTTCTACATTCTTATGTCCAAATCTTGAGATTAAAGTAATTTTTCCTTTCTCATTTTTTGGATTAAGCAAGTTACAAATCTTTACTATTTCTTCTCCCTTAGAAGTAGGTCCACATTTAATTCCAATAGGATTTTCAATACCTCTGCAAAATTCAACATGGCCACCATCAAGTTGCCTAGTTCTATCACCTATCCATACGAAATGAGCTGAGGTATCATGATACTCGCCAGTGGTTGAATCAACTCTGGTCATGCTTTCCTCGAAAGGTAATAGTAATGCTTCATGTGAAGTCCAAAAGTTTACAGTGTACAATCTATTATTAAAGTCCGAGGTTATACCGCATGCTTCGATAAACGCTAAAGCATCTGCAATTTTATCCTCTAATTCTTTAAATTTTTTAGCTTGAGGACTTTTTTTAATATAATCTAAATTCCATAAATGAACTTTGTTTAAATCTGCGAATCCACCTTTTGAAAACGCCCTTAATATATTTAAAGTTGAAGCTGATTGAGAATATGCTTTAAATAATCTTTTTGGATCAGGTCTCCTTGCTTTCTCAGTAAATTCCATTCCATTAATATTATCACCTAGGTAACTGGGTAGCTCTACATTTCCTTGTTTTTCTGTTGGAGCACTTCTAGGTTTTGAAAATTGACCAGCAATTCTTCCTAGTTTGACAACTGGTAATGATGCTGAGTATGTAAGAACGAGTGACATTTGAAGTATTACTTTAAAATAGTCCCTAATATTATCTGGATTAAATTCTGCAAAACTCTCTGCACAGTCACCACCTTGCAATAAAAAAGCTTTTCCATCGACTACATCCGCAAGCTGTTGTTTTAAGTGTCTTGTCTCACCTGCAAATACCAATGGTGGAAAACTTTTTATCTTTGCAAGAACTTTATCAAGTTCATTAATGTCTTGATAAGTTGGGATGTGTTTTACAGGATAATTTTTCCAACTATTTACTTTCCATTTTTTCATATTCAACCTGTAATTGTTGTATCAGAGTTTTTTATTTATTCAACAGTAACTGATTTAGCTAGATTACGAGGCTTATCAATATCAAAACCTTTTTTCAAAGCTGAATAATAAGCTAATTTTTGCAGAGGTATAGTTAACAAAATTGGTATTAGATCGCTATTGCTTAACTCTACTTCAATTGTCTCCCATATATTTTCTGAAAATACATCATCTTCACTTTTGTTTGTAACAAGTAATACTTTAGCACCTCTAGCAATTACTTCCTGCATATTTGAAATGGTCTTTTTATAATATGAATCTTTTGGAGCCAATACAACAACAGGCATTCCATCTTCAATTAAAGCCAATGGACCATGTTTCATTTCTCCTGCGGGATAACCTTCGGCATGAACGTAGGATAACTCTTTTAACTTAAGAGCTCCTTCTAATGCAATAGGAAATGAACTTCCTCTTCCTAAAAACATGCATCCTTTAGCATCAGAAAATATATTTGCAATAGAGTTAATTTTATTTTCCAATAGAAGTGTTTTTTCAACTTGACTATGTAAATTTTTTAAATCTTTAATCTTCTGTTTGTAAGTTTGCTCATCAATATTTTTTTTTAGAAAAGAAAGTTTTAAAGTTAATATGTACAATACAAGTAATTGAGCTAAAAAAGCTTTAGTAGAAGCAACTCCAATTTCTGGTCCACAATAAATTGGTAAAACAAAATCAGAGTCTCTGGCAATTGAGCTCTCAATAACATTAACAATTGCACAGGTTTTCATTCCGTTTTTTTTACATAAATCTAAAGCGGCATATGTATCAGCTGTTTCACCTGACTGTGAAAGGAAAATATAAAGTGTTTCTTTCTTTAATCTATTTTTTCTGTATCTAAATTCAGATGCAATATCCACTGAAACCTCAAGATCTGTCAATTCTTCAAACCAATACTTTGCTACCAAACATGAGTGATAAGCAGTTCCACAGCCAATTAATATTATATTTTTTATATCTTTTTCGTTCCAAGGAAAATTAAATATATTTATTTCATTATTTATCTTATCAACATACTCATTTACACAATTCTTTATTACATTTGGCTGTTCATCTATTTCTTTAGCCATAAAGTGCTTGTAATCACCTTTATCATACTTTTTCTCATCCGAAGATAAGGTCAAAATTTTTTTATTAATTTTAGCACCTTGTTCATCAAAAAATTCAACTTGATCATTATTTATAATACAGAATTCACCATCATTTAAATAAGAAATTTTATTTGTCATTGATTTCAGTGCATAAGAATCTGAGCCTAAATAGTTTTCACCTGGGCCATAACCAACAGCTAAAGGAGATCCTCTTCTGGCTCCAATAATAATATTGGGATGATCTTTAAAAATCATACCTAAAGCATAACTGCCCTGTAAACTATTGAGCATTTTCATTACAGCATTTTTTATTTTATAACGTTTTAAATATTCAGACATAAGATGAACTATAACTTCTGTGTCAGTTTGTGATTTAAAATTATATCCCTTTTTGAGGAGGTCTTTTTTAAGTAACATTGAATTTTCAATTATTCCATTATGAACAACTGATACTTCTTTAGATGAATGTGGGTGTGCATTGATATCACTAGGCGCTCCATGTGTGGCCCATCTAACATGCCCAATACCAACGTTTCCATTAATGTCTAATTTTAAAAGATTTTTTTCTAGTACATCAACTCTACCTTCGCATTTTACTTCATTTATTTGGTCATTATTTAATGTTGCGATACCTGCTGAGTCATAACCTCTGTACTCTAATCTTTTTAAAGAATTTAAGATTTCAGATGTGACTTGTTTTTTTCCAGTAATGCCAACTATTCCACACATAAAAATTACTTTTTTCTTTTATAGTTATTAACTTCTGTTTGAGAAGTTCTTGTCAAAGCAAGAGAATTTTTTTTAACGTTTTTCGTAATTACAGACCCTGCACCTACAGTACTACCTTGATTTATGGTTAATGGCGCAACCAATGATGAATTTGATCCAATAAAAACTTTATCTTTGATTTTTGTTTTATGTTTTTTTATTCCATCATAATTACAAGTAATAGTTCCAGCGCCTATATTTACTTTTTTTCCAATTTGCGTATCTCCAATATATGACAAATGATTTACTTTTGAGTCTTTGCCAATTTTACTTTTCTTAATTTCAACAAAATTTCCAACTCTAGAACCTTTATCTAAAAATGAACCAGGTCTTAATCTGGCATAAGGACCAATTGATACATTGCTTGATATAGTGCACTCTTCAAGATGAGAAAAAGAATTTATTTTAACATTAGATCCAATCTTTACTTTTGAACCTATAACAACAAACGGTTCAATAATTACATTTTTTCCAATTTTGGTATCTTTTGATAGATATACAGTTTCAGCATCAATCATTTTTACACCTTGTTTTATAAATTTTATCCTTAATTTTTTTTGAATTTTTTGTGAATTTGTTTGTTTCATTTTAAAATCTCTATATTAAGTATATGATATAATTAATTCACAAAATATTTCTTAAAAATACTTTGGTTATGACTCAAAAATTAACAATTTTATTTGATTTAGATGGAACATTAGTTGATACAGCGCCTGATCTAGTTAATGCTCATAAACATGTTATGAAAAAGTTTGGTTTTGAAACTAAAGCTACCGACGACATTAAAAAACTAGTTGGAAGAGGTGCTAAATCTTTAATTTATAGATCTATATATAATACTGCAAAAAAGGAATTCAGAAAATTTACTGACGAAAGTACAAAAGAGGAAATGGTAAAAGAGTTTATTGATTATTATGGAAGAAATATTAATAATGAAAGCAAGTTAATAGATGGTGTTATAGATTTTTTGTCTTGGTGTAAAAATGAAAAAATTTCAATGGGTGTATGTACAAATAAACAAGAACATCTTGCAATTGATTTGTTAAAGAAAATTAAAATATATGACTACTTTGAATATGTTGCTGGAAGTAACACTTTTGAATATTGCAAACCTGATCCTAGACATTTAACAAGTGTCCTAGAAATAATAGATGGTAGTATAGAAAAAAGTGTAATGATCGGCGATAGTGAGACGGACGCTGACTCAGCAAAAAATTGTGGTATGAAATTTATCTTATTAGAGAATGGCTATACAGAAAAAAAAGTATCAGAAATTCATCATGATCATTTAATCAAAAATTTTATTGGCTTAGAAAAAATTGTAAAAGATTATCTAAATGATTAATTTTGAACTAATTTTGGCATTAGCAAGCTTTTATACTGTTATGTTTATTACACCTGGACCTAATAATGCTATGCTAACAGCTTCTGGGATTAAATTTGGTTTTAAAAAAACAATTCCACATTTAATAGGTATCCCGACAGGGCATATATTTCAAATTGCCTTAATGTGTTTAGGTCTTGGAAAAATATTTCAAACCTATCCATTTATTCAGGAATATTTAAAATACATTTGTGCTCTTTATCTTCTGTATCTTAGTTATAAAATTATTGGATCATTTAAAAATATAAATAACGAAAAATCTAGACCTCTTAAACTATATGAAGCATCATTATTTCAAATTGTAAACCCAAAAGCTTGGGCCATATCATCCTCAGCTGCAGTAGGTTTTTTTCCAAGAGAAGAAAATCTAATTCTTGCTGTTTTATTTATGTCTTTAATTGGTTTTATAGTTTGCCTGCCATCTATTACTGTATGGGCACTTTTTGGATCTTCGATAAGGTCTATAATAAAGAATAATAATATTAAAAAAATTATTGAATACTTCATGGCATTGCTATTGCTCTTAACTTCTGTATATATAATTATGTATTAAATACCTATGAAAATTCACCAAGTAAAAACTTACCCATCTAAAACCAAATTTCATAAAAAAAAACACCTGGCATGGAAAATTGCTGAAATTGCAAGTGATAATGCAAAATTAAATAAAGATTCAATAGAAATGGTTATTAATAGAATTATAGACAATGCTTCAGTTGCTATAGCATCTCTTAACAGAGGTCCTGTCATTACATCTAGAGAAATGGCATTTAAACATCCAAGAAAATATGGAGCCACTTTATTTGGAGTTGATGCCAAAAAAAAATTTGATTGTGAATGGGCTGCTTGGTCAAATGGAACTGCTGTAAGAGAGCTTGACTTTCATGATACATTCCTAGCTCAAGATTATAGTCATCCTGGAGATAATATACCGCCTCTTCTAAGTGTTGCTCAACAAAATAAAAAAAGTGGTCTAGATTTATTAAGAGGAATAATCACTGCCTATGAAGTACAAGTTAATTTGGTCAAAGGAATTTGTTTACATAAGCATAAAATAGATCATATTGCTCATTTAGGTCCTAGCGTTGCTGCTGGAATTGGATCAATGTTAAAATTAAATACTGAAATTATTTATCAATCGGTTCAACAAGCACTGCATACGACCATCTCAACAAGACAGTCGAGAAAAGGTGAAATATCCAGTTGGAAAGCTTATGCACCTGCTCATGCTGGTAAGTTAGCAATTGAGGCCGTTGATAGAGCAATGCGTGGTGAGGGTGCCCCAAGTCCAATTTATGAAGGCGAGGATAGTGTAATTGCGAGAATACTAGATGGAAAAAGTGCTAGATACTTCGTTCCACTCCCAAAAATTAATGAACAAAAAAAAGCAATACTAGAGACATATACAAAAGAATACTCGGCCGAATATCAATCACAAGCACTAATAGATATTGCTAAAATACTAAATAAAAAAATATCAAATCTAAATAATATTAAAAAAATAGATATATATACTAGTCATCATACTCATTACGTAATTGGAACAGGGGCAAATGACCCACAAAAAATGGATCCTAATGCAAGTAGAGAAACATTAGATCATTCAATAATGTATATATTTGCTGTTGCGTTAGAGGATGCAGATTGGCACCATGTGAAATCATATACCAAAAAGCGTTCTAATAAAAAAAGTACAATTAAATTATGGAAATCTATAAAAACTCATGAAGATAAAAAATGGACTAAAAAATACCATAACTCTGATCCAAAGAAAAAAGCTTTTGGAGCAAAAGTAATTGTAACAATGAACAATGGAAAAAAAATAAGTGAATCATTAGAAAGAGCTGATGCTCATCCTTATGGTGCACGTCCATTTAAAAGAATTAATTACATAAATAAGTTTTTAACACTTACTAAAGGTATTCTAAATAAAAAAGAAAGTGACAGATTTCTCAAAACTGTACAGAGACTTAAAAGCCTAAAATCAGGTCAATTAGATAAGTTAAATATAACAGTCAAAAAAAACCAATTGAAAAAAAATTTAAAAAAAGGAATATTTTAATGCATTTTGTTCAAAAGGAACCAGCAGAAAAAAGATTAGATTTTGTAAATAAATTAAAAACGAATAAAATTTTAAGAGTTCCAGGAGCCTACAATCCATTAACTGCTAAATTAATTGAAGAAATAGGTTATGATGCTGTTTATGTTTCCGGTGGAGTTATGGCTAATGATCTTGGGTTTCCAGATATTGGCCTGACTACTTTAGAAGATGTAAGTACAAGATCTTATTTAATATCTAGAGTGACAAATTTACCTACTATTGTTGATATAGATACAGGCTTTAAATCTTGTGAAACTACAATACAAACATTTGAGGAGTTTGGGATTACAGCAGTTCACTTAGAAGATCAAATAGAAAGGAAAAGATGTGGCCACTTAGATAATAAAGAACTTATTTCTATTAATGAAATGGTCAAAAAAATTAAAGAGTGTGTAAACTCAAGAAAAGACCAAAACTTTAAAATTATTGCAAGATCTGATGCAAAAAGTGTTGAAGGTATAGATAAAATGATTGATAGGTGTAAGGCTTATATTGATGCTGGAGCAGAAATAATATTCCCTGAGGCGCTTGAAAACGAAAAAGATTTTGAAAAAGTAAGAAAAGAACTTAGTTGTTACTTGTTGGCTAACATGACTGAATTTGGAAAATCTAAGTTATTTAACTATAAAGAACTGGAAAATTTTGGCTATAACATTGTTATTTATCCTGTAACAACGCAGAGATTAGCAATGAAAAATGTTGAAGATGGATTGAGAGACATTTATAAGAATGGACATCAAAATAACATTATAGATAAAATGCAAACAAGAAAAAGATTGTATGAATTAGTAGAATATGAAAAATATAATGATTTAGATGAAAAAATTTATAACTTTAGCACAGAGGGACACGAGTAATGACAGTAGATATTAAAAAAGGTTTAATGGGTGTCACAGTAGATGAGACTGGTATTTCTAAAGTAATGCCTGAAATAAATTCATTAACTTACAGAGGTTACGCAGCTCAAGATTTATGTGCTAATTGTGCGTTTGAGGAAGTAGCATACTTAATATTAAATGGAAATCTTCCTAATAAAAAAGAACTAAAGAAATTTGAAAAAGAAGAACGTAAAGAAAGAACTTTAACTAAAAGTCTAATTAATATTATTAAACAGATGCCTAAGAGGTCTCATCCAATGGACGTGGCTAGAACTGCAGTTAGTGTTATGGGACTTGAAGATAAAGAAGTTATAGATAATTCACCCAAAGCTAACTTAAGAAAAGCAATGAGAATTTTTTCAAAAACTCCAACAGCATTAGCTGCATTTTATAGGTTAAGAAAAGGAAAAAAAATTATTGCTCCCAAAAAAAAATTTACATTTGCTGAAAACTTTTTTTACATGTGTTTTGGAAAGGTCCCAAATAAAGAAATTGTCAAAGCTTTTGATGTGTCATTAATTTTATATGCTGAACATAGTTTTAATGTTTCAACTTTTACCGCTAGAACAATTACTAGTAGCTTATCGGATATTCATGGAGCAATAACTGGAGCTATAGCCAGCTTAAAAGGTCCTCTTCATGGTGGTGCTAATGAAGAAGTTATGCATATGATGAAAAAGATCAAAAAACCTGAAAATGCAGATAAATGGATTAATAATGCATTAAACAAAAAGGCTGTGGTAATGGGTTTTGGTCATAGAGTTTATAAAAGTGGTGACTCAAGAGTTCCTACTATGAGAGAATATTTTGGAAAAGTTGCGAAGATAAAAAAGGATAAAACTTATGAAAAAATTTATGACATCGTTGAAAAGGTCATGATTGAGAGAAAAAATATACATCCTAATGTAGATTATCCAACTGGTCCTACATATCATTTAATGGGATTTGATACTGATTTCTTTACGCCAATATTTGTTATTTCTAGAATAACTGGTTGGTCAGCCCATGTAATGGAGCAACACTCGACAAATAAATTGATTAGACCGTTAGCAGCATACAATGGCAGTAAGTACAGAAAGGTAAAAGCTATCAAAAAAAGATAGTTTTTGAGAATAAAGAAAAATTTTTCAATCACTAAATACTAAGGTTGTAGATTGTCGCAGTTAGGATAACTTATGTTATTAGAACTTTAATTTAGTAATTAAATTTAGAAATTTTTAATTAAATGATTATATTAATTATATGCAAATTCTTGAAAAACATTATAAACCACAAAATTTTAGCGATCACTTTGCCTTAGCTTTTACAAAATTTTTGAGATTTTTAGCTGATACTTTTTTTAAAAAAAAATATGGCCATAGGGCAGTAGTATTAGAGACGGTGGCTGCGGTTCCTGGAATGGTTGCAGGGATGTTATTACACTTAAAATCATTAAGAAAAATGCAAGATGACAAAGGATGGATTAAAACCTTACTAGATGAGGCAGCAAACGAGAGAATGCATCTTATGACTTTTATCAAAATTGCAAAACCTACATTACTTGAGAGGTTTATAATAATGATTGCTCAATTTATTTTTATCATAACATATTTAATTATATATTTAATTTCTCAAAAAACTGCCCACAGGATTGTTGGATATTTTGAGGAGGAGGCAGTAATAAGTTATTCTGAATATCTAAAGGAAATCGAAGAGGGAAAAATTGAGAATATCAAGGCACCAGAAATTGCAATTAATTATTGGAATTTACCTCTAAATTCTAGATTAAAAGATGTTATCGAAGTAATAAGAAATGATGAAGCAGGTCATAGAGATGTTAATCACAATTTTTCAGATATTTTAAAAGATAAAAAAAAGATTGATATAGTTTCTGAAGACAATAAAGAAAAAAAAAAAATTAATTCTTAACTAAACGCTTCAGTCCAACTTCCTTGAGTTGAGGCTTTAGAATATTCTGTAGCCCGACCTTCAAAAAAGTTCATATGCTCGACTGCGTTCAGCATTGTATCAAGCCAAGTTAAAGGGTTTTTATCTACTTTGTAAATTGAATCTAAACCTAGTTGATTTAATCGTCTGTTAGCAATAAATCTAATATAATTCTTTACTTCTTGTGCAGTTAAACCTTCTAGTGGCCCCATCTCAAAAGCTAAATCAATAAAAGCGTCTTCATGCTCAATAATTGTTCTGCACGCTTCATATAATTCTTTTTTAAGTTTGGGAGTCCAAACGTCAGGATTTTCTTTTATAAAATCCTTAAATAACCTGATCATCGAATTGCAATGTAAAGTTTCATCTCTCACTGACCAAGTAACTATTTGGCCCATACCTTTCATTTTATTAAATCTTGGAAAATTTAATAATATTGCAAAACTTGCAAAGAGTTGCAATCCTTCTGTGAAAGCACTAAATACAGCAACAGTTTTTGCAATATCATGTTTTGACTTAACATCGAAACCTTGCATGTAATCATATTTATCTTTCATCTCTTTATATTTCATAAATGCTGAATATTCAGATTCTGGCATTCCAATTGTATCTAACAAATGAGAGTAAGCTGCAATATGGACTGTTTCCATAGCTGCAAAAGCTGACATCATCATTAAAACCTCAGTTGGTTTAAATACATTCATATAATGTCTGATGTAGCAGTTACTTACCTCTACATCAGCTTGAGTAAAAAATCTAAAAATTTGAGTTAATAGATTTTTTTCTGCAGGGGTAAGGTTTTTTTGCCAATCTCTAACATCATCTCCTAAAGGTACTTCCTCAGGTAACCAATGAATTCTTTGTTGGGTAAGCCACGCATCATAACACCATGGGTATCTGAAAGGTTTATAAACTGGATTTCCGACCAATAGTCCCATTTTTTTTGTTTCTATAATTTCTGGTTTAATTTTTTCTGCTACTGACATGATAAACACTCCTCGTATTCATTTTCTTTTTCTTGTGGTTGATTTTTATTTTTATAAACGTTTTGCAAAACATCTGTATTGAATTTGTCATTTATATTTTCTGCTCTTTGAATTGATTTGGATCTGCAATAATAAAGACTTTTCAAACCTTTTTTCCATGCTTGAAAATGTATTTGATGAAGATCTTTTTTATGAACATCTGCTGGTAAAAATAAATTAATAGATTGAGCTTGTGATATATTTGGGGTTCTGTCTGCGCTTAAATCAACTAACCATCTTTGATCCAATTCAAAAGCTGTTTTAAATACATCTTTTTCTTCTTGTGTTAAAAAATCTAAATGTGATACAGAGCCCTGATTAGTAGTTATACTTGACCAAATCTCATCAGTATTTTTGTTATGCTTCTCTAATAGTTCAGTAAGGTATTTATTTTTAACATTAAAAGAACCTGAGAGTGTTTTATGTGTAAAACTGTTAGCAGCTATAGGTTCTACCCCAGGTGAAGTTCCACCACAAATTATTGATATAGACGCTGTTGGTGCTATAGCAGTCTTGTTTGAAAATCTTTCTTTGAAGCCATATTCTTCAGCGTCAGGACAAGCTCCTCTTTCATCTGCAAGTTGTTTAGATGCTGCATCTACTTTAGTTTGTATATTTTCAAATATTTTTTTATTCCAAACTTTGCTCATAACAGACTCTAATGGAATTGAATTTTTCTGAAAGTATGAATGTAGACCCATTACTCCTAATCCTACACTTCTTTCTTTTTCTGCTGAGTACTTAGCATCGCTAAATTGATCTGGCGCATTTTTGATAAAGTCAGATAAAACATTATCTAGAAACCTCATTACATCACCAACAAAATTTTTATCATCTTTCCACTCATCATATTTTTCTACATTTAGTGAAGACAAACAACAAACAGCCGTTCTATCTTTTCCTTCTTTATCAATGCCTGTAGGTAGAGTAATCTCGCTACATAAATTTGATGTCTTAACAGTAAGACCAGCGAGTTTATGATGCTGAGGTATTTGTCTGTTAACAGTATCAATGAAAATAATATAAGGTTCACCTGTCTCAATTCTTGCAGTTAAAAGTCTAATCCATAAATTTCTTGCAGAAACAGTTGATTGAACAGCTCCATCTTTTGGACTTTTTAATGCCCACTGCTCATCTAACTCTACGGCTCTCATAAAAGCATCAGAAACAAGTACGCCATGATGTAAATTTAATGCTTTTCTATTTGGATCGCCACCAGTTGGTCTTCTCATTTCAATGAACTCTTCGATTTCAGGATGATCTATTGGTAAATAACATGCTGCTGAACCTCTTCTTAATGAACCTTGGCTAATTGCCATTGTTAACGAGTCCATAACTTTTATAAAAGGTATTATTCCGGATGTTTTTCCAACTCTACCAATTTTTTCACCGATTGATCTTAAGTTGCCCCAATAACTTCCTATGCCCCCACCCCTAGCAGCTAACCATACATTTTCACTCCAGAGATCTAAAATTCCATTAAGGCTATCACCTGCTTCATTTAAGAAGCATGATATAGGCAAACCTCTTTTTGTCCCACCATTTGACAAAACTGGAGTTGCAGGCATGAACCATAAATTACTTATATAATTATAAATTCTTTGGGCATGCAAATTATCATCAGCATAATGACTTGCCACTCTAGCAAATAAATCTTGAAAAGATTCATTGGCTCCTAAATATCTATCAGTCAATGTTGCTTTGCCAAAATCAGTTAAATTTGAATCTCTACTTCTATCTATTTTAATTGTAATCCCTCTTTCATTTTGAAAAAGCTCGGTTTCATTTGTTAAAGTAAACAGATCAGGGCCTTTTGCCTGGTTTTGCTTTAAATCACTTACATTTGGGCTATATTCAGAGACAGCTTTTCTAATTGCCTGAGTAAGAATTTTGTTCATAATACCTTTTTTTACTTAATTTATTAAAAACAACTATATGTTGTGTATGATTATGGTAGATATACTATATAAATACTGAAATCAATAGAACATTTATAGAACATAATGAAAATAAATCAAATAAAAAATTAAACCCATACAAAAAAGTCTATAAAAACATAGCATGAAAGAAGGAATAAAAATTAATCCATTAGGTTTTAGAGAATATGACGCAAGATGGCTATATCCCAAAGATATCAATGCTGAGGGAATCAAAAATGTAGGAAAAGGATTTGGAACCCAAGTAATTAAAAAAAATAAAGGAGCAAGAGTAACTGTTGGTCATGATTACAGATCATATAGTGAAGAAGTTAAAAAAAACTTTATAGAGGGATTAGTTTCAACTGGCTGCAATGTTGAGGATATTGGTCTATGCCTGTCTCCCACTGTCTATTTCTCACAATTCAAATTAAATACAGATGCAGTAGCAATGATCACAGCTAGTCATAATGAAAATGGGTGGACAGGTATTAAAATGGGAATTGAAAAAGGTCTTACGCATTGCAAAGACGAAATGTCAGAATTAAAAGATATTGTTTTAAATAAAAAATTTACTAATGGATCAGGATCAATCAAAGAAATAAGAGAATTTAACAAAATATATATTCAAGAACTCTCAAAAAATAAAATTAATAAAAAAATAAAAGTTGTGGCAGCATGTGGAAATGGTACTGCAGGAATTTTTGCACCAGATATTTTAAGAGGTATAGGTTGTGAAGTTATAGAACTAGATTGTAATTTAGATTACTCATTTCCAAAATATAATCCAAATCCTGAAGATATGAAAATGTTACATGAAATTACAAAATGCGTTAAAGAAAATGAAGCAGATGTTGGTTTTGGATTCGATGGAGATGGAGATAGAGTTGGTGTAATTGATAATAATGGAAATGAAATTTTTGCAGATAAAATTGGACTATTAATTGCAAGAAATATTTCCAATAAATATAAAAATTCAAAATTTATAGTAGATGTTAAATCTACCGGTTTATTTGAAAAAGACGAAATTCTAACTAAAAATAAATGTAAAACTATATATTGGAAAACCGGACATTCATATATTAAAAGAAAAGTTAACGAAGAAAATGCTATCGCAGGATTTGAGAAAAGTGGGCATTTCTTTTTTAATAATCCTCTAGGATATGGTTTTGATGATGGTATTAACTCAGCAATACAAATATGTAAACTATTGACAGATCAAAATATTAAAATGAGTGAAATGATTAAAAATTTGCCAGAAACTTTTCAAAGTCCTACAATGGGTCCTTTTTGTGAAGACGATGAAAAATATAAAGTTATTGATGAATTATCGGATAAAATTAAAAAAATGAAAAATAAAAATATAAAAATTGATAATTTGAACATAGAAAAAATTTTAACTGTAAATGGGATTAGGTTTACTTTAGAAGACAATTCATGGGGACTAATTAGAGCTTCATCTAACAAGCCATCTTTAGTTATAGTTACTGAAAGCCCAACTTCAAAAGAAAGAATGAAAAATATATTTTATTTTATAGATAAGATTCTACAGAGCACTGGAAAAGTTGGTGAATATGATCAGAAAATTTAATTATCCAAATATTATAAATAAACCAGTTTTTTTCTTAATTGTGATTTCCATTATTTATATTAGCTACATTTATTTTTTTGCAAATGTAAATGGCGACTGGAGACACTATATAGACTCTGAAATATTGTGGCCATATAACACTCTATTAATACTGTCCGGCAAACAATTTGAGTTTGATGCATATGGATTTTTTTATTTCATATTACAATATAAATTTTTTCAAATATTGGACTTATTTAATTTATTAATTACTGACAATATTGATAATCTTAATAATGGTTTAAAATTTACAGAAAAGTTAGAAAATTTAATTTTTGCTGGAAGATGGTTTAATATTTTAATTATATATTTAACACTAATAATTGTATTTATAATATTTAACAATTTATCTAAAAATTTAACTCTTTCATTTATTTTAGTATTAATTTTTATGCTTTCGCCTGGATTGGTACAACAAATATCGCATGCTAGAGTTGATGTTCTTGTATCTACATTATTATTTGTGTCTTTTTTTTATTTAACAAAATTTGTTGAGCATAAAAATATTTATTCTTACGTTTTCTTCTTGATTTTTTTTCTTTTATCTATTTTCACGAAAGTTCAATCCTACATCTTTCTTTTTTTACTTTTGTTATCATCAATTTATTTTGTGAATTATGAAAAAAAACTTAGTAAAATTTATAACTTTAATTTTTGGATTAACTCAATACTAATAATATTTATAATATTCTGTTTAATTTACCCATTGATTTTGCACAGGCACGCTAAGTTTTCTATTTTATTTCTATATTCTCAACTAACAATATTAAATTTACTTTTTTATTATCTATTCAAAAGTTATGAAAATGTCCTTAAAATTAATTTATTTTATACTTCTATTACATTTTTTATAATATCAATTTTTATTTTATTAATAAATAATTTATCCTACATGAATATACATGCAGTACGTCTAACTTTTTTTGAGCCAATGGAAATTAGAATGTACTTAACCGAAGCAAAACTTAAAGGTGCAGATGTAATAACTTTAGATTTGCAAAAAAATTTAAGTTATTTTTATTTATTGTTTAAAAAAATAATTATTGGTTTTGTATCAACTTTTCTTTTAACTTTTGCAAAATTTAACTCTAATACAATATTAATATTTATAAATTTATTTTTAATTTCTTATTACTTTTTTTTAAAAAAAAAAATTAGAGATATCCTTTTGATTTTGCCTATTTTATGTTTTTTTATCGGAAACGGTATTAATAATATAAGAGGACAGGGTTATGAAATTTATTTAACTTACACTGAGTTTTTTTTATTTATTCCTATTTGTATTTATATAAAAAAATGCAAACATAAAATGAAAAATCTTCTAACAGTATTTCTAATTATTACTTTAATTGTTCCTGTTATTTTAGGCCCTCAAAATTATAACCAAGAAAAATTTTTTAAAAATAACAATTTAAATATTTGGTGCCCTGGATTTATGAATGCTTACACTAAGCAAATATCTCAAAAAGAATTACAAAAAATTTGTAATTAATTTTTTTTTATTATAACCATTAATGATTTACCAATGAAAGGACTTAAAAAAATATCTAATATTTTTGAAATTGGAATTAAAAAATTCCATAACCTAACACTTCCTTGAAAATTTACTTTATTTGAAACTGCTAAATATTTTGATAAAAGAATTAAAGCATAACCAATTGAATCAAAGTAAGTCATTTTATAGTTTTTTAACTTTAATTTTTTAAAAATAATTTTGAATGAGCTTTTATCATATCTTCTATAATGTCCAATTTTTCTATCATAATCAGTGTAAAGATATTGAAAGGCTGGAACGCTTATTACTAAATATCCATTTTTTTTAAGTCTTTTATATGCTTTAAAAATCTCTTTTTTATCATCACTTATATGCTCAATAACATCAAGGTAAATTATTGTGTCATATTTAGAAATTCCATAATCCTTTAATAATTTTACCTTTTTTAAATTTTTAGTTTTTTTTTTTAATTTTTTCCTAATTTTACTAGATGGCTCCATTAAATAAATTTTTTTGGATATTTGATGATATTTTTTTAAAAAAACACAATTTCCAGGCCCTACTTCAAGTATATTTTTTTTAATATATTGTCCAAACAAACTCCATTGGTAATCTCTAAAATTTTGAGCATTATCAAAAAAAACTAGTTCCCATCCATTATAATTTTTATTTTTATTCATAATATAAAAATATTAATAAATTATATTTTAAATAATAATTATTGGAAAACATCAAAATTCACTTGTTAATTCATTTTTTATTATTTTCAAATCATATAAGCTTATTTCAAAGTATAAGTAAAAATTTTAATTTTTTAACTAACTATTATTCTTTTGGTCCTTGTTACTCAAAGAAAAAAAATTAATTTTATTGTCGACCTATTAGAATAAAAACTGGCAAAGTCTGTAAATATGACCAGAAACTTTAAAACCGAGGCAGCTTCAGTCTCCCTCTGCTGCCTCTTATTAATTTTATAACTGATTCTTTAAAATTTATTTAACACGTAATAATTGAAAAAATGTTTAATTATGAAATTTTTAATTGATATTCAGATACTCAAAAAATGATCTTATTGAGACTAAAATTAAAAAAGTGCCAAATATTTTACTAAGGATGTTTTTATCAATTTTATAAACTGCTTTAGCTCCAATACGTGCCATTATCATGGTAACAGGTACAAAAACTATAAATCCTAATAAATTAATATAACCAAAACTAAAAGGAGTATTAATATTATCAATAATTTTTCCACCTATAATCATGGTTATTGAACCTGTTGTTGCTATAAGAAAACCTACTGCAGCAGCTGTTCCAATCGATTTCCTTATATCGTATCCAAAAGTTCTCATAAAAGGCACCATTAATGATCCACCACCAATACCTAGTGGAACAGAAATAAATCCAATTATAACCCCAGTTACATTTTTAATAAAATCAGAGATTTTTTTTGGGTTATTTACAAGTTTTTCTCTTAAAAAAATAAAAAATAAACCAACTATAAAAGCAAAAATCGAAAAAAATAAAACTAAAGATGGGGTTTTTAAGTTAACAGCTAAAAAGGTACCTGCAATAACTCCAATTAAAATAAAAATACCAAATGATTTTACCATTTTAAAATCAACAGCATCATATTCCATGTGAGTATTGGTTGATATTATAGAAGTAGGTATGATAATTGCTAAAGATGTTCCCACTGACAAATGCATTCTAGTTACAATATCAAAATCTAAAACTGTAAAAGCGTAATATAAAGCAGGAACCATTACAATTCCTCCACCAACACCTAATAAGCCAGCCATAAAACCTGCAACAGCAGCAGCGAGAGATAACACAGTTAATAGATTTATAATTTCATTAAAATTTAAATTTTCCATTATAAGTTTAGCTTATTTGCTTTTTCATTATTTTGAGCAATAGTCATAATATGTTTTGTTTTTTTGAAATCAGAATCTCTTGCCATCATATTGTCACTTAAATATCTTTTCCATTCCTTTGACCCAATTTGTCCATGGTATAAACCAACTGTATGCCTCATAATATGGTTAACTTTTGTACCAAGTTTTACCTCTTTTTCTACATACTCTAATAATTTTTTTGTTACATCTTCTCTGCTAGGATTATCGGAATTACCAAATATTTCTTTTTCAATTTCTACTAATGAATATGGATTTTGATAAATTGATCTTCCTATCATTACTCCATCACATTTGTTTAAATGATTTTTAATTTCATCTATTTTAGATATACCACCATTTATTATTATTTCTAAATCTGGATTATGTTTTTTAATTTCATAAACCATTTGATAATTAAGTTTTGGTATGTTTAAATTTTGTTTTGGTGACAAACCTTTTAATATTGCTTTACGAGCATGCAATATGAAGGTTTTACAACCTGCTTTTCTAATTTTACCAATAAAATTATTTAAATATTTAAAATCTTCAATATCATCAACTCCAATCCTAGTTTTTGCGGTCACGGGAATTTTGCAAGAATTAACCATTTCATTTATACAATCAGAAACAAGATCAGGTTCTTTCATCAAGCAAGCTCCAAACATATTTTTTTGAACTTTTTTACTTGGGCAGCCAAGATTAATATTAATTTCATCATAACCCATATTTTCTGCAATTTTTGCCACTTCTGCTAACTCTTTTTTATCTGATCCTCCAACTTGTAATGCCAGAGGTTTCTCTTCTGGGCTATAGGAAAGAATTTTAGATCTATCTCCATGTATCGCCGATTTGGTTGCTACCATTTCAGAATATAACATTACATTTTTGCTCATTAATCGTAAAAAATAACGATCATGTCTATCGGTGCAATCCATCATTGGTGCTACTGATATTTTTCTAATAATTTTTTTTTTAATATCCAAGAGGTTTACCCATTATTTTATCAGGCAGCCAGGTGACTATTTCAGGGAAAATACAAAGAATTAAAATTGCTAGGGCCATAATTATCATAAAAGGAATTGAGCCTTTCAAAATTTCTTTTAAACTAACATCAGGAGTAATGCCTTTAATGATATAAAGATTTAAACCTACAGGTGGAGTAATAAGACCTATTTCCATATTAATAGTAAATACAATAGCAAACCAATATGGATCAAATCCAAGGGTTGTTATCACTGGCAAAAGAATTGCTGAAGTCATAACAATTACTGCTACAGGTGGTAAAAAGAAACCTGCAATTAATAAAAAAATATTGATAAGTAAAAATATTACCCATTTATTTGAGCTTAGTTCCACCATACTTTGTGCTAAAGATTGAGTTACATAAAGTTGCGAAAGTGTGAAAGCAAAAAGATAAGAAGCAGCAATGATAAACATTATCATAACACTTTCTTTCATTGAGACTTTCACAATATTCCAAATTTTTGATGGTTGATAAATTTTATAAACCACTGCTATCATTACAAAGACCAAAAAAGCTCCCACTCCAGATGCTTCAGATGGCGTAGCAACACCTCCATATAACACGTATAGAACACCAGCAATAATTGCTAAAAAAGGTAATACTCTTGGAAGAACTTCTAATTTTTCCTTTAAAGTGGGAGGTTTTTTTATTTTTAATGCCTTTGCAGCATTCTTATCAATATAATAACTATGAATTAATGCCCAAACTGCAAACATGGCAGCCAACATAAATCCAGGTATCAAACCACATAAAAATAATCTTCCAATTGATGTACCCGTTGCTATTCCATAAACAATTAAGACAATACTTGGTGGAATTAAAACCCCAAGTGTGCCTCCAGCTGCTATTGTTCCTGTAGCTATTTGATCGGAATAACCTCTTTTTCTCATTTCTGGAATTCCCATAGTTCCTATTGCTGCACAAGTAGCAGGACTAGATCCACTAAGTGCAGCAAAAATCGAACATGCACCAATATTTGAAATAACTAAACCACCCGGTACTCTCCATAGCCATCTATCAAGACCTGTGTATAAATCTTTACCCGCTGGAGAATTTGCAACAGCCATTCCCATTAATATGAACATTGGTATAGACAAAAGAACAAATGAATTTAATCCTGCATAAAATGTTTCAGCAAAAACATCCAACATTTGAAATCCTTCAAATGTAACCAGTAAAGCTATAGATACAAAACTAAGTCCAAAAGCTATCGGGATCCCAGAAAATAAAACAAGTAATGTGAAAACAGCAACAATTATGGCTATTATCAAAGGATCCATTAATTAATATCCTTTTCTTCAAATAACTTAATGATCTCTGCTATGTATTGTAAGATCATTAAAATTGCTCCTATCATCATTGAAGAATACGGAATCCACAAAGGAGGGTCCCATACCGTGCCAGTTGTATAATTTTTTATAAAAGCCTCTTCTACCATTAGATAACCAAAATAAAAAAGTATTAGAAAAAAAACTAGACTTAAAAATGAAGTAAAAATTTTTAATCTAATTATGTTTTTTGTTGATAAAAAATCATATATCCATTCCATGCTAACATGAGCTTTTTCACTTAATACATATGCACTTCCAATAAAAGTAGAAGCAACTAAAAGCATTGTCACAAGTTCAGTTTGCCACGTTATTGGTCTTTGAAAAAAGTATCTTTCAAAAACGAGTTCTACTATTACTAAAATTGAAAGAAATAAGGATATTACAGCAAAAGCTCCACAAGCTTTTGAAATGTAATCACAAATTTTTAAATAATTTTTTTTCATAAAAAAAACCCCTGCTTAATATAAACAGGGGTTCTTTATATACTACTTTATTTAACTGCTAAAGCCATTTCCATTAGTTTATCACCACCTGGAACTTTTTCAGCAAACGCTTTATGTGAAGATTTTTTAGCAATCTCAACCCATGCTGCATGATCATTTGCATCCATATATACTAATTTAACACCAGCTGCTTTATACGCGTCTTCAAATTTTTTATCTAAATTTTCGACTTGAGCTGTCATATATTTTTCTGCAACTTTTCCTGCCTTCATTAAAGCATCCTGTTGTTTTGAATTTAATTTATCAAAACTCATTTTTGACATTAAAATTGGCTCATACATAAACCATAAACCAAATTTTCCTGGAGGCGTAGCACATGAAACTTGTTCATAAATTTTGTAACTAACAAAACTACCTGAACTTGTGTTAGCACCTGTTAATACACCTGTTTGTAATCCAGTATAAATTTCAGAGGATGGCATACTTTGAATTCCTGCTCCTGCAGCTTCTAACATTTGGTTAAATGCTTTTCCAGCAGCTCTCATGACTTGTCCTTTAGCATCACTTGGATTTTTGATACATTTAGTTTTTGAAGCAAAACCTCCACCTAACCAAGCATCAGATAGTACCACAACACCCGCATCATTAATTATTTTTTTAATTTCCGTCATCATAGGACCTTTGTTAAATCTCAAAGCATGTTCATGATTTTTAACAGTTCCTGGCATTAGAGTTGCATCAAATTCTGGATGAAACTTTGAAGCGTATGCTAATGGGAATGCAGAAATATCCAATTGACCAGTAGTCATTGGCTTCCATTGCTCTTTTGGTTTGTATAAAGATTTAGCTGGATAAATTCTTATATCTAAATCTACATTTGCTTTTTTTACTTCATCTGCAATTATTTGAACCATTTCATGACGTGGATCATAAGAACCATCAGCTCTTTGTGTTCCAGGCCATTGATGGCTAGCTTTTAATGTTACAGCATAAGCTGAGCCAATTAATGTTGTTGCTAAAATTACAGAAGTAAAATAAATACCTATTTTTTTAAACATTATTTTCCCCTATTGTTTGTTTTTTGTATAAGCTATATTAAAGTTAAATTGACTGAAAGAGTCAATATAACCTAATAACAAAATAGTATGATTGATGGACCATTAAAAAATTTGCTTGTTGTTGATTTAACTAGGGTTTTGGTAGGCCCATACTGCACGATGATGCTATCTGATCTTGGTGCAAGAGTAATAAAAATTGAAGCTCCAGAAATTGGAGATGATTCTAGAAAATTTGGTCCATTCATAAATGATTATTCAGCATACTTCATGTCTTTGAATAGAGGAAAAGAAAGCATTGCTCTTAACTTAAAAAAACCTGAGGATAAAAAAATATTTGAAAGCATTGTTTCAAAGGCAGATATTTTAGTAGAAAATTTTAAACCGGGTACTTTAGAAAAATGGGGCTTAGGATGGAAAGAGTTATCTAAAAAATATCCAAAGTTAATTTACGCTTCTGCTTCAGGTTTTGGACAGACTGGTCCTTTAAAAGAACTCCCAGCTTATGATATGGTTGTGCAAGGTATGGGTGGACTTATGAGTGTTACTGGGCAACCCAATTCAGAGCCAACAAGAGTGGGAACTTCTATTGGGGATATTACTGCAGGATTATTTACAACAATCGGAATCAATGCAGCTCTGTACGATAGAGAAAAAACTGGAAAGGGAATGTATATAGATGTTTCAATGCTTGATTGTCAAATTGCAATACTTGAAAATGCTATTGCAAGATACCTATCTAAAAATGAAATTCCAAAACCGATGGGATCTAGACATCCATCAATTGCTCCTTTTGAAGCTTTTAAAACAAAGGATAGTCATATAATTATAGCTGCTGGTAATAATAAGTTATTCGAAAATCTATGTAATTTTTTAAAAATTCCTGAAATATCAAAAGATACTAAGTTTATTACAAACTCTAAAAGATCAGAAAATATGGATGAACTGAAAATTATTTTAGAAAATAAATTAAAAGAAAAGAAAACTTCAGAATGGGTAAAAGGTATGGAGGAATTAAAGATACCTTGTGGACCAATTTTTAATATTAAAGAAGCTGTGGAAAATCCACAAATTAAAGAGAGAAACATGATTGTCAAATCATTTCATAAAGTTGTTGGAGAATTTAGAACTGCGGGAAATCCTATTAAAATGTCATCTTACAATGATGATTCAACTCGTGGAGACATACCTGATCTAGATGAACATAGAGATAGAATTATAAAAGAATTTTGTAATTAAAATTGATTACTCTTCGCTATTTTCGTTTTCAGTATTTTCTTGCTCTTGCAAGTCTTCTAATGATATGTCTTCTGAATTATCGTCTGCTTCATTAATTTCGGGTTGTGCAGTTTCAGTTTGTAATGTTTCGTCGCTTTCAGATGATTTTTCTAGACTTTGGGGTTTTTCTGGAATTTTTCTTGCTCTTTTTGAAGGTAAAATTGGTACCCCACTTTTTGAAATCTCCCCCTTATATAAATTTTCAAAATCATCTCCAATTTCTTCTTCCTCTTCAGAATTATCCTCAACTTGCTCAACATGTTTTCTAAGTTTATAAACAGCACTTTCGATTAAATCTGGAACCTTAATATTTTCATCAGCAATTTCTCGAAGAGAAACAACTGTATTTTTATCATTATCTCTATCAAGAGTTGGTTCTAAACCTGCGTTTAATTGAGTTGCTCTCTCTTTGGCCACTAAAACTAGCTCATAAGGGCTATCTACTTTATCTATACAATCTTCTACTGTTACACGTGCCATGGCGATTGTTTACAATTACGCTGTCTAAAAATCAAGATGTTTTTACAAATAAGTTGGTTCTAATTTATTCCTAACAAAAAAGAGCATCAAAAAGCAAGATGCTATATAAAACGCGCTGTAAACTGCAATTTGATTAATTGATAGACTATAATCAATCAGAATACCAAATATAGCAGTTCCACTGGCAGTGGCAAAAACCATTAAGGATGTCGATAAAGCCTTAATGCTTCCTATAAATTTCACGCCATATATTTCGGCCCATGTCGAAGATCCTAAAACATTTGCTAAACCATTTGTTATTCCAACGAAAGCAAAAAATACAAAGGACGAAAACTCACTATTAAATTTAGCAAGAATGACAGCTGATAAAAAAAGTGGAATATTCATAAAAATTAATAATCTTCTACTACTAAATTTATCAATTAAGAAACCAGCAACAGTTAAAGTGATAACAGACATAACAGAGTAGACCATGAAAGATTGGGCAATAACAAAAGGGCCCCAATTTTTTGATGATAATATAAATGATTGATAAACAAATACACCAGTTGCAATTGAAGGCATTGCTAACATATTCAAAGAAATAATGTAAAACCTATAATCCTTTAAAACTTCTACTCTTTTCCATTGCTTTATTTTCTTTGGTATATTTTTTGTAACCAGTGAATTTTCTCTTGTTTCTAATGTAACATTTTTAATTAAAACAAAAGAAACAATTGGTAAAAAAATAACTAAAACTAAAGATATACTTATCCATATATTTTGCCAGCTTGTTACTGTAAGTAAAAATACAATAAAAACAGGTAAAATAAATTCGGCAGTAGATAAACCAAACCAAGATATACTCAAAGCTCTTCCACGTGTTTTTTCAAAATATTTTGATACGGTGGTTGACGAAGTATGCGACATTAATCCTTGACCACTCAATCTTAACAAGAAAATTCCAACAAACAGTAAAGGTACAATTTTTATTGTTGAAAAAAAATAACTTGCGAAAGAAAATAGTACTATGACAAATAATGAAAATTTAAATGCAGACATATCATCAATTTTTTTTCCAATCCAAATCAGCACAAGGCTACTAAGTAATGTAGCGGAAGCATATATTGAGCCAAATTGTCCATGTGATATTGAAAGTTCAGATCTGATGCTGTTGTTAAACAATCCTATAAAAAAACTCTGTCCAAAACTCGAAAAAAATGTAAATATAAAACCAAATAAAATTACTTTTAAACTTAAACTTTTAAACATTTTTTTTTATGACTTGTAATGTTGCTTTCATAGGTCTTGGTGTAATGGGTTATCCAATGGCTGGTTATATATCAAAAGCAGGACACAATGTAACTGTTTTTAATCGTACTGCATCCAAAGCTGATAAATGGCTTACTGAATATAATGGATTAAAAGCGGACACACCAGCAAAGGCAGCGGCAGGTGCTGATTATATTTTCACATGTGTTGGAAATGACAATGATTTAAGGGAAGTTACATTCGGTGAAACAGGTATTTTTAAAACTATAAAAAAAGGTGCTATTTACATTGATAACACGACTGCTTCAGCAACTATTGCAAGAGAGATTTATGCTTATTCCAAAGAAAAGGGATTTGGTTTCCTAGATGCTCCTGTATCAGGAGGTCAAGCAGGGGCAGAAAACGGAACTTTAACTGTCATGATTGGTGGTGATCAAGAAAATTATGATAAAGCTAAAGATGTCATTGATTGCTATGCAAAAAAAATGAAACTTCTTGGAAAAGCTGGAAATGGTCAACTTGCAAAAATGGTAAATCAAATATGTATAGGCGGTTTAGTTCAAGGTTTATCTGAAGCAATTAATTTTGGTATGAATGCAGGTCTTAATATGGAAGATGTAATTGAAGTAATATCAAAAGGTGCTGCTCAATCTTGGCAAATGGAAAATAGATACAAAACTATGATTGATGATAAGTTTGAATTTGGATTTGCAGTTGATTGGATGAGAAAAGATTTAAAAATTGCTTTAGAAGAAGCAAAGAAGAATAATTCATTACTTCCAGTGACTGAAATCGTAGATAAGTATTATGAGGAAGTACAAAAATTAGGTGGAAATCGATGGGATACATCTAGCCTAATTAAAAGACTTAGAAAGTAATTCTGTATGCAACCAGCATACTATGAAGATTTAAACGAAGTAAAATCAAAAATTTGGTCAATGCTTGAAGAAGCTGTTACCAATAGAAATTCTCAATTCAGAATTCCAGTTTTTGTTTGTGGTAAGGAAAATAATTTTGATGGAAGAATAGTTGTGCTGAGAAAAGCTGATAAGATTAATAATTTATTACAATTTCACAGTGATATCAGGTCTGATAAAATAAATATTTTAAAGAATAATAGCAAAGCGACATTTATTTTTTATGACAAGGAAGAGAAAATTCAAGCAAGAATTAAAGTTGAAACTAAAATAAATCATGAAAATGATGTTACAAAACAATCATGGTCTAAAACAGGACATATTAGCAGAAAATGTTATTTAGTTGATGAAGGTCCTGGTGTACCTTCAGAAAATCCTACTTCGGGTTTAAAACCAGAATTAGATAATTTTGAATTTACATTGGAACAGAGCGAGGAAGGTTATAAAAATTTTACTGTAATTCAATGCTATATTAAAAGCATTGAATGGCTTTATTTAGCTGCAAAAGGTCATAGAAGAGCAAGGTTTGATTTAGAAAAAAATATTAATACTTGGCTTGTTCCTTAAAAAAAATTTTTTAATATGGATACGCAAATTGTAATTTTTACTGATCTAGATGGAACTCTTCTAGATAATAAAACATTCAAATTTGATCAAATTTCACAATATGTAAAGTATCTAATATCAATTGGGGTAATTATAATACCTAACTCAAGTAAAACCGAGGATGAGATTTTGGACTTTATAGATGAACTTGGTATTAATTTATCTTTTATATCAGAAAATGGATCAGCAATTCATAACCTGAATTTAATCAATAAAAATTTACCAAAAAAAATTATTCTTAGTAGAAATAAAGATGAAATATTTAAAATCTTTAAAGAGAAAATTTCACTGAAATATCAAAGTAAACTTCAATTAATTTCTAATTTTAGCTTAAACGAAAAATTAGAAATTTTTGGACTACCTAGAAGTAAATTAGATTTATCTATGAATAGAAACTATACCATACCTTTAAAATTTTTAGGAAGCATTGAAGATAAAAAAAATATAATTAATAATTTGATGAAAATTGGTTTAAGGATTCAAGAAGGTGGTAGGATTATGAATTTAGGTGATAACATTACTAAAGGAACGGCTATGACTAAAACCTTACATTTAATTAAATCAAATTTAAACAAAGATTTAAAAACAATTGGTGTTGGAGATAATTTTAATGATTTAGAAATGATAAAAAAATCAGATTTTCCTTGTTTAGTTAAAAATGATAATTTTGACCACAAAAAAGTAAATATAAATAACTTAATAATATCAAATAAGCCATCTCCTATGGGCTGGGCTGATGTGATTAAAATAGCTATGGAAAAAATAAATTAGAGAGATAAGTTATACTTATGAGTGACTTCTCTCAAAATGGCATAGTTTCAGATCTACATGATTTTGGTACAAAATCTACAAATGACATTGAAAAAGATTTACTAAAATTTTCTAAAGAAAGAAATATGGAACTTATACTCCCAAGTCTTTATTCAGAATTAGAAGGTACTGCATTACCAAAAATTGTAAATGAAATCAGTAAAACAAAATATTTGAGCCATGTAATAATTGGTTTAGATAAAGCAAACGAAAAACAAGCAAAAAAAGCTTGGAAGTTCTTTAAAAAACTAAAGACGCCATTTACAATTTTATGGAATGATGGGCCTAAATTAAAAAAATTAGATCAAGAATTAAAGAAGAAAGATCTTGCACCTAACGAACAAGGGAAAGGAAGAAATGTTTGGTACTGTCTTGGTATGTGTATTGCTAGAGATAATGCTAGATCAGTAGCGCTTCATGATTGTGATATAAAAACTTACGACAGAAGAATGTTAGCTAAATTATTTTACCCTGTTGTAAATCCATTATTTAATTTTGAATTTTGTAAAGGTTACTATCCAAGAGTTGCTGATAATAAAATGAATGGTAGGGTTGCAAGGCTATTAGTTTTTCCATTAATTACAGCCTTTGAAAAAACCATTGGTAGAAGTAATTATTTGGATTTTATGAAGTCATTTAAATATCCACTGGCTGGAGAATTTTCTTTTAGAAGGAATGTATTACCTGAATTAAGAATCTCATCTGACTGGGGTATAGAAGTTGGAATTCTATCTGAAATGCAAAGAAACTTTTCCCCACATAATATTTGTCAAGTTGATTTAGCAGATAGTTATGATCACAAGCACCAAGAGCTTTCTGCAAATGATATGTCGAAGGGCTTGTCGAGAATGTCCATAGATATCATAACAACAATGATTAAAAAATTAGCAACACAAGGAAATTCATTTAGTCTTGAAACCTTCAGATCTTTGAAAGCTACTTACTACAGATCAGCGCTTGATCTAATTGATATTTATCGAACTGATGCTGATATCAATGGATTAAAATTTGACTCACACTCAGAAGAAAAAGCAGTAGAATTATTTGCATTAAATATTATGAAGGCGGGTGAAACTTTTTTTAAAAACCCAATGGATACCCCATTTATTCCAACATGGAGCAGAGTAAAAAGTGCAATACCAGATATTCTTAAAAGATTAAAAGAATCAGTAGAAGAAGATAACAAGAAATACAGTTAATGTTATCTAGAAATATCCAAAGAGAAATTTATCTAAAATTAAAATTAATTTATAGAGAACAGAATGTACAAAACGAAACCAATGAAATAATTGCTTTAATAAATAAATTTAATAAAAGAAAAAACAGAAAAAAAATTACAGTCTCTGAGAAACTAGCAATGGTTATTTGTTATGGTGACAGCATAATTGAAAAAAATAAATCTCAGCATTTAAAAACATTTAAAAAATTCCATAGAAAATATTTAGAAAACTATTTTAATGCTATCCATTTTCTTCCATTCTATCCATCTAGCAGTGATAGCGGGTTTTCAGTTATAGACCATTACAAAATTGATAAAAGATTAGGTAGTTGGAAAGATATTAATAATTTTTCAAAAAAAAATATTATTATGGGTGATGTGGTTATTAATCATGCCTCAGCAAGAGGGCTATGGTTTAAAAACTATTTAAAAAATAAATCACCTGGTAAAAATTATTTTTTGACTGTTAATAATAAATTCAACACTCAAAATGTTGTAAGACCCAGAGAGCATAAATTATTAGCAAAAATTAAAATTTTTAATAAAAATGATTATTTATGGCGTACCTTTAGTCCTGATCAAATAGATTTAAATTTTCGTAATCCAAAAGTGCTACTACGTTTTTTTAAAATCATGATTAATTTAATTAATCATGGAGTAAATATTTTTCGATTGGATGCTGTTGCATATTTATGGAAGAAAAGTGGTACAAAATGTGTAAATTTACCTGAGACACATAATATAATTAAGTTTTTAAGATATGTGACTGAAAAATTAAATACGAAAACGCTTTTAGTTTCAGAAACAAATCTTCCTGAGCCTGAAAACAGAAGTTATTTTGGAAATTTGAATGAGTCAAATTGGATTTATAATTTTTCACTTCCACCATTACTAGTTCATGGATTTCTATTTGAAGATGGAAGTAAACTTTATAAATGGAGTAAACAACTTCCTATGGCTAATTTGGGTAATAGCTATTTGAATTTTATAGCATCTCATGACGGCATAGGAATGAGGCCGGCTGAAGGTATACTTGATAAAAAAACACAAGAAAAATTAATTAAACGACTAAAAAAAAACGGTGGAGAAGTTTCTTATCGAAAAGTTAAGGGAAAAGGAAAAAAGATATACGAAGCAAATATAACATTAGCAAATGCATTCAAATTTACCGACCTAGATTTAAAAGGTAAATATTTTTATGATAGATTTATTTCAGCTCATGCAATAATGATTGCCTTCGAAGGTATTCCGGCAATATATTTTAATTCTATATTTGGAACGTCTAATGATGAAAGTAAATTTATTATTTCTGGCAATAAACGTGATTTAAATAGATATAGATGGAATAAAACTCGACTTGAAAAGCTATTAAAAATTAAAAATTCTAAACAGAGAATATTATATAATAATATAACTCTACTACTTAATATTAGAAAAAAACAAAAATCTTTTCACCCAAATGCTAAAAGATTTAGTATAAATTTAGGATCAAACTTTTTTGCATTTAAAAGAATAAGTCTTGATAAAAAACAGACAATCTTTTCTATTACTAATATGACTTCAACTTATCAAACTACTAAAATTGGTAAAAATTATTTAGGATGGCAAAATTTATTAGATAGCAAGCTAAACTACAAAGATAACCAATTAGTAATGAGTCCGTTTCAAACTATATGGCTAAAAAAAAAATAATATATTATTTTTGATTACCTAAACTCAGCAAGTTTAAATATTTTTTCCAATTATTTTGATATCTGACCGCATTATCAAATACAGCTTTTATTTCTTCTTCCGTAACCTGTCTTATAATTTTTCCTGGAGATCCCATAACTAAAGAGTTATCTGGAATTTTTTTATTTTCAGTGATTAATGATTTAGAGCCTATTATACAATTTTTTCCAATTTTTGAATTATTAAGCAACACGGCTCCTATACCAATTAAGGTATTATCATCAATCGAACACCCATGTAACATTACCATATGACCAACAGTAACATTTTTACCAATCTTTAAAGGATAACCAGGGTCAGTGTGAAGGACACTTCCGTCTTGAATATTTGATCCCTCTCCAATATGAATATTCTCAATATCTCCTCTTAAAGTGGCATTAAACCAAATACTTGTATTTTTTTCTAATGTAACATCTCCAATTACATGGGCATTTGGAGCAACCCAATTTTCACCATAGTTTTTTGCTTTTTTGTTTTCCAAATCGTAAAACATAATTTATACACTATTTTAACATGTCACTTACAAAAACACCAATATGCGATTTTGGTAAGAAAGCAGAAACGTTTAAACTTTTATCAACTGATAATACAAATATTAATCTTGAAGATGTAAAAGGTGAAAACGGTACACTTATTATGTTTATTTGTAATCATTGTCCTTATGTAAAAGCAGTAATACAAAATATCGTTGATGATACTAATGATTTAAAAAAAATTGGTGTAAATTCAGTTGCAATCATGTCTAATGATACCAACAATTATCCTGATGATTCATTTGATAAAATGAAAATATTTTCAGATGAGAATAAATTTAATTTCCCATATCTTTTTGATGAAAGTCAAGAAATCGCAAAAAAATTTGGAGCTGTGTGCACTCCAGATTTTTTTGGGTATAACAAAAATTTAGAACTACAATATAGAGGTAGAATAAGAGAACTTAAAGATCTAAAACCTGTGCAAGAAGGTCATAGTGATCTACTAAATGCTATGACTCTAATTGCTAAAACTGGCAAAGGTCCATCTGAACAAATACCTAGTATGGGTTGTAATATTAAGTGGTTTAAAAATTAATGCACTTGATTGTAACAAGATCTTTCCCACCAGAAGTTGGAGGAATGCAAAATTTAATGTGGGGTTTGGCAAACACACTTTCTAAACATAAATTAATAAAAGTTTTTGCTGATGATTATGATAGATGTTCAGAGTTTGATAAAAAACTATCTTACACAATTGAAAGAGTTTCAGGGCCTAAATTCATTAGAAAGTATAGAAAAGCATATCTAGTTAATGATTTTATTAAAGAGAATAGTAAAATTGAGTGTATTATAACTGATCATTGGAAAAGTCTTGAATTAATTAAAACTAGCAAAAAGAAAATTTGTTTAATTCACTCTAAAGAAATTAATCATCCAAAAAATAGTTTGATACATAAAAGAATAATTAAAGTTCTTAATGATGCTCATTTTATTGTTGCTAACTCAGAATACACAAAAAATCTTGCTATAGATAATGGTGTAAGTAATAAAAATATAATTGTTATTAACCCTGGTGTTTATCCAGCATCACCTATTGAAAATAAAAGAATAAAAGATGCTGAAATTTTATTAAAAGGAAAAAACCCAAGACTAATAACAGTGTCTAGATATGATAAAAGAAAAAATCATGAAAAAATTATTATGGCTCTTAGAAATCTTAAACAAATCTACCCAAATATTATCTATATCTCTGTGGGGTATGGAGAAGAGGAGGAAAATATTAGAAAATTGGTAAATGAATTAGGCCTAGAAAACCATGTTATTTTTCAAAAAAATATTTCACAAGAACTTAAAAATGCTTTGATATCTAAATCAGATCTATTTGTGATGCCTTCTATAATTCACAAAAATTCAGTTGAAGGTTTTGGTATAGCTTATGTTGAAGCAGCTCAATATGGTGTTCCGTCAATAGGTGGAAAAGATGGAGGAGCCGCAGATGCGATTAAAGACAAAGAAACAGGAATCATTTGTGATGGTAACAATCTAGATGATATTTATTCAAGTATAGAAACTGTATTAAAGAATAATCTATCTAAAGAAATGGGTAATAAAGCTAAGGAATTCGCTAAAAAATTTGAATGGGATAATATTGTGCAACAATATTTGAAAATTTTGTGATATAAATAATTATGATCGCAAAATTTAATGGAATAATTTATTTAATAATTTACATCGTCCACTTTGGAATTTTAGCATTCTATGCTTCTCAATTATTATTTGGTACTAGAAAATTTATGGATAAGTTTGGTATAGATCATACAGCTGCTTTCATGATTAGATTTTTAGGAGCATTTTTCTTAGCATGGATAATAATGGCATTATATATAATGTTTGTTAGACCAAATGGTGTTGAAGGAACTTGGTCATTTTTTAACTTGATATTTATTACTCATTTTCTAGTTACTATAACAAATTACTATTCAAGGAACATAAGTAAGCTTGGTGTTACAGATAAATTTACTGGAGAAGGAATTATTGTACCATTTGTTTTGTTGATAATGAGTGCAGTTCTTTGTTACGGATTATCTGACTTAATATATCTAACATAATTTAACTAAGATATTAAATTACTTAACTTTTCAAAAACTTTTTCTGCAGATAATTTTGATAAATCTGAAACTTGAATGGCCTTAAAATTTTCTCTTTCGATGCTAACCTTACTAGCTGTTGTATGGGAACCAAATAAAGATATTCCTTTAACATTTAAGTGAGCTGCAATATGAGCGGGGCCTGTGTCATTAGCTACAACAAAAATACTATCATTTATTAATGCAGCAAGTTGACTTATATTAAGTGCTTTATTGTTATCTAATATACATTTAGCATCTATATTCTTTGCATCTTCTAATTCATTTGGACCTGGAGCTATAACTATACTTATTTCATTATTATATTTATCTTTAATTAAGGTTATTAATTTATCGAAGTAAGGCCATTTTTTTTGAGGAAGATGAGGTGAACAAAAAGGGAATAATAGAATATACCTATTCAATTTGTATTCGGATTTGAGACTTGAAATATTATCACAAGCCCAGGAAAAATTAGGAACCATTGTATTTTTTGTGCTTATACCAGTGTTTTTTAATTGATGAACAAAACGTTCTAATACTGGAAGTTTATCAAATTCTTCTTTTGTTTGGTTTTCTGGTAGCGTAGTTTCTGATGAAGACCATGTGCTTGAATTTGAGTTAGGAAAAAGAATTTTTTTATAAAAAGTTGTTCTAGAAGAGTTTTGTAAATCATAAACTTTAGAAATTTTAAATTTTTTAATTTTTTTCATTAATGAATATAAATAGATGAGATTAAATCTAGATAAACGTTTATCTATAATTACGTCAGTTAAATATGGATTTTTTTTAAATAAATCAAAGTATGGTTTAGTAGTCAGCAAATATATTGGATTTCCTTTATGTGTTTCAGATATATCTTGAATTGCACCACAAGCTTGAGCTATATCTCCTAATGAGCCATGTTTTATAATTAATATATTGGACATATTTTAAACAACTTAACATACTATAAAATTTTATGAATAAAATTCTAGTTGAAGTTTCAGTAGGTGAGCTTTTAGACAAAATTTCTATTTTAGAAATTAAAAAAGACAAAGTTAAAGATCAAGAAAAACTTAAGTTTATTATTAATGAACATGAAATTTTAAAAGAACAATTAGATAAAAATATTAAAACTGACGAAAAAATTAATAAATTGTATCAATCTTTAAAAGAAATTAATGCAAAACTTTGGGTAATAGAGGATGATAAACGTCAATGTGAGAAAGAGAATGATTTTAAAGAAAAATTTATAAAACTTTCAAGAGATGTTCACTTTTTAAACGATGATAGAGCAAAAATAAAATTAGAAATTAATAATCTTACTGGATCAAAAATAAAAGAAATAAAAGAATACACAAGTTACTAATTATTAAAACTATATTTTTTTTCTAAAAATTTAATTACATTGTGAATAATAAACGTCATAAATAAATAGATACTTCCAGCTACAATAAATACTTCTATAGGTTTAAATGTTGTAGATATTATATATTTTGCAATACCAGTTATATCCATAAGCGTGACTGTGCTTGCTAAAGATGTTCCTTTAAGCATTAAAATTATTTCATTACCATAAGCTGGTAAAGATTGCTTTATCGCTATTGGAATTTGTATTTTATAAAATATCAGTTTTTTTGAAATGCCTAAGCTCTTTCCTGCCTCTATATAACCTATTTTAATAGTTTCAAATGCAGATCTTAAGATTTCAGAAGTATATGCGCCAGTATTTAATGCAAAAGCTATAATTGCACACCAGTAAGGTTCTTTAAATGCTTCCCATAAAAATGTTTTTCTAATTAAATCAATTTCTGCAAAACCATAATAAATAATAAAAATTTGAACCAATAAAGGTGTACCTCTGAAAATATAAGAATACGCATAGGCGATTTTAGATAAAAAATTATTTCTAATCCTTAAAATTGCAAAAAATAAACCTATAAATATTCCAAAAAACATTGAAGCAAATAATAATTTTAATGTTATTAAAGCTCCGCCAAGTAATTTGGGAAAACTAGTAATTATTAGGTCTATATCCATCAATATCCTTTATTATATTTAAGTTCTAATCTGTTAATTAATTGCATGCTAAGAAAAGTAAGTGCTAAATATAATACTGCAGCAAAAGAATAAAAGAATAGTGGATCTCTAGTTGAGCCAGCAGCTATATAAGATTGTCTCATTATTTCAACCAATCCTGTTACTGATATTAAGGATGTATCCTTTAAAGTAATTTGCCAGACATTGCTTAAGTTTGGAATAGAAAGTCTCAACATTTGAGGCATTATAATTTTAAAAAAATGTATATGTTTTTTAAAGCCTAAAACTTTCGAAGCTTCAAATTGACCTTTATCGATAGATTGGATTGCCCCTCTAAACACTTCTGTTGAATAAGCGCCAGAAATAATCCCAATTGCAACTGAACCAGTAATAAATGCATTGATTTCAATATATTCATAATAACCAAAGATAGATGCCACATACATTAAAGCTCCACTACCACCAAAAAAGAATAAATAAATTACCAATAATTCAGGTACGCCTCGGATAACAGTTGTATATGAATTAGCTATTAAATTTAAGAATTTGTTTTTAGATAATTTTAAGGGTGTAAATATTAATGCAAATATAAAACCTATTAACATTGCTGTAATTGAAACAGCTATTGTCATTAATGCAGCGACAAATAATTCGTCACCCCACCCCGTTTTACCAAATGCTAAGAGATCCATATAGAATGGCGACTATATATTATAGTCGCCAATTCTTAAATGATTACATAGAAGCGTCGAAACCGAACCATTTAATAGCAAGTTTGCTAATAGTTCCGTCTTTTCTAGCTTTATTTATGGCTTTGTTAAAATCTTTTAAAAGTTTTGCGTCTCTTTTTCCGATTGCATCATCACCACCTTTTCTAATTCCTACACCAACACCATTTCCAAAAGCTCCTCCAGAAAAGGTTGGTCCAACTAGAACAACAGCTTCACCAGATTTATCAGCATAATCAGTAAAAGCAACAGCAGCTGCTAATGCAGCATCACATCTACCATTTGATAAATCTAAATTTACTTCGTCTTGTGTTTTGTAAGTTCTTAAATCAACTTTACCTACATCACCAGACTCTAAAAAGTTTTGGTGAATTGTACCAATTTGTGTACAAACAGTTTTTCCAGATAAAGCTCCTGTAATTGTTTTAAGAGCTTTATCTACATCTCCACCACCAAGATTTAAATTTATTCCTTCTGGTGTAGACATTCCTTCAAGATCAGAACCTTTCATTACAGCTAAGGAAGCAACTTCATCAGCATAACCTTGTGAAAAGTTAATTGTTTTCATTCTTTCGTCTGTAATTGACATACCAGCCATGATCGCATCAAATTTTCTCATAACTAATGCAGGTATCATTCCATCCCAGTCTTGTTCAACGATTGTGCACTCATGTTTCATGATTTTGCAAAGTTCATTTGCTAGATCAACTTCAAATCCATTTAAATTTCCAGAAGCATCCTTAGAATTCCAAGGAGGATAAGCGCCCTCTGTTCCTATTTTAATTTTGTCAGCATAAACATTTGCTGTTAACAATAAAAAGGTAAAAATTGTTAGTATAGTTTTTTTAAACATATTCATTATTTCCTCCGATTTTGATCTTAATTAATCATAAATTTTAAGTTTAAAAAAGAAATTTCTTAGTAATTTATCGATGAAGAAAAGTTCCAAGAACAGTCAAAACTAGGGATATAAACTCTATCTATGGTAGCATTCCCAAAGTTTTTATTAAAAACTTTAAGCCATTTATCAACTTGTTTAGGTTTTTTATCTTGGCTACCAACTTGTGTAGTTATAATTCCTTTAGGTTTTAAAATTCTTACAAGTTGATGCATATTTTTAGCTGCTAAATCAATGCAAAATTGATCATCGTTTAAATCTACAAAAATTTTATCGTATGTATCATCTTTTATGCTCTTGATGCTTTCAAAAGCATCACCCCAGACGCATTTAACAGAGTTTTTTTGGGTTGCTTTGTTTCCAACTTTAGCTAAATGTTTTTCACATACATCAACAACTTCAGGATCTAATTCAAACCAATCAATATAACCAAATCCTTTGGAAATACATTCTCTAGCTACACCACCATCCCCACCACCAATAATAGCTGCTTTTTCTTTATCTTTATTTAATTTTAATCCAGCATTTACAAAAGTAGAGCTATATAAATGCTCGTCACTTGTGGCGACTTGTATCTCATTATCAATAAATAAAGATTTACCAAATTGTTCTAAATCTAAAATTTCAATGTGCTGCCCTGCTTTTGAGATAAAATCTTCTAACACATTTTTTACTACATAAGATTTTTGTAATCCTGGTGAACTGTAAATGTCATGATAAAGTAAGATTGTATCTCTGTTAAATTCTTTTTTAATTATTCTGGTGTGTTCTATTTCTTTTTTAATAATTTCAACTGCAACAGATGGATTTACTTTTCCACAAGTGAAAAAATCAAAACTAATAATTCCTTTTTCAGGAAATGTATGAAAGCTTATATGGCTCTCCGCTAGTAGAGCAACCAATGTAAATCCTTGAGGTTCAAATTTATATTTTGAAATATCTAATACTGTAACTTTGGCTTTTTTTGCAATTTTGTATACAATCTTTTCAAAAAAAGATGGATCTTTCTCACCTTTGGTGCCTAAAATATCAATTGTTATATGTTCTCCAACCTTGGTCATTTTGATTCTATTAATCAAAGTTTAATCATTTTTTTTGCTTCATTCAAATAAAAAACTGCTGTAAAAGTTTTACTTTAAATTAAATATGAAAAATAATTGGTCTAACAAAACTGCTTATCAGTATATTAAAAAGTATAAATCTAAAGGTTATTCTGAAGATTTAGCTTTAAGAGTTTATACAACTAGATTATTGGGAAGAAATAGTGAGCTAGTTTTACATGGTGGTGGTAATACATCGGTAAAAACAAATATTAAAGATATTGATGGAAAAAAATATGATGTATTGTGTGTTAAGGGTAGTGGCTGGGATATGGCTGAAATTGAACCTGAGGGCTTACCGGCTGTAAAATTAAATCCATTGCTTTCGTTGAGAGACAAAAAAAATCTAAGTGATGAAGATATGGTCTCATTTCAAAAAAGGAATCTAATTAATATAAAATCTCCTAATCCATCAGTTGAAACTTTTTTACATGCTTTTCTACCATTTAAATTTGTAGATCATACCCATTCAGATGCAATCATGAATGTAACCAATAGACCTAATGGCATGAAATTTTGTAAAAAAATTTTTGGTAAAAATGTAAGTATTGTGCCTTATGTAATGCCTGGGTTTAAACTGGCAAAAAAAATTAATGAAATATATTTAAAAAATCCAAACATAAATTGTTTAATACTAATGAACCATGGAATTTTTACTTTTGCTGATAGTGCAAAAGATGCTTATGATTTAATGATAAAATATGTAAGTAAAGCTGAGAATGCCACAAAAAGACTTAAAAAGAAGAAAATAAAACAAATAAAAAAATATAATTTTAAATTTGATAAAAGTGAAATAGCACCAATTTTGAGAGGTTTGCTATCAATTAATAAAGAAGATAAATTTATTGTAAATTACAGAATTAATAAAAATTTAAAATATTTTATTAACGGGAAAAATGTTTCGAAATATTCTTCAAAAGGAACAGCTACTCCTGATCATGTAATTAGAGTAAAACCGTTTCCTTTAATAATTAAGCCAAAAAATAATTCAAACATTATCGATTTTAAAAAAACTGCAGTAAAGGCATTTTCTCAATATAGAAAAAGATATATTAAATATTTTAAAAATAATGAAAAAAAAGTAAGTGAAAAAAAGGTAATGTTAGATACATCACCAAGAGTGATACTTGTTCAAAATGTTGGATTATTTTCCGTTGGAAATAGTTTAAATGCTGCAAAAATAGCTGGAGATTTAACAAATACTAATGCAAGAGTAATTAGTTCAATTGAAGAAACTTCAAAATATAAATTCATTTCTGAAAAAGATCTTTTTGATGTTGAATATTGGTCTTTAGAACAAGCAAAAATCAATAAAACAAAAAAAATCCTTCAAGGTAATGTAGTTGTCATAACAGGTAGTACTGGTGCAATTGGATTAGAAACATACAAACTATTTAAAAGTTATGGTGCTGAAGTAGTATTGATTGATTTTGATTTAAAAAAAATTAATAAAATGAAAAATCAAATTGAAGACCTTTGTATACACTGTGATGTAACTGACAAAAAAAGTGTGAAAAATGCTTTTGATAGAATTGCAGAGGTATATGGTGGACTAGATATTTTAATATCAAATGCTGGTACCGCCATAGGTGGATCCATAGGTGAGGTAGACGATCAAATATTGAGAAAAAGCTTTGAAGATAATTTTTTTTCTCATCAAAACTGTGCATCAGAAGCAATAAAAATAATGAAAAAACAAAATATTAATGGATGCTTATTGTTTAATATTTCAAAACAATCAGTTAATCCTGGAAAAAATTTTGGCCCTTATGGATTACCTAAATCAGCACTGCTAAGCTTGTGCAAACAGTATGCGGTTGATTATGGCTCAGTAGGAATAAGATCAAATGGAATAAATGCTGATAGAATTAGAAGTGGATTATTGAATGATAGTATGATCAAAGATAGAGCAAAAGCTAGAGAGATAACAACAGATACTTATATGAAAGGTAATTTACTTTTAGATGAAGTTAAAGCATTGGATGTTGCAAAAGCTTTTTTTCATTTAGCAGTATCAAAAAAAACAACAGGCGCTGTACTTACGGTTGATGGTGGCAATATAGCTGCGTCCTTGAGATAAAGAATTAATTATTTTTTTTAATTTCTGAGATACAAAGTTTTTCAATTTCATCACTAGTTTTATTTGGATAAGTTTTTTTTGTTGCAATAATACATGCGCTTATAGATTTGTTTAAGCCATAAGAGGAATATTGTTTGCTTGCAAAATAAAGTAAAACACATGCAAAAATAATAAAACCTATCCAGTAATAATTTTTAATCATTTAAAAAGTTCTTTTAACCCTTTTTCTGATGCTTCGCATACTCCCTTTTCCGTAATTAAAGCTGTGACGTATTTAGCTGGTGTAACATCAAAAGCTAAATTCATTGCTTTACTTTTTTTAGGATAAATCAATATCTTATTAACTTCACCATTTATATTTTGTCCATCGATATGTGATAATTCCTGTGGATTACGCTCCTCTATTGGAATTTTTCTATAATCTTTTGTATTCCAATCAATTGTTGAGCTAGGTAATGCAACATAAAATGGAACATTGTTATCATGTGCAGCAAGTGCTTTGAGATATGTTCCAATTTTATTACATACGTCTCCTGTAGATAAAGTTCTATCAGTTCCAACAATACACATGTCAACTTCTCCTCTTTGCATTAAGATACCACCGGTATTATCAGCAATAATGGTATTGGGTATTTCCTCCTCGTTCAATTCATAAGATGTAAGATTGGCTCCTTGGTTTCTAGGTCTTGTTTCATCGACCCATACATGAACTGGAATTCCTTTTTTGTGAGCATGATAAATTGGTGAAGTAGCTGTTCCCCAATTAATGGTTGCAAGCCACCCCGCATTACAATGGGTTAAAATATTTACAGTTTCTTTTTTTTTATTATAAATTTCTTCAATAATCTTTAAACCATTTAAACCAATATTTTCACTGAATTGAATATCTTCTTCACAAATTGAATTAGCTTCTTTTAAAGCAACATTTAAAAGTTCATTGCTGCTAACTAACGATAATGCATTGTTCATTCTGTGAACTGCCCACTCTAGGTTTATAGCAGTGGGTCTTGCTTGTATAAGTTCCTTTGAACTTTTCTTTATAAATTCAAGATCATTATTTTCCATCGCTGCCAATACAATTCCATATGCAGCAGTCGCTCCAATTAATGGTGCTCCCCTAACCTCCATTATTTTAATTGCATTAATTGCATCTTTAACAGTTTTAAGATCCTTAATTACAAAATTGTGAGGTAATTTTGTTTGATCAATAATCTTTACTGTTTGACTTAGATTATCAAACCATATTGTACGATATTCTTTTCCTTCTATTCTCATCAGTTAATTTTTGACCATGATTATAAATTAATATTATTTTATTTTCTGGGTTATTGATATTTTGATCTTTTAAATATCCAGCCTTGCTCGTTAAAAAACCATCCTTAGTAATTTTATCAGCTAAAACATTAGTAGAGAAAAGTAGAAATAATAATATTATGTTTAATTTTTTCATTTATTTAATACTCTTCCTGCAATAGTTTTTAATTTCTTTATTGTTTTTTTAGATCTTTTTTTAGGATCTGTAATTATAGCTACGTCTAAGCAATTGGTAGCTGGGTCTTTTGGATCAATATAATGTTCAAAATTTTCTATAATAGCTTTAACCATGTTTTTTGCATTTTGAGCATTTGATAATAAAACTTTAATCACTGACTGTACATCAACATTTTCATGATCAGGATGCCAACAATCATAATCTGTGACCATTGATACTGATGCGTATCTTATTTCAGCTTCTCTTGCTAATTTTGCTTCAGGCATATTTGTCATTCCAATAACATCCGCGTTCCATGTTCTATAAAGTTCAGACTCAGCTAATGTTGAAAATTGAGGACCTTCCATTACTAAATAAGTTCCACCTCTTTGATAAGATATCTTTTCTTTTTTAATTGCCTCTTCACATGCATTCATTAAGCCATTTGATGTGGGATGAGCCATAGAAACATGTGCAACAATCTCTTCATCAAAAAAAGTTTTGTTTCTTGCAAAAGTTCTATCGATAAATTGATCAACCAATACAAAAGTTCCAGGTGAAAGTTTTTCTTTTAAAGAACCTACTGCAGAAATTGACACTATATCTGTTACTCCAAGTTGTTTTAATGCATCTATATTAGCTCTAAAATTAATTTTTGAAGGAGATATTACATGACCCCTACCATGTCTTGGTAAAAAAAGTACTTCCTTATTATTATATTGAGCTTTTAATATTTTATCTGAGGTTTTTCCCCAAGGTGTTTTAAGCTTGATTTCTTTTCTTTTTTTAAACTCTTCAATATCATAAAGACCACTACCACCTATAATTGCTAATTTATTTTTTCTCATATGAGTAGAATAATTAATAAAATTATATATTAATAATATTTTATATGAATTTAAAAGACTTTATTAGATCTATTCCAGACTATCCCAAAAAAGGTATACTTTTTAGAGATATAACAACTTTAATTAAAGATGAAAAAGCATTTACTGAAACAATTGATCAAATTGTTGAGAGATCTAAAAAGTTTAAAGTAGATAAAATTGCAGCAATTGAATCAAGAGGTTTTGTTTTTGCATCAGCAGTTTCTTATGTTCTTAAAAAACCGTTTATAATGCTTAGAAAAAAAAATAAATTACCTGCTGATGTTCATTCAATTGATTTTGAATTAGAATATGGAACAGCAACAATTGAAGTTCACAAAGATTCGATTCAAGAGAACGATTCTGTATTAGTTATTGATGATCTTATAGCTACTGGTGGTACTGCTGAAGCAGCTGGTAAACTAATAAAACAATCAAAAGGTAATGTTTCTGGTTTTATTTTTGTTATAAATTTATTTGATTTAGGTGGATGTGATAATCTTATCAAAGAAGGATTTAAAGTAGAAAATCTTATTGAATTTCCAGGTCACTAAAAAAAAGGCCCCGATAAACGAGGCCTTAATTTTTAATTATTTTAAAGAATAATTATTCTAACCAACTTTTCCATTTGTCTGGATTGTTAGCTTTCCATTCTGCAACTACTTCTTTAACGTCTCTTTTCTTGATATCAACTTGAACAAGCATATTTGCTTGGTCTTGGTTTGATAATTTCATTTTTTCAAAGAACGCTTTAGCTTTTGCATGTTTTGGATCAGCAAAAGTTGCAGGATTTCCATAGTTCATTGTGTAGTCTTTATCCCAACCAGTCGCTGGCCAACCTTTAGTTCCACAAGTTTTCCAGTTATTGGCTTCTGTAAATGTATCACCTTCACAAGTTTTGTATTCTGGAAGTTGAACACCTACCATGTCAAACTCTCCAAAGAACCAATGAGGAGACCATAGGTATAACAAGAATGGTTCTTTTCTCATATAAGCAGCTTTAGCTTCTGCAATCGCAGCAGCTTCTGTACCAAGTTCGTCAGCCTGGAAATCAATTCCTAAAAGATCAAGTCTTTTTTGGTCATGACAGTTCCAACCTGCTACTGGACAACCAATTAATCTTCCTTTACCGCCTGTCTCAATAGTAGCAAACTTAGCTTTATGTTTGTTTAAATCTCTCCAAGTTTTAATACCTAACTCTTCAGCAGCGTATCTTGGTATCCAGTAATCAGACATACCGATAATTCCAGTAGTTCCTAAAAGATCAACTGTTCCATCTCCTTTGTAAGATTTAACAACTTTACCGTCATAGATTAAATCTTCATTAAACATTACATCGTCAGCCTCTGCATAACTTGGCCAACTTTCACATGCAAAATCAAGTTCACCAGCAGCGATTGCTTCCCATAAACCTGTTCCTGATGGAAATACTGTTTGTTTAACTTTGTATCCTAATTCATCTTCTAGGATTGCTACAGCTACTTCGCAAGTTATAATTCCACCTGTCCAGTCAGCAATAGCAGCATGCAATCTTTTTGCATTAGCTTGTCCTAAAGAACCAACTAATAACACCAAAGATAACAACAAAGCTGATATTTTTTTTGATATTTTCATAGTTTATATCCCCTATTAATTAATTAATTTCTATAATTTAAACGCAAAATCGTTCTGTTGTAAAGTTTTTATGACATTTATTTTATAAGATTATTTAAGAATTTTTAAAATATTTAACAATTTAAAGCTTTTTAAGTTAAAAATCCTACCCTACTACTCAGGTATTGAAGGGATAGTTCTATCAATTCCTTTTACAATATTTTTCTTATGATCAAAAAATGGAAGTTGGACAATATTGGCCTGATGATTGCTACCATTAGGTAATTTAAGTATTAATTCACGACCAAGCCAATCATTTGGTTTGTAAAATTTTACAAATCCAATTCCTAACTTTAAAGTAGGAGAAGGAACCCCTGCTGTAACGTAACCTACGACTTCATCACCATCTAAAACTTTGCTTCCTGAAACTGGAGTTTCAGATTTACATGTAATTCCAAACATACAAGTTCTTTTATCTTTTTTGATTAATGCATCTCTTCCGATAAAGTCATCTTTATCCATATTTACAAAAAATCCTAAACCAGCTTCAAAAGGAGTAATTGTAGTATCAATGTCAGTTAAGTTACCAAACATCCCACCTTCAATTCTTCTAATTGTCATTGCTCTCGATGCAGAAAGTTCCATTCCAAATGGCTTTCCACACTCCATAAGATGATCCCAAAGTGCTAAGTGATCAGTTTTAAAACCATCAGAAAAAATTTCAAAACCAAGTTCATTGGTAAAGCCTGATCTAGATACGTAAAGCGATTGACCTCCAAGGTCAAAAAAATCAGAACTGTAGTAAGGCATTTTTTCGTCGATTTTACCCTTTGATGCTGCCTTCATTATATCTATGGATGCAGGTCCTTGAATTTGTAAGACCCGAGATTTTGGATCAGAGATTTTAACATTATAATTAGAACTATGTGCTAAAAGCCAATCTTCGAATGGTCCATCAGCTTGAACAAACCAAAATTTTTCATCATTAAATTTGAATATAACTCCATCCATAAAAATTCCTCCTTGAGGTGTACAAGCTAATGTGTAATACCCTCTTCCAACTTTAATATTGGAAAGTTTTCTAGTCGTCACTTTATCTAGGAATGCTAAAGAGTCTGGACCTGATATTTCCACTGGTTTTTCTGGTACATCAAAAATTAAAGCTTTTTGTCTTAACAACCAATATTTTTGTATAGGATCTTCACCTATAGACATTGGAAAATATCTTCCAGCATATACTCCACGTACCATATCTGGAGAGTTTGTTCTCTCAATGTAAGGAGATTCCTCAAATCTTCTTGCGCTAATTTTTATAGTTTTTTTTAAATCAGATAATTCTTGAAAATTTCCCATCTAATATCCTCTTAATTTAAATTAGTTTTTAATCTTAAAATAGTTGGTGGTTCATGAGCGGTAATTTTGGGAATAGTATCATTATATTTTTCTATCTCAACTAGACAAGAATGTGCAATTGGGCCTTGTCCTAGATTTGATGTTCCTTTATCACAAGTTAAAACATTTGGGTTGCCGTGTTTGCACATGCTATTTGGCTCTGATAGATCTTTTGGATCATGCCACGCTCCAGTGCTCATTTGAACCACTTTTTCTCTAATTTTATTATTGATTCTTACACCAGCCAAACAGGATCCTCTATCATTAAATAGTCTTACTATATCCCCATTTTTTAATCCTCTTTGATCTGCATCCTTGGGGTTAATTTCAAGTGGTTCTCTTCCGTTAATTTTTAAAGATTTACTATATTTGCCATGATCTATTTGGCTATGTAATTTATCTTTTGGTTGATTAGATATTAAATGAATTGGATAAATTTTATTTTTTTTCCCTAGCCATTCGCATGGCTCCAACCATACTGGGTGTCCTGGACAATCATCATAGCCAAAATCTGACACTGTTTTAGAGAATATCTCAATCTTTCCACTTGGTGTAGCAAGAGCATTTTTAACAGGATCTTTTCTAAAATCTTTTAACATTATTGTTGGTTCTTTTGGATCTCCAACTTTAAACCAACCATCTTCTCTAAATTTTTTATAGGTTGGTATTTTGATATTGGCAGCTGCAGCCCTATCAAAAGTTTGATTATAAATCCATTCTTGCCATTCCTCCTGGTTGCGGCTTTCTGTGAATTTTTTTTCTACCCCCATTTTCTTTGCTATACCAGTGAATATCTCGTAATCATTTCTCGCTTGACCATAAGGATCAACTAATTTTGACATTGAAACAACATAAGGATCACGAGGTGTCATCATAATATCTTTTCTTTCAAGAGGAGTTGTGCAGGGCAAAACAATATCCGAACGTTTGGCAAGAGTATTCCAACACCATTCATTGCATATAATTGTATCAGGTTTTTCCCATGCTTTAATTAATCTATTTAAATCTTGATGATGATGAAAGGGATTTCCTCCAGCCCAATATACAATTTTAGTATCTGGATACTTATATTTTTTACCATCAAAATTAAAATTTTCATTTGGTTTTAACAATAAATCACTAATTCTTGCGACTGGTATAAAATTTTCAATTTCATTTTTAGCTTGTGGAAAAGCTGCGCCTGGTAAAATTGTAAATTGTCCACCAATATGATTTGTGGCACTATAACCAAAACCAAAACCACCTCCTGGTAAACCAATTTGCCCAATCATTGAAGCTAACATGATTGCCATCCAAAAAGGCTGTTCGCCATGATCTTGTCTAGTTAGTGACCAGCTCACAGAAATCATTGTACGATTTGAAACCATTTTTCGAGCAAGTTCTCTAATCTCATTTGCAGGAATATCACATATTTCTGCAGCCCAATTCGCATCTTTTTGAATTCCATCATTAGATCCTAATAAGTAATTTAAAAAAATATCAAAGCCCTCAGTATATTTATTTAAAAAATCTTTATCACTTAGTCCCTCTATATGAAGTGTATGAGCAATACCAAGCATTAAGGCAGTATCTGTATTTGGGCGCAATGATAACCATTTTCCTCCTGCCTCATCCATCAAATCAGATTTAAGGGGACTTACATTTACAAATTCAATTCCAGAAGATGCTGCAGAAATTATACTTTCTTTTTGATAATGATTTCCAGTTCCTCCCTGGCAAATCTGACCATTTTTTAATGGAACACCTCCAAAACAGACAAAAAGTTTTGTACTATTTTTTATCAAATCCCAACTTGTACAAGTATCAAGATAAGCACGATAACTTCCTAATATATGTGGAACCATTGCCTCTGCTGCTGCAAAACTATATGTAAATTTTGAGCGAGTATATCCGCCTATACAGTTTAAAAACCTATGAAGCTGGCTTTGTGCATGGTGAAACCTTCCAGCACTTGCCCAGCCATAAGATCCACCATAAATTGCTGAATTTCCAAATTTACTTTTTACTCGATTTAACTCTTGTGCAACAATTTTTTCAGCTTTATCCCAACTAATTTCTAGAAATGGATCTCTACCTCGTAAATGATTTTTACTTCCTGGTCCATTTTCTAACCAGCTTTTACGAACCATGGGCGCATCAATGCGAGTTGGGCCATGCTGAACATCTAAAATCCCTGTTCCAATAGGTGAAGGATCTTTATCATTTTCCCAACCAACTAGTTCTTTTACTTTACCATCTTGAACTTTTGCTCTGTATGTTCCCCAGTGTGAACTTGTTAAAGGTAAACCTTTATCTTTGGACATTTTAGTTTTTTACTAAACCTAGTGCTACTCTTTGTTTTTTTGTCCAAGCTAAACTTATTCTATCTATTATAATTGCTAAAAGAACTATTCCAATTCCTGCAGCAAGTCCTCTTCCCGTGTCTGATCTCGCTAAGCCATTAAACACCTCTAGCCCAAGTCCTTTTCCTCCAATTAACGGTGTAACAATCTGCATAGCAAAAGCCATAATAACTGTCTGATTAAATCCAATTACCAGGCTTGGAACAGCTAAAGGAAATTTAACTTTATTAAGCGTTTGAAGCAATGTTCCTCCAAATGATTTTGATACTTCTGAGTATGATCCAGATACCTGTGTTAAACCCAATGATGTTAATCTTATGATAGGTGGTATTGAATAAATAACTGTAGCAAGAACAGCTGATACAATTCCACCACCAAAAAACATCAGTACAGGTATTAAATAGCAAAAATATGGAAGTGTTTGCATTGCATCAAGTACAACGTTTTGTATATTTTTAAATCTTTCACTATATGACGCTATTATTCCGAGCGGTACACCAATAGCAAAACATAGAGCTACTGAAACTAAAACTGATGAGAGAGTTATCATTGCTTGAGTCCAAATACCACAAGCTCCAATAAATAATAATAAAAGAGCAGTAATAAAAGCAAATCTTATTCCAACAGTAAAATATCCAATAGCAACAAATACTCCCATAGTGTACCAGTAAGGTGTAAAAGTTAGAAAAATATCAAGAGGACGTAAAAGATTGAGATATACAAAACCTCTTAAGCCTTTTGTAAACGCTATAAAGCCTGGATTAACTGCTATGTTATCCACAGTGGTTGATATTGGTTGTCTAATTGAAAGTCTCCATTCCTCAGGAAAAGAGCCAATGCTAATCATATTTGAGTCTATAAAAGATATAATGAAAAAAATTATAAAAGATGGAATGACATAATATCTTTTACTTATTAAATCTCCTATTTCCTTTGCAGTGTTTTTATTAATTATAGAAACTAAAAATTCAAATATATAAGAAATAAAATCTGTAACTTTAATACAAATATAACTGACTAAAAAATGTAATATACTTAGAGGCTTTTCTAAAATTCTTGCAATTTGATATTTCTCCCAATTTTGTGGCAGTAGATAAAATTTTTGAACATTTTGAGGTAAAGGAGTTTCTGTTTTGCTAAATGACATACTAAATCTATCGAGCATAATCGCCATAAATAAAATGCATAATCCTCCCTCCATAGCCCATCCAACATCTAATTTTCTAATTGCCTGCCATACCTGTCCTCCTATACCTTCGGCACCTATAAAACATGCCAGAACAACAAGTGCTAAAGCCATCATTATAACTTGATTGATTCCCATCATTATACTCGGTAAGGCCATTGGAATTTTTATTTTAAATAATAGTTGTAATCTATTTGAACCAAAAGAAGTTGCAGATTCAATAGTCTGTTCTGAAACCTGCCTTATTCCAGTATTGGTTAATCTAATAATTGGTGGCATAGAATAAATCATTGTGGCAAGAATTGCTGGGGCTCCTCCAATTCCAAAAAAGAATAGTGCAGGAAATAAATAAACAAAAGCAGGCATAACTTGCATAGTATCCAAAATAGGTTTCATAAAATTTTCAAACCTATTACTTTGTGAACAGAATACGCCTAGCATTACTCCAAAAAAAACACACATCAAAACTGAGAGACCCATTAAACCTAAAGTCTGGAGAGAAGGTTCCCACATTCCAGTTGCGCCCCAAAAATATATTACAAATCCAGAATACAGGCCTAACCTTAAACCACCTGCAATTAAACAAGGTAAAATTATTATTGCCGCAATTAAAAGCCAAGGTGAATCGAGTAAAAAATCTTCAACAAAATAATAACCTTCTTTAATATAACCAGCTATTATTTTTGTCATCCACCTATAATTTTTTTTTAAAAAATCCTCACCTTCATTCACCCATGCAGTAAAAGTAAACTGGTCAGTTACTACTTTTGGGAATTTTGATGGTCCTTCACTTTTGGTAGATAACCATAATGCAACCACAAATATTAAAAAAATAACTGCATAAGTAATAATATTTTTAGTTTTTTTCTGTTTTTCAAATAATTGTGTTGCTTCTGACGACATAATTTATAGTAAATTAAAATAAATAATTTTACTTTTAAAGTAAAATATTGTCTATTTCTAACTTAAATTAATTAAAATTTAATATATGAGTGACCAGAAAATAACATGCTCAAATATTTGGAAGCTTTTTGGGCCAGATGAGAAAAGAATTCTTAAAGATCTAGATAAAAATCTAAGCATAAAAGAAGTTCAGGAGCAAACAGGCCACGTTGTTGCTGTAAAAGATGTTAGTTTTTCAATCCAAAAAGGTGAAACATTTGTGGTTATGGGTTTATCTGGAAGTGGAAAGTCAACATTGGTTAGATGTATTTCAAGATTAATCGAGCCCACATCAGGACAAGTTATGATGGATAGCGATGATGTAACTAAAATGAGTAGAGGAGAATTATTAAATTTAAGAAGAAATAAAATGAGTATGGTATTTCAACATTTTGGACTTTTCCCCCATAGAACTGTTGTAGAAAATATTGGTTATGGATTAGAGGTAAGAGGCACTCGTAAGGATGAAAGATTAAGTAAATCTATGGAGGTTTTAAAAATGGTTGGTCTTGACGGTTGGCATAATAATTACCCAAGAGAACTATCAGGCGGTATGCAACAACGAGTTGGATTAGCGAGAGCACTTGCTGTAGATCCTGAGATATTAATTTTTGACGAACCTTTTTCAGCTTTAGATCCTTTAATCAGAAGAGAAATGCAAGATGAACTTTTAAAAATTCAAGAGAAAGTACAAAAAACAATGGTGTTCATCACTCATGATTTTTTAGAAGCAATAAAAATGGGTGATCATATTGCGATTATGAAAGACGGAGAAGTTTCTCAAGTTGGTACACCTGAAGAGATAGTTGCAAATCCCAAAGATCAATATGTTAAAGATTTCTGCGAAGATGTTCCTAAGTATAAAGTTTTAAGTGCTGGCAAAGTAATGAGAAAGGATTGCTGTGACGATACTAAAAAAATGTATGACTCAGGCTCAGACAAAATTTTAGATAACCTTAAAATTGAAACTTTAATTGACAAGTTAGTAGACAGTGACAAAAAATATCCCGTTGTTTGTAACGAAACTGGTGAATTATTAGGTGAGATTGATCGTTCAATTGTTATGAGATCAATGACTTCTAAATCTCAATAGTTTAATAAAATTTTTTATTAACTTTTAATGATTTTTGCTTTACGTTGTCTCTCCATATAATTATCATACCTGCAAAAATAATTACTAGCACGCCTGGAAATAATTGTTCCCATGGTGCCTCATTAAAAAATATCCAACCTAATATGAATGATGAAGGTATCCCTAAATATTCAAATGACGCAATCTTGCTTGCAGATATTAGTCTATAAGAATAAATAAATAATATTGCCGCTGTACCGCCTAAAATACCTGTCATGGTCATTAAAAAAAAGTCTCTTGTGCTTGCAATTTCAACATGACCCGTTGTTATAAAAAATAAAACAAATCCTCCTATTACATTAAAAATTAAAGTATATAATTGTATTTTTGCTGTAGTGTGTTTTTTATGAATAAACTTTAAAACAACCACAGATGCAGCCCATGCTATTGCTGTTAATATTGGAAATATCGAATAGAAATTAAATATATCACTTGTTGGCCTCATAATCATGACTACACCTAAAAAACCAATTATAACAGCTGACCATCTATAAATACCAACTTTGTCTTGAAGTAATATAATTGATAAAATTACAATAAAGAATGGAGAAGAAAATGTTAATGTCATGGCGGTTGCGAATTGTAAATTAACTACAGATATAAAAATAAATACATTCATTGCTAAAAAACAAATTCCTCTAATAAAGCTTAAAACAATAAATTTTTGGTCTACTTCTTTAAAAACTGTAAAGTATTCTTTTGTGAAAAAAAGTAACAAAAACAAAGGTATTACTGCCGAAACATTTCTAAATACTGTTAATTGAATTATTGAATAATCATCTCCAAGAAACTTGATAACTACCATGTAAGAGTCAACGCACAAGATAGCCAAAAGCATTAATGATATTGCAAGATAAGTTTTTTTAATATCAATAGTTTCTGGAGAATTTTTCATTTAAAATTTTAATAATAAATGTATAAAGGTTATTTAAAAAATGCAAAACTTTAAACTTAACAAACAAGATATATTAACAAATCAGGACTGGACCTTTCCTACAAACATAGCATATGGGCCAGGTAGACTTAAAGAAATTGGAAAAGTCTGTAATAATGAAAAAATAGAAAATCCACTAATAGTAACTGATAGTGGAAGCACTAAATTACCATTTATAAAAAATTTACAAGAATATTTAGCAAGCTCAAATGTAAATTCAAATTTATTTTACGACATATCTCCCAATCCAAGAGAAGATGAAGTTGCAGCTGGTTGTAAAAAATATAAAGATGGAAATCACGATGCGATAATTGCCATTGGAGGTGGTAGCGCGATGGATGGAGGCAAACTAATATGTCTTACAGCAAATAATGATGTTCCACTAAGAGATTTTGAATTTGAATTAACTCCGCCTAAAATTAGCAAAGATAACCCATTCCCAAAAATTATAACTATTCCAACAACTGCTGGAACTGGAGCTGAAACAGAAATTTCAGCTATGGTTACTTATTTAAAAGAAGGCATGAAATTTTGTATGTGGCATCCAGATGTAAGACCTACACTTGCCTTACTTGATCCAGAACTTACACTAGGTCTTCCATCAAACTTAACAGCATGGACAGGTGCAGATGCTTTAATCCATGGTATAGAGGGTTATTGTGTTCCTGGTTTCAATCCAATGTGTGATGGTGCTGCTTTAGAAGGTTTATCTTTGATATCAAAATCTTTAGTCACAGCAGTAGAAGATCCTAGCAATATAGTTGCAAGAGGTGGAATGCATGTTGGATCTTGCTTAGCAGGAATTTCTTTTTTAAAAGGTTTAGGATTAGTACATGCTATTGCTCATATGGTTGGAGCCGAATACAATACTCATCACGGACTAACGAATGCAATAATTCTTCCTGTAGTTATGAGATATAATCTTCCAGGTATGGAAGAGAAAGTTAAAAGAATGTCTGAAGCTATGCAATTTGAAGATCACTCAGTTGATGCATTTATTAAGAATCTAGAAAAAATTTTAGATAGAATTAAAATTCCAAAAAGTCTTGCAGAAATTGGCGTACCTGAGGATTGCGCAATGAGGATAGCAGAAAAATCTATGAAAGATCAAGCCTATGGACAAAATCCTAAAAAGGCGTCTTTAGAAGAAGTTCATGAAATGGTTTTAGCGAGTATTAAAAAAGCTCGTTAGAAGCTGATGTTTGAAAATAAAACAGTGAAAGAATTAATTTTTTTAATTAAAAATAGAGAAATATCAATTAAAGAACTTAACAAATATTACCTAGAAAAAATCAATAATATCAATCCAAAATTAAATGCAATTGTGTCTCTTAAAGATGAAAATGAAATTTTAGATGAAGCTGAAAAAAAAGATGAACAAAAGGATAAATCAAGTATGCTTTGTGGGTTACCTATTGCAATTAAGGATTTATCAGATGTGTCTGGTCTTCCAACAACATATGGATATAAGGGTACTAAAAATTATTTACCTAAAAAAAACTCCTTATTTGTTGATCGTTTGATTAATAAAGGGGTAATTATAATTGGAAAAACTAATACTGCAGAATTAGGTGTTGGAGGTCATACTATAAACAGATTATTTGGACCAACTTCTAATGTTTATGATTTTTCAAAATCTGCTGCTGGTTCAAGTGGCGGAGCAAGTTCAGCTGTTGCTGCTGGTATGTTACCATTTGCTGACGGTACAGATCAAATGGGATCTTGTCGAGGACCTGCAGCCTTTGCAAACATTTATGGATTTAGACCAACGCCAGGACTAATTCCATCAGATAGATCAGGTCATGACAAAAAACTACCGATACTTACAACACCTGGATGTTTTGGGAGAACACCTGACGACATGTCTTATTTTTTAGATACTGTTGTAGGTAAACATAAAAATGATCCACTTTCTTTTAATATACAAGGAAAATTTTATGATTGTGAATTAAATGACAATGAATTTTCTAAAACAAAAATTTGCTGGTTGTCTGATATGTATAATAACTATGAATTAGAGGATGGAATCGAAGACATGTGTAATAAAAAACTTAAAGAATTAGAAAAAAATAATTTATCAATAGTTTTACCTGATATTAAAATTAATGTGGATTATCTATGGGAAAGTTGGATCTGCTTAAGATCAAAAAGTATTTATAATGATACTTTGGCTATGAATATTAAAAAAATCGATGATATGACTGAAGAAGCTATATGGGAATATAAGAAAGGATCAAAAATTAAAGATGATGATATTGATATTGCCATGAAACAAAAACTCGACTGTTTTAATCAAGTAGGAAAATTATTTGATAAGTTTGATTTTTTAGCATTGCCATCGGCGCAGATTTTTCCCTTTGATAAAAAAATTCAATATCCTTCTGAATTAAATAATAAAAAACTAGACACCTATCATAGATGGTTGGAAATATTTATAATGTCTAGTTTGTTGGAGCTACCCACTGTTAGTATACCAATTGGTTTTAATAAAAATGGTTCTCCTATGGGAATTCAAATTATTGGAAAAAAAGGTGATGACTTAAAAGTTTTTTCATTTGCAAAAAAATATGAGGAAGTTTTTAATTATTCAAAAACAAAACCAAGATTTTAGTGGTAGCGGGAAGTGGGATCGAACCACTGACCTCAGGCTTATGAGTCCTGCGCTCTAACCAACTGAGCTACCCCGCCAATAAATATTTGTTGGTTTATACTACTTTTATTATTTATTTCAAACAAGTTTTGTTTAAAATATTTTTTTATACGATAAGGTTTTTTATAAAATGATATTAAATTTAGTTGGTTTCCAATCTTTTGGTGCTAGCTCTAAATCACTAAATTCAAAAGCTGGTGCAACGGTACACCCAATTAAACTAAAAGAGCCTTTTGGTTTCATAGCAAACCAAGTATTTTTTTCCACACATAATATAAATTTATTTTTTGAGCCAATCTCAATAGACTGAAAATCTTTACCATCTTTTGAAGTAAAAATTATTAAAGGGCTTCCTAAGTAAAAGTGTAAAGTTTCATTTTTAGTTATTCGATGCCAGTGTGAATGTTCATGTTCGTCTAGTAAGAAGTAAATATGACTGACATCTTTATTTTTGAAAACCTCAACATAATGACCACCTTCTGGATGGGGTATCATCTTATGATCTTTAATTAAAGATTTAGTAATACTCATTAAAATGTTTTATGAACCAATATATTTAATTAAATAATACAAAATTCCAGTAATTATTGTAGCAATAACAAAACCTTCACAAAATAATTTAATGATAATTTGATTTTTGTTATATTTTGATTTCAGATAAACGTATATTAGTGTGTAAATACCAACAATTGCTATACTAAGTAATATATCTGTAGGATTCAAATTATCTACCTCCCACAGTCATACCTGTAACTAACATGGTTGGTGAATTTGTTGAATAGTTTAATTCTAAATCATTAGCTAGAACAATATTTTGAAAAATACTATTTAAATTTCCAGCAATTGTGATTTCGCTCACTGGATATAATAATTCACCATTTTCGATCATTCTACCAGAGGCACCAACTGAATAATCCCCAGTTATCAGATTTGTACCATGACCAATGGTTTCATTAATATATAGCATTTTTTCATCAGATTTTATTAAATCTTCATAGTTAATATCTCCATTTTCAAAATATAAATTAGTAGAACCACCAGATCTTCCATTAGATTTTTTATTTATTTTTTTTCCATTATAAGTATCAATTAAATAATTTTTTAGAATACCATCTTTAACTAATGTCAATTCTTTTACCTCAACACCTTCATTATCAAAATACTTTGATCCATTAGCCTTTTCAATATCTCCCTTATCGGTGATATTAATTTTTTCATTAAATATTTTCTTTTCAATTTTATCTTTTAAAAAAGTTGTTCCTTTTGCAATTGCGCTTGAATGAATAGCATTTGAAAAATATGATAAGAAGTTTTTTGATATTCTCTTATCAAATACAATATTCATTTTTTCACTTTTTATTTTTCTTGGATTAAGTTTATTTACTGCTAATTCTGCAGCTCTATTCCCAATTTTCTTAGGGCTTAACAAATCATTATAAAATCTTTTACTTGTATATTCATAATCTCTTTCCATACTACCATTATTTTTTGATACAACCTCACAATATGCAGTAAATTGTGAAGTTTTATATCCATCAGAAAAACCATTTGAATTTGATAATATGAAATTAGATTTAACTTGGCTAAATGCAGAACCATTTGTATTTACAATTTGTGGATTTGAGAACGCCTCATCTTCAGCTTCTCTAATAAAATTAATTTTTTTTTCGTTGTTGATTTCTGTTTCATCAAAAAGATTTAGTTTTTTTTGACCTTGAAAGTGTAATTCTTTATCTGGTAAGGAGTTCAATTCATCTTCAGGAGTTACTTTTGTTGCCTCAAAACATCTTTCAACAAGGCTATCTATACTCTTCTCGTTTAAATTAGATGAGGATATTGATGATTTTTTTTTATTTATATATGTTGTTAAGTTAATTCCTAAACTTTCAGACCTTTCAGAACCATCAATTTTTTTATTTCTGATATTTATATTTTCTGAAACAGAATTCACCACTATTGCACTGGCGTCGGTTGCTCCTAATTTTTTTGCTTTAGATAAACATCTTTCAGCAACCTTATTTAGATAATCTTCGTTTTTAATCATGCGGTTAAATTTTTGTACCACCAACAGTCATTTTATTTATAAGTAGAGATGGTTGGCCAACACCCACAGGTACTCCTTGTCCAGCCTTTCCACAAGTGCCAATACCAGGATCCATCATCATATCATTTCCAACCATTAAAACTTCTTTTAAAGATGATGGACCATCTCCAATTAATGTAGCTCCTTTAATTGGTGATCCAATTTTACCATTAATTATTTCGTAAGCTTCAGTACAGTTAAATACAAATTTACCAGAAGTAATATCAACTTGACCTCCTCCAAAACTAACGGCAAAAATTCCTTTATTTACTGATTTTATCATCTCTTCTTGAGTATTATTTCCTCCAAGCATAATTGTATTTCTCATTCTCGGCATAACAATATGTTTGTAGCTTTCTCTTCTTCCGTTTCCTGTTGATTTTGTATTCATTAATCTTGCATTCATTCTATCCTGCATAAAATTTTTTAAAATTCCATTTTCTATTAACACTGTTTTTTCGGTAGGAGTTCCTTCGTCATCAATATTTAAACTTCCTCTTCTATTTTCAATTGTTCCATCGTCTATGATTGTAACTCCATCACTAGCAACTTTTTTTCCAACAAGATCGTGAAATGCAGAAGTTTTTTTTCTGTTAAAATCTCCCTCTAGGCCATGTCCTACAGCTTCATGAATTAAAATTGCAGGCCAACCTGGTCCTAAGACTACTTGCATTTCTCCAGCTGGTGATGGTTTGCTTTCCAGGTTAGTAGATGCAATTCTAAAGGCTTCATCACAAACTTTTTTCCAATTATCATTTACTAGATAATCATCATATGATTGTCTTCCTCCAATTCCATAAACTCCTGTTTCTTTTCTTCCTTTTTTTTCAACCATAACTGAAACATTAATTCTCACTAATGGTCTTGTATCTTTTAGTAACTCACCTCCAGATCTTAAAATTTCAATATCTTTCTTCTCTCCTAAAAAACTTGCGGTAACTTGTTTTACAGATCTATCTTTTGATCTGGCATATTCATTTATTTTATTTAGCAACTCTATTTTTGATGATAAAGATTTAGTTTCAATAGGATCAACATCACTATAAAATTTTTGATTAGTTTTTTTAATGTCTGAATTGTATGAACCAATATTGCTTTTATGAGAGGATTTTAAATTTTCACTTGAACTTTTTAACGATTTATTGGAGATCTCATTTGAATGAGAATATGCCACAACATCACCTGTTATTGCTCTAAATCCATATCCTAGATCAGTTGTATAATTAGAGCTTTTAATTTTATTATCATCTAATAATATAGATTCAGATTTCGAGTCTTCTAAATACAATTCGCCATCATCGCACTTGTTAAGAGTATCTGAAACTATTTTTTCAGCTTTATTTACATCAATATCGCTATTTTGGAAAAAATTTGACATTCGATAGATTTAGTTATGATAAAATAGATATCAACTGCTATTTTATCACATTAACTGTTACAATATGTATTTATCTGCAAGATACATTGCAAAAGCTAAAGCCATACCTAATAAAATATATTTCATCACTTAATCTTATTTAAATTTTAGTTAATCTGCTACTAATTCCTTTAGCTTCATTTTCATTAAACTCCTTAGTATTTAAATCATAAAGCTCTTTAATTCTTAAATTTTTAGTATTTAGAGTTGGTCGATTTCCATTTTTCATACCTTGATGTCTAGCGTAAACAGCCTTTTTCTTACTGACTTGATGAGGTTGAAAATCATTTATATCCTCTATTTTAAGATGATTTCCAATTTTTATATAACCTGCATCCCTTGCATCATGAACTAAATCATATCCTTTTTTTGTTCTAATGATTGCTGCGTTAAAACCTTCGTCTTCTCCTACTGGAGAACCACCAGGCCATGTATCTAAAGCTGCTAAGTCAGAACTATCACCAATTGCGTCTGGACATATCTTGCATCTAAATGGCACTCTCCATGTAGACTCTTCACCCCAAAAAGAATTGTATTCTTTATCATGCTCTTCTCCAGAATTAGTTTTTATATACATTTTACCTGGATTGCCATATCCCCTATATCTAAAAATTGACAATTCTTCTTCTTTAACATTAAAGCTATCTATAAAGTCTTGAGATTTTGTAAATTCTCCAAAACCACCACAAACTAAAGTTAATAAATATTTACATAATTCATTAACTCTTCTGTCTATTTTTGATAATTGTCTTATCGCACTTATATCACATGGTTTACCCACAAAAGCAAATTGTTCATTTTTATTTAATGCTTCATTAAATTTGTCTAATGGTGAGGATGGACCATATCTAGAGCAACTTCCTGAATTTAATAATTCTTGCTTATTGTAACTATACCTAGATACACTTCTCATTGGTTTTTTTGGATCAGTTCCTGTATGTAAAATAAATTTAACTTTATTAGTTTCTAATAAGTAAAGTGACAACCCGTTCAATAATCCACCTGTTGAGCTTTTGAATCTGATATCTTTATCGGTAGACCACGCGTAGAATAATGACAAATAGTAACCCCAAACTAAATCATATTTAGATTTATTATCTATAGCCTCTTTAGGAAGGCCTTCAACAATTACACCAGGGCAAGTTTTTTTAATTTTATCAAATACTTCCTTGTTTAAAGGTTTATTTTCTTTTGGTTCAAGACGTCCTTTTTCTGTCATTGATATTGAAATATTTTCGTTACCTGCAATACTTTGACAAATGCCACATCCTATACATAAACCATTCTCTGTAATGTCTGATAATGAGTTTATAGCTGACATAATTATTGATTTAATAAATTTATAATTAATCTTAAAAGTTCCCTTACTTTAGTTTGATTTTTATCATAGATTTTTAGAATTTTATTATATTCTTGACCAGATCCAGTAATAGAATACAGGTTGTCCACTTTTTTTAATATTCCGTTTGCTGTCATATATTTTAATTTTCTAATAACTGTTGCTCTTGGTATCTCTGAAAGGTCCGATATTGTAGTTGAATTTATCCCCTTTGATGTATCTTTTGCGGTCACAAAATTTGGATAATTAAATCTATCAATTATTTTAGTATTATCTCTCTTATTCCTTAAATTATAGTTATGATTTGATATGCATAAAGCATATATAAGTGTGCTGTCATAACTTTTAAGAACTGGTAAAAAAGTTCTTATATATTTTAATTGATAATCAAGCACTGTATTCCAATAATGAGTAAAATTAGCCCTAATTACTCTACTTATATCTTTAACAGATAATCTATTTACCTTATGTTTGCTGTTAAGATTTTTAGTAACAAGTTGCGTCAAAGCTGAAAAATTATCTAAAAGATTATCAGGTCTTTGATACACAAATGCTTTTTGATTAATTATAATTTTTTTTGAATTTCTTAAAATCACACCATCTTTACTTAATTCATTTATTTTTCTTCTGGCTGTTTCTTTTGACATGCCTAATGCATCGATTATTTCTTTAATACTAATTTTTTCTAATATAATTTCATGATTGGAATAAAATTGATCAAAAGTAACATTGTAAAAATGTCTATTATAAGTGACAAAAGTTTTATTTACTAAATAAACTAAAATAAGATATTTCTCTATATCTTTAAATGAAGAATAAGCATTTTTCATCCATGAAGTTTGAAAATATAAAAAATAAGTCATAAACTCATTCATATTTTTATCTATAGATTTATTTATTTCTTCTAATTGAACTTGTTGTGAAATGTTAAATATATCTTTAGCCATTAACTATAAGGATTGAGAAGATCTTTTTTTCTTAAAAGTCCAACAAAAATAAGAGATGTTCCAAACATTATTAATGCGTATGTTGCAGATGGAATCGTAAAAGTAACATCATTAAATAATTGTGTAGCAACAAAAATAGCTAATGTTCCATTCTGTAAACCAGTTTCAAGTGCAATACTTTTTTTTTGTGGCGTGCCAGATGCAAAAAACTTAGCAAACATGTACCCAAGAAACATCATCAAAATATTTAATATCAATGTAATCTTTCCAGCTTGTAAGAAATAAAATCTTACATTGTCTAATTCTTGATAAATAGCTCCAAATAAAGCAACTATAAATAAAATTACAGATATATTTTGTATAAGTTTAATTTTTGTATCAACAAAATTAGTAGCAAATCTTCTAATTAACATTCCAATTATAACTGGCAATGTTACCACTAAAAACATTTTAATTGCGATTGAAAACATTGATATACTATTTGAAGCTAAATCATAATTTAAAAGTTCAATAGATGTAAAAACAATAAATGGTACAGAGATTACACTTATTAAACTAACTACAGCAGTTAAAGAAATTGACAATGCAACATCGCCATTAGCAAATTTAGTTAAAACATTTGAAGTAACACCACCTGGTGCTGCTGCAATAATCATAACTCCGATTGCTATTTCTATTGGTGTATTCAAAAATTTTATTAATCCAAATGCAATGATAGGTAATAAAACTATTTGACAAAAAAAGCCTACTAAAAAATCTTTTGGTGTTTGAAGAACTCTTTTAAAGTCATTAATAGTTAATTCTAAACCAAGGCCCAACATTATTAATGCTAGCAGTAATGGTGCGATAGAAGTTACTATTTCCATGACCCAATATGGACTTTTAACTAACTGAAATCAATAATAGAATTATAAGCTTTGTATTATACCAGTTGCAATACAAGCAACAGCTATAGCACCAATTATAGCTATGTTACCTTTTTTCTCTTTTTTTTGTTCTACTCTTACTCTACGCAATAAATCGTTAACGTTAACCTTAGCAGCTGAGTTTCTTAACGTGTCTTGAGGAGTCTCATTATTCATTTCAGCTGTTTCAGGTTTATTTCTCATACGTGTATTGAAACCGAAATATGTAAATTTAACAATAGTTTTTTAGTCCAAAGTGAGTTTCTTTAAAAAAGTTTAATATTTTTGAGCTTATAATGAACTTTTAATGATTTTAATTAACGTTTTCTATAATGGTTGCTATTCCCATTCCCAGCCCAATACACTGTGATGATAGTGCATATTTCTTATTTTCTCTTCTCAATAATTCAGCAGCTTTACCAGTTATTCTTGCACCAGTAGCTCCAAGTGGATGTCCAAGAGCAAGTGCTCCACCATCTAAATTAACTTTGCTTGGATTTATGCCTAAATCCTTAATGCAAGCTAGTGACTGTGATGCGAAAGCTTCATTTAATTCTACAATATCAATATCATTAATATTAAGTTTCGCTCTTTTAAGTGCTTTTTGAGATGCACCTATTGGACCTAGTCCCATTACATCAGGATCACATCCTTGAACAGAAGTTGAAACAATACGAGCTAAAATATCTAAATTATTATCTTTTGCGAATTGTTCTTCACAAATTAAAGTGGTTGCAGCTCCGTCTGTTAATGGTGATGACGTTGCAGCTGTAACAGTTCCATTTTGATCAAATGCTAGCTTTAAACCATCAAGTTTTTCCTGGTTAGAGTTAGGTCTAATATTTCCATCAGTTGAACAATTATTGATGGTAGTAATTTCATTTTTAAAATATCCATTTGATTGAGCTTGATAAGCTTTTTGATGACTTGATATTGCAAAATCTTGTTGTTCTTTTCTAGATATATTATATTTTTTTGCAACATTTTCTGCAGTTATTCCCATAGAAAAATAAACATTTGGATTTTCTGTTTCAGATTTTGGAAAAGGCATTGGAGTAAACCCGGTAGTAACTCTTGTCATGCTTTCAACACCTCCACATATAAAAGCTTTACCAGAACCCATTGCAATTTTACCTGCAGCAATATGAATTGCCTCCATAGAAGATCCACACCATCTATTTACGGTCATCCCAGATGTTTTAATATCCATTCCACTTAAAAAAGTTACAAGTTTTCCAATATTAAAACCCTGCTCTCCCTCAGGAAAAGCACATCCAACAATAACATCTTCTATTTCAATAGGATTAATTTTTGTTTTGGAAACTAAATTTTTAATAACTTCTGCAAGCATGATATCTGGCTTAACATCAATTAGATCTCCTTTTCTTGCCATGGTAAAAGGTGAACGAGAATATCCTGCTATTACTGATTTATACATATTAAATTTTAATTCCTAACATAATATAGCATTTGATTATTTTGGAAATGGCAAAGATGTAACTGTTCCATTTCTTTTTTTTTCATCCAATGTATCGACTAAAACTTTTTGTCCATCATTCCAATAATCTTTTAATATCATAGACAGACCAACATTTTTTTTAATTCTAGGTGAGTAAATTCCTGATGTAATTTCGCCAATTTTTTTATCATCCTCGTTTAAAACTGGTAAAGGTTTACCTGTTGCAACTATTGAATCACCATCAAAAATTATTCCTCTCATTCTTTTTTTTACTCCATTATTTATAATTTGAGCTAAAGCTTCTTTTCCAATATATTCGTGATTACTATTTCCATTGCAGTATTTGTCTAAATTGCATTCAAAAGGATTATTATCCTTTGTAAAATCATTTCCATAAGACATTAAACCACCTTCAATTCTATCTATAAGATTTGGACATCCAGGTGAAATATTAAATTTTTTACCTGCTTCCCATATTGTATCCCAAAGTTTTTCACCCAATTCAATTCCATCAAAATATTTTTCAAAACCTTTAAAATAAATTTCAAATCCATCTTGTTTGCTATATCCTGATCTTGCAATAATTTGTTTTGTTCCATGAAAATCAAGCACTCTATAATTAAAAAATTTAATTTTCCTTATTTCTTCGCCAAATACAGAACATAATAGTTCTTCTGATTTTGGACCTTGCACGGCTAACGGATAAACATCTGGCTCCTCTATTCTTACATTTAAATTTGACCCTAAAGCAATACCTTTTGCCCACAACAATATGTCAGAGTCTGCTATTGATATCCAAAACATATCATCATCTAATTTTAGTAATACAGGATCATTAATCATCCCAGCATTTTCATCAAGGATTGGTATGTAAAAACACTTACCTGTCTCCATTTTTTGTAAAGATCTAGGTGTTAATTTTTGAACGAGTTTTAATGCATCTGGTCCGCTTATCTGTACTTGTCTTTGACATGAAACATCCCAAAGCTGGACATGTTCAGCTAGGTGCCAATAATCTTCATAAATTGTATTTTTAAAACCTTTTGGCAACAACATATGATTTACAACAGTAAAATCTGAAACACCCAATTCTTCTACCTTGTTTGTAAATGGAGTACGTCTAATACGTTTAGACATATTTAATTTAATACTTTTTGTACTATTTTCTATTAAGTTACTCATAACTATTTTTATTTATTTATTAGTTTTAAAAATTCTTTTTTATTAATAAATTCACATCTTCCTGATCCATCATAATCAGATACATTTTCACCATCTGTATCTGTTCCTTTTGACCAGAAATATGTTGTTCTTTTATAAACATAATCTTCTAAAGGTTTTAAGAATTTAAAACTTTCATGTGTTTTAAAATTTTTATCTTTATACTTTTCTTCAACTGTAAAACCTAAACTATTTTTTTTTACTTTCTTATTTCTTAGTAATTCAAATGCTTCGCCTCCAGGATAAGCAAAATAAATATCTATTATTTTATTATTTTTTAATCTTACGTAGTTATTTCCAATTATCTCACCTTTTACAAATACATCATCATATGTGGCCTCTCTTACTTCCTGTATAGTTTCCTCACAATTCATATAAAGAGTTTCAGCCATTAAACTTGAGCAAGAGATAAAAAATAAGATAAATGATATATATATCTTTTTCATAACTACTCTGACCACCAGATTGAGTAGCCATTTGGAGATATTATAAGTGGTAAGTGATATTTTTTAGTTGGATCCTCCATTTTAAATTTTACTGTAACTTCAGATACTATATTTTTTTTTGAAAAATAACCGGCTATATCACAAACCATTTCATAATCACATTTACAATCATCTGGAGTTAAATCCATGTCTTTTAATATCCTTCCACCTTCGTCTGTTTTGCTTTCAAAGAATAATTTTTTTTCTCCATTAGAATTAATTTGATAAATTAATACTTTTACTCCTTCTGCATGAGTTCCATTGCTAGAGTCTAATAAATGTGATGATAATGTTGCCATAATTTATTCTATTGAAGCCTTATCTCTTTTATCACTTACCGCAGCTACTATTGGACTGATAACTCCTTTAGCTTTTACATTTACACAAGCAGTCTTACCACTATCAATTGCTCTTTTAAGCGCTGGTGCGAGTTGCTCTCTCTTAGTAACCAGTTCACCATGACCCCCAAAACCTTCAAATATTTTATGAAAAGGAATGTCTCTAAAATCTGTTGCAAAATGTTTACCACTTTCAAATAATCTTTCTTGTTGTTGAGATATGCAATCTAAACCACCATTGTTATCTATTACCACAACTATTGGTTTCTTTTCCTGAAATGCTGCTTCAATTGATAATCCTCCAGATAAAAATGCTCCATCTCCACTGATTAAAACTACATTTGATTTTGGATGAGTATTTTTTGCAGAAATTGCAAATGGCACTCCCACTCCTAACATGCTGAAGGTTCCTGGGTGTAATATTCCTCCAAGTTTTTTTCCTTTTGAACCAGCAATGTTAATTGCAATTTCAGACCAGAAGTGAGTGTTACCTCCATCAATAACCAACCAGTCATTTTCACTCAATGCATCCTGAACATCTAAAGCTAATTGTAATGGATGAATTTTTCCTCCATTTTTTTCTGCTTCATTTGTTTCCTTGCTTAAATCTTCTAAAGATTTATCTACCCATTTTTTCTTTTCTTTTTTATTTTCATCAAACCATTTTTTATCCAAATTCCATTTGTTATTTTCTTTTAATCTAACTAAGGTATCTAAGAAAACTCCAGGATCACATAAAAGATTTATATCTGCAGCTCTATTTAGTTCAATTTCCTCATGCGAACCATTAATACAAACAAGTTTTGTTGTTTCTGGAAATAACGGTGGGTTTCCAAAATTCATTTGATTATCTAATCTAGCACCTACCATTAACACTAAATCAGATTCATGTAGTGCGAATTTTGATGGTGGATACTGGTGTATGTCAGCAAGACCCATATAAGAATTTGCTTCTTCTCCTAATAATTTTTGATGATAAGGAATATTAAAAATTGGAATATTTAGATTATTACCTGCAGCTTCTAATTTTTTTTCAGACTCAGACCACCACACTCCATGTCCACCAATTAAAACTGGTTTTTTTGCCTTGCATGCTAATTCTAAAACTTCTGTGAGTTGATTTGGATCTGGCCAAGCTTTAGCTATTGGTTTTTTGCTATGAGAAAATGGTCTTTCTTCTAAACCAGAATTTTCTGCAAAAGACGAAAACATTATATCCACTGGAACACTTAAATGAACAGCTCCAGGATATCCATTAGTTGATATTCTATATGCTTTGTCTACAAATTCTCGAATTCTAGTTCCATCTGTGATGCTTGCGCTATATTTTGTTAAAGGCGCAGCGATTGAAACATCATCAATTTCTTTAAATCCACCAGAGCCTTGTCTTTTTAAACTACTTGATCCAGTAATAAATATAACAGGAGATCTTTCGCCCCAAGCTTCCATCATTGAAGGAACTGCATTTGCAAAACCCTCTGGACCAACAAGACAAACTGTAGGTTTTCTTGTAATTCTTGTATGACCATCTGCTAGATGACCTGCTATCTGTTCATGAGGACAGTTAATTACGTCCATCTGACATTCCATAAACCCTTCTAATGCTGGATTACAAAAACCTCCTGATAAAGTAAAAACTTTTTCAATCCCTTTATCTCTTAAGGCTCTAGCAATTAATGAGCCACCTCTTATTTTTTTATCAGACATTAATTAGTACCTTGTATTACCTATAATTTTTTCTGCAACTATTTCTGAAGAAACATCATTAATATCATTTAATCCAACTAATCCAAGAGTAGTACTTGTTTCTTCTTTTAAAATTTCAACAATTCTTCTTAATCCTTTCGCTCCATCTGCACCCATAGCATACATTACAGGTCTACCAATCATTGTATAATCTGCGCCAAAAGCAAGTGCTCGTACTATATCGCTTCCACTTCTTATTCCGCTATCAAAAATTAAAGGGAAATCATTTCCTAAAGCTTTTCTTACTAAAGGTAAAATATTTATTGCTGCAGTTGCGCTATCTAGTTGTCTTCCACCATGATTTGAAACTTGTATTGCATCAGCACCAGCATCTTTAATTTTAACTGCATCATCCGGAGACATCACTCCTTTAATTATAAGTTTGCCCTTCCATTTATCTCTTACTCTTTTTAAAGTATCAAAATCTGTGGTTCCTCTACTTTCTTTTCTTTTGAAAATTCCATCTCCACTTTTTGAAGTCACATAATTCATTGGCTTCGGAATTCCTTTTAACAAAGTTGATAAAGACCATGTTGGATGTGTAGCAAAATCAAAAAATTGTTTTGGTCCTATTTTAAAAGGATAAGAAAAACCATTCTTATCATCTCTTGTTCTTCTTGATAATACGGGAACATCAACTGTTAAAATTGCAACTTGATAACCTGTTTTCTCAGCTCTATCTAATAGTTCCATCACAAATTCTTCATCTTGAAAAATATATAATTGCATCCACGAATGGCCTTCAGATAAATCATACATTTCTTCTAAAGTTGTTGTTGATGCCATTGACACACATGTAGGTATATTGTTTCTAGCACTCTCTTTAGCTAGCATTGCGTCAGCTCCTGGCCATGATAAATTGGTCATACCCATTGGTGCAAATCCAAATGGATTATCAAATTGATAATTTAAAAAACTTTTTTTTAAACTTCTTTTTTCTACATTTCTTAAAACTTTAGGCTCTAATCTTATTTGATCGAGTGCAGTGCTATTAATTTCTGAAAGCTTTTCATCTCCTGATGCTCCATCAATAAAATCGAAGACCAATTTAGGAAGTCTTTTTTTTGATAAATCTCTAGCTTCTTTAATGCTAAATATTTTATTACTTGGAATTATATTTTCACTCATTCAATATTTTAATATATTCGTTAAGGCTAATTTTGTTTTCTTTATTTACAAAGTAAGCATTATGATTTTTTCTTGCAGAATAAACATCAGATGGTTTTCCGTCAATAAAAAGGACGGCTACACCATCATCAATTGCAAAACCTGGAGGTAATTTGCTGTTTTTGATGTTATTTTCAAATTCATTTATTCGATTTAAATCCGAAGAGTGTGGTGTGCAACTTCCTTCTAGTAAACCAACACCTTTTAATGGTTGATAGCCATCACCGAGAGAGTCAGTTAATATCCATTCAAACCAACAAACTGCTCCCGCACTTACGCCAGATAAAATAATTCCTTTTTCATATGCTTCTTTAAATATATCTTTAAGATTATTTTCAGACCAAAGATTAAGCATATAATTTGTGTTCCCTCCTCCAATATAGACAATATTTTGTTCAAATAACCATTTTCTAAAACCATCTAGTTGTTTGGATAAGTTAAAATGAGATAATTGATTTTTTTGATTATCAAACCTCTCATAAAATAAGTTAACTTTATATTCATCATCTTTGCTTGCAGTACCCAAAAATCCTATTTTTAAATGTTCTTTGCTAAATTGACTTAAGATAAATTGATCTAATTCACGATCAGAGTTGTGAGTAAATCCTCCTCCACCAACTGCTATTATTTTTTTTGTAACTGAACTCACTAACCTTTTATTCCGCCCCAAGGTTCTGGTTTTGTTGGTATTGTTTTGTTTATGCCTCTAACTATATCGCCTTTTGGATCATACATTGGTAATTTACAAAGTTCACCTTTATGAATTTTTCCATCAGTACATTTTACTTCAACAATAGAACCAGCGGTTAAATTTTTGTCATTTAAATAAACTATACCTACTCCACATACTTGATATGGAGACCAAGTACTTGATGTAATTTTTCCAACTTCTTTTCCATTTGAATTAACAATCTCTCCTTTAATTGCGATTCCATCTTCAACTCTTATTCCCCAACTAAAACATGTTTTGTCTGCCTTGCTTAGAGCATTCTTTCCAATGAAATTTTCTTTATCAAAATCAATAAACTTTCCTAAACCAACTGAGAAAGGGTTTGTGTATTTTGAAAAGTCTTGGCCGGCTGATAAAAGGCCAGCTTCAATTCTTCTACATCTAAAACCAGGGGTTGCAACCAAAATTCATTTGATTATCTAATCTAGCACCTACCATTAACACTAAATCAGATTCATGTAGTGCGAATTTTGATGGTGGATACTGGTGTATGTCAGCAAGACCCATATAAGAATTTGCTTCTTCTCCTAATAATTTTTGATGATAAGGAATATTAAAAATTGGAATATTTAGATTATTACCTGCAGCTTCTAATTTTTTTTCAGACTCAGACCACCACACTCCATGTCCACCAATTAAAACTGTTTTTTTTGCCTTGCATGCTAATTCTAAAACTTCTGTGAGTTGATTTGGATCTGGCCAAGCTTTAGCTATTGGTTTTTTGCTATGAGAAAATGGTCTTTCTTCTAAACCAGAATTTTCTGCAAAAGACGAAAACATTATATCCACTGGAACACTTAAATGAACAGCTCCAGGATATCCATTAGTTGATATTCTATATGCTTTGTCTACAAATTCTCGAATTCTAGTTCCATCTGTGATGCTTGCGCTATATTTTGTTAAAGGCGCAGCGATTGAAACATCATCAATTTCTTTAAATCCACCAGAGCCTTGTCTTTTTAAACTACTTGATCCAGTAATAAATATAACAGGAGAAGTTTCATCAACAAATTTACCAACTGGGAGTGGAAAAGGCTATAAAGCTTATTTTTGTGTAGTATGCGGAGTGTATTTGTATTGTCAGTACAATGTTTCTAAAGGTAGAGTTGCTGTAAGAGCGGCAACATTAGATGAACCAATTGAACCTCAAGCACATATATTTGTAAAAGATAAAGATCCTTGGATTGAGCTTCCTAACAAAGACATTTGTCATGATGTGATGTATGATAGAGAAAAAACATGGCCACAAGAAAGTTTAGATAGAATAAAATGAAAAAATTATTAATTTTTATATTTTGTTATTTTTTATCAATCTCACAAACTTTTGCTTCCCAAATAGGAAGGGGGGAATTAAGTATTGACGATTTTACAGTTTCAAGATTTATTGAATATATAAGAGGTTCGAGAGGTCAAACACCGTACTTATTTATAGTATCTGAAGGTCCAGATAATTGGTCTACATATTTTTATTGTCCAGAAGGATTTAACTCATGTGGTGATAGGGGAGGAGTAGCAGAAACAATAAAAGCATGTGAGGCTGAAACAAATTCAAAATGCGGAATTTTTGCAAGACGAAGAAATATAATATGGAAAAATGGAATTAATAAGGCAACTACAATTAATAGTAAATCTCCAGAAACTGAAATAATAGCTAAACTTGGTGAACTTGGTTTTTTGGATGATATATCTGTTTCAGAAAATGATAATTCTGAAAATATAAATTTACAAACTAATACATCGGAACAATTGAGAGATTTAAAACAACTTTATGACGAAGGTCTTTTAACAGAAGAAGAATTTACAAAAGCTAAGAAAAAAATTACCAATGAACCCGAAGAAAATAAAAAGAAAGTTGTAAAGAAATACGAACTATCAGGTGAAAGACCTATAGCGTTAATTTGGGAAGGGTATGCAGATTTAATTGCAGGCACTGTAAAATTTAATGAAGCTGACTACAAAGGTACTTTGAATATTCCTTTGCCTAATAATGATGGCAAATGCGAAGGAAGTTATTCTCTTCAAGAGGGTGGAAAAGGAACTTGGCAAATTTCATGCACAAATAATATGGGTGCAGCTGGTACTCTTAAATGGATTAAAGATGGAGGAGTTACTGGATCTGGTAGAGATTACAATGATAAAAAAGTTAAATTTACTGTTTCTAAACAAGGATAATAAATGAAAAAAGTTACATTTATAATAATCTATATTTTATTGATAATAGCACTTGCTACATTTTTTTATTTGAATGATATGAGTTTGATTTAATCAATTATATTTAATTTAATAAGTTTTTTATTTCCTACTTCTTTGCACCACAGCTCATAAGTCTCACACATTCTCCATAAAAGATTAAAAGCATTTTGGGAATTTGATAATGGAAATGAACTTTTTGCAAAATAAGTTTCAGTATTTTCTGAAAGCTGATCAATAATTGTTTTTTTTTGTAAATTTAGTAAATCTAATGTTTCCCTAGGTATTTTTATACCAGTCTCTTTATTTATAAAATTATTTTCCTTCAAGTTTTGAAATAAATTATCATGATATTTACCACTGCTAATTTCATTATATGTTTTTGATCCTATAAACATTTCAATTGAAACTATATTTGTTATATTAGGATTTCTTTTTTTGATCTCAACTACTTCTAAATATATAAGTTCTGCCACATAAAGCATTAAAGGCTTTGAATGATCTTTATTTGACATTTAATTCTTCAATATCTTTTTGAATATTTTTTGGAATAATAATATTTCTTTTTAAATTTTTTTTATATCTTCTAAATTTATTTTCACCAGGGTATAAAATTTCTTTTACACCTTTTATTTTTGGTAATCTTTTTATTCTTCTAATATTTTCTTTTATTCTTTGAGAATAGTTTCCAATAAATAAATTAGGTTTTAATACAAAAAACAAATGACCAATATTTTGTGGTCCTGAGAAATCATCAAATGGATCCTTTACCTTTCCTCCATGATTACCTCCAGTTAATACACCACTTAATATATCAACCATCCAAGCAAATCCTGATCCTCTAAATCCAGCAATTGGCAATTGTACTCCCGCTAATGCTTTTATGGCATCTGTTGTAGGTTTCCCATATTTATCTAATGCAACACCTTCTGGTATTTTTTTTTTATTTCTTGCTGCTACTCTAATTTTACCTCTATTAATTATTGAAACTGACGAGTCAAATATAAAGGGAATTTTATTTGATGTTGGAGTGCCAAAACACACTGGGTTTGTTCCAAATAAACTTTTTCTCGCACCATATGGAGCAATTGCAGGGGGTGCATTTGTAAAACAAAAAGCAATTAAATTTTTTTTAACAGCTTGTTCAGCGTAATATCCTGACAATCCATAATGACCACTGTTTTTAATACCAACCAAACCAATACCTGTTTTTTTTGCATTTTTTATTGCTTGTTTAATTCCAACTTCACCAGCAACAAATCCAATACTATTATTTGCATCCACATGAGAAACAGATGAGGAAATTTTTTTAATCTTAATTTTTGGTCTTGGGTTAATCAATTTTTTATTAATTCTATCACAATACATTTTAAGTCTCGCCAAACCATGAGTAGGTGCACCGATTAGTTCAGCATTAGTAATAGCTTTTGCAGATATTTTTGAATGATTAGAGCTCATTCCATGTTTTAAAAAAATTTTATAAACTAATCTTTCTATTTCTTTCGCATTTCCCATAAAGCATCCTGACTTAAAAAATATATTTTACCAGTTATAGAGTGGACTTGTATATCTCTTATGCGTCCAATTTGATTTTTAAATATAAAGTTTTCTTTAACATTTTCTTTGTCAGAAAAATCTAGTTTTCTTAAAGACATGTCCTTTAAGGATGTAATCAATGCTAATCCATTCCATTCTTTAAATTCTTTTCCTTTGTAAATTGTAATTGCGCTGGCTGCTATTGAAGGAACCCAGTAATGAATAGCCTTTGTGAAACCAGGTTTCCACTTTGGACCAATTTTTGTTCCATTGTAATTAGTTCCTCCCCAACCTAAAATTTTCCAACCATAATTTTCACCTTTTTTAACTTCACCAAACCAATCACCCCCTTTAGCCCCATGATTACTTATGTAAATTTTATTATCAAATGGAGATAGTGTTAGACCTTGAGGATTTCTAACTCCTATTTGATAAATTTCAGGAAGCCATTTTGGTTTATCTAAAAATTTGGGATTATCTTTTGGTATACTTCCATCTAAATTAATTCTGATAATACTACCTGGATGCTTACTTGCATCTTGTGCAATCATTCCTTCACCTCTTTCACCAGCTGAGGCAAATAAATATTTTCCTTTAATAGCTAATCTTGATCCAAAATGATAACCAGAATCTATTGGTGGATTAGCCTGAAAGATGTTTTCAAATTTTATTTCAGAATTATTAAATTCACCTTTAGCAATTGATGTGCTTGTTTTCCAATTACCTCGATTTTCTGAGTATGATATCCAAACCATGTTATCTTGATAAATGATATCAAGCAGACCACCTTGTCCATATTCTAAAAATTTCAAGTTATGTTTAACAATACTTATTTCTTTAGTTCTAATATTAACTAATTTAATAGACCCACTTTGTTCAGTTACTAGCAAATGATCATTATCAACAAATGTAGAACCCCACGGTTTATTTAATGAAACTAATTTATCAAGTTTAAATTCCTCTGCTTCAGCAGAAAGAGAGAAAAAAAAAAGAAATATTATTAACCTTTTCCACGCCATGGGATAGTTTTATCTATTATTTTTCTTAATGTAACGTCGAATAATAGTCCCAGCATACCCATGATAAAGATAGTTATCCAAATAACTTCATATTGAAAGTATTTTTTAGCAACATTTTCAACAAATCCAATACCCGTTGTTCCAGCCAAGAATTCAGCAGCAACTAGTGTTCCCCAACACATTCCAACTGCAACTCTAATTCCAGTCAATATTTCAGGTAAAGAGTTAGGAAATATTACGTATCTTAAAATCTGTCTTTTTGATGCTCCAAGTGAGTGTGCTGCATGTATTTTAGAAAGTTGGGTTCCGGATGCTCCAGCTCTAGCAGAAATTATCATTATAGATAAAGAAACCATGAATAATAAAAATACTTTTCCAGTATTATCAATACCCAAAACTGAGATTATAAGAGGAGCCCATGCCAAAGGTGGAACTGGTCTATATAGTTCTATTAATGGATCAAAAAAACCTTTTGCAAATCTATTTAGCCCCATAAATAATCCCAATGGCACACCAATAATAATTCCAAAAACTAATCCAAGGAATACCCTTAAGAAAGAATCCCAAATATGTCCATAAGGTACGGGGATTTTAAATAATTTAAAATCACCAGTTACAATTTTTAAAACTTTGCCTTTAAAATTCTCTTTAACAATACCATCTTTAGTATGCACTGGATAATTACCTGGCAAAATATCAGCTATCCAATCTGGTAAAATAAACCCAATTATTGAGCTTACATCCATCATTTCAATCCAAAGAAGCGGAATATTTTTATAACCAACGCTAGGTTTTGACATTAATATAAATTTATTAAATGTATCTGATGGTTTAGGGAGCCACCTACCTGATCCTTGTTCGGAACAACTTGGACCACTTGCAACTATTGTACCTGCTGGGAATAAAATTATGTCAATTAATCTTAAACCACCCTGCTCAGATTTTTGTAAATTATCAAACTCGATGATAGCACTTTGCATTTCATCAAGTGCGCCAGGAGGATATATACTTGCAAATTCAATTCTTCTTGCAATTTTAACAATATTTTTTGCATAATCTGAAGCAATCTCTTCTGAGTCATCTAAGCTTTCTCTATAAAGTTTAATTTCATTTTTTAACCCTTTAATTGAAGTTTTGAAATTTGAGTTATGATTTCTTAATTTGAAAAATTTATCGCTTATAACTTTTAGATCTTCTGCAGCAGTGTGAAATTTTAAACCTTTATTAGTTTCAGGTACAACTGGGACCTCAATTGTATTTTCAATTGACCCTGTTCCTGATTGAACTTTAATTATTCCCCAGCCACCTTGTTCTGACACGGCTTTAAGTCGTTCAATTTTATCTGCTTCAGTTTCAAATGGATAATCTTTTTTCTTAAAATTTGAGCTTAAAATTCTAATTTCTTCACTCATTTCTTTTATTTTAGATTTTGTATTTGCCTCCATTAAATAGTCATTTGTAAGTAAAGGAATTAACTGAGATGTTTTTGATATAAAACGTAGTAAAATTATTTTTTGTTCATCATTTAAATCAGGTGTATTTTGGATTTCTTTCTCAATTTTCTTAAGATTTTTATTTTCAATTTTAATTATAGAGGTGCTTTTGAACTCTCTTTCATCAATTGGAAATTGATATTTTAATCCCATTAAAGAATCGTTTATTTTTGCGACTTGACATAATTCATTTGCTGATTTTGGATAAAAAGCTTTAGCTATGTCCCAAGAATAATATAGCCAAATTAAAAGTATAGCAGCACTCCCAACTATTACCCAATGAGTGCCACCTTTTGCCCTTTCTGGATTTCCAAAAACAGCATCTACTTTTTCTGTTTTGATTAATCTTCTCCCATAAAGAATACTTCCAATGATTGCTACAAAGATTAATAATGTTACTATTTGTGTTAACATTTAATTTTCTTTTCCCATAATTTCTTCTTCCATGTTCCAGATCATCGATAGAATTTCCTCTCTTTTTGATCCAAATTCTTTATTCTTTTTAATTTCTCTTAAATCTTCTTTCAGTCCCATTTCTGCAAATGGAAGCTTATATTCTTTATGAATACGACCTGGTCTAGGAGCCATTACATATAGTCTTTCCCCAAGAAGCAATGCTTCTTCAACTGAGTGGGTAATTAAAATTATAGTTTTTCCAGTTTCTTTCCAAATTTTTAAGACTAAAGATTGCATCTTTTCTCTAGTTAAAGCATCTAAAGCTCCTAGAGGTTCATCCATTAATATTAAGTCAGGATCATTTATTAAACACCTAGCAAGAGCAACCCTTTGCTGCATCCCTCCAGATAATTGATAAGTTGGAGTGTTTCCAAATCCCTTAAGACCTACAATTTCTAACCATTCATCAACTTTTCTTTGCGTCTCAATTGAATCATTTTTTTTCATTCTCAACCCAAAATTTACGTTTTCGGCTACAGTTAACCATTCGAATAAAGCCCCTTGTTGAAAAACCATTCCACGTTCAACACCAGGTCCTTCAATCTCTTTATTATTTAATGTAATATTTCCTGAGGTTGGTTTAATGAACCCAGCAGCGATGTTTAAAAGAGTTGTTTTACCACAACCTGATGGACCAAGAACAGTTAACAGTTCTCCTTTTTTTAAAGTAAAGTTTAAATCCTTTAATGCATGAACAGTGTCTCCTTTCGGAGTTTTGAATATCATATTCAAATTCTGAGAAATTAAATCTGTCATACAAAAATTATATAAGATAATTTATAAAAAAATAGGCACCAATTTAAAAATTGGCGCCTATTTATATTTTTAATACCTAAATTATAGAGGTAAAAAACTAGTATCTACTGAACCACTAGGTGTACCCATTCCTTTTAGGAATCCGTCTAGGTTTCCACTCTCCATAGATGCTTTCGTTTCAGCAGGTGTTAGAAATTTAAATCCACTTAAAGTTTCTTTCATATCTGCAACTGCCATTTCAGAAGCTTTTGACATAGAATTCATATCGCTTTTTCCCGCTCTATATCTCGCGTTAGCTTCATGAGTTACTTCTACGAAAGTTCTAAGCATACCTGGATTTTCTTTCATAAATTTATCTGTTACAGATGTAATATCTATTCCTAAGATACCTGCATCTCTTGCTTCTTGAACAGTTAAAAGTCTTGATCCAACTGCAACAGCTGATTTAATAGAATTACCACCAAATAAACATGCCATTACAACATCACCACTTACTAATGCATTAGCACCTTCTTCAGGATCCATTTGAATTACATCCATTTTACTTCTATCAGCTCCTACCACTTTCATACTTTCATCAAAAACATACTCAGCCATAGTTCCTAATGGAACTGCAACTTTTTTACCTTCTAATTCAGTAGCATTTGCTTTTGTAATTCCAGATGCATTTGAAGTAACACAAGTAGTTCCTCCCATTCCGTATTCCATAGCAATATCAACTAATTTAATAGGTGCTTTTGATTTAACAGCATTGATAAATGGAACTAGACCTTGTGAATAAGATATATCAATATCTCCTGCAAGCATTGCATCAGTCATTGCTCCACCATTTGTAAAGTTTGTCCATTTTACAGGAACACCAAGAGCTTTTTCAAAATTTTTCTTTTGCATGTCCTCTAGGTTTGGACTTGGCCATTCTAAGAAATACGCAACTCTAACTTCGTTTGCAGCAGCATTAGCAACTGACATACTTAAGTTAAAAGCAACAAGTAATCCAAGAATGAATCTCAACGTTTTTTTCATTTATTCCCCTTGTTAATTAAATTTAATTGATCTTATTTAAGTTCAAATTTATTGTTATGTAAATGATGAAAAGCTCATAACGGATATGATTAATTTTTAAATACAACTATCAGTTGTGATGATTTGTCTTACTCATCAATTTATAATTTTCTAGTTAAAATTATAAATTTAGTCTACTACTCTTTAATTAACATTTAAAAATATGAGTTCAGAAAAAACATCAATGCCAAATTCTCTAAACGAGCATTGGATGCCGTTTACTTCGAATAGAGACTTTAAAGAAAGACCAAGATTAATAACAAGTGCCAAAGGTGTTTATTTAAAAAATCATGAAGGCCAAACTCAAATTGATGCAAGTTCTGGATTATTCTGTAATCCTCTAGGTCATGGAAGAATAGAAATCATTGATGCAATTACTAATCAGCTAAAAACTTTAGATTACGCTCAACCTTTTCAACAAGGTTTTGGTGGATCGTTTGAGTTAGCTACAAGAATTGCTAAACATACTCCAGGAAATTTAAATAGAATTTTTTATACGATATGTGGTTCAACTGCAGTTGAGACTGCAATAAAAATAAGTGTTGCATATCATAAAGCTCGAGGAGAAGGCCAAAGATTTAGATTTGTTGGAAGAGAAAGAGCTTATCACGGAATGAATATTGGAGCTACATCTGTTGGAGGCATGATAAATAATGTCAAAACTTACGCAAGTGTGCTAATGCCCGGTGTAGTACATATGAGACACACACATTTAGACGATCACAAATTTATTTCAGGTCAACCTGAAACAGGAATGGAAATTGCTAATGATCTTGAAAGAATTTGTACAAATTTTGGATCTGAAAATATTGCTGCATGTATAGTTGAACCTATTGCTGGATCTACTGGAACTTTAGTTCCTCCAGTTGGTTACCTACAAAGATTAAGAGAACTTTGTGATCAACATAATATTCTTTTGATATTTGATGAAGTAATAACAGGTTGGGGTAGAACAGGTTCTGCTTTTGGAGCTCAAGAGTTTGGTGTAACGCCAGACATTATGACTATGGCTAAAGCTACCACAAATGGAATAGTTCCGTTTGGAGTAGTTGCATGCAAAGAAGAAATTTATGATACAGTATTAGATGCCTCTCCAAAGGGAGCTGTCGAACTTTTTCATGGTTATACTTACTCAGGAATTCCAATATCAGTGGCAGCAGCATTAGCAGTCCAGGATATTTTTGAAAAAGAAGATATCTTTAATAGAGCAAAAGATTTAGCGCCTTATTTTCAAGAGGGTTTATTTTCATTAAAAGATATTGATGTTGTAGAAAATATTAGAGGATATGGAATGATGGGTGGTATCGATATTAGAAAAGATACAAGACCTGGAAAAGCTGGCCTAGAAACGTTTAAACATTGTTATGAAGCTGGAGTAAATTTTAAGGCTACAGGAGACGCATTAATAATTGCACCGATGTTTATATGTGAGAAAAAACATATTGATGAGATTATAGAAAAATTAAGAACTGGAATTACGAATTATAGCAAAAGTAAAAAAAATTAATTTTCATATATGAAAATTGGTATCCCAAAAGAAATTAAACCCCAAGAGAATAGAATAGGATTAACACCAGAGAGTGTCAAAGTTTTAGTATCAGACGGACATGAAGTTTTAGTTGAAAATAATGGTGGTTATGAAGCTGGTTTTTATAATGACCAGTATAAAAGTGCAGGTGCTAAAATAATAGATAGTGCATCTGATATTTTTAATGATGCTGATATAATAGTAAAAGTAAAAGAACCTCTTTCAAATGAAGTTAAAATGATTAGAGAAAATCAGATTGTCTTTACTTATCTTCATCTCGCTGCAGCAAAAGAATTAACACAAGGTTTAATAAATACTAAATCAGTATGTATAGCTTATGAAACAGTTACAGATAATAATGGAAGACTTCCATTGCTTGCACCAATGAGTGCTGTTGCAGGAAGAATGTCAGTACAAGCAGGCGCTCATTGTTTAGAAAAAAACCAGAAAGGTAGAGGTCTGTTACTAGGAGGTGCTCCAGGAGTTGAACCTGGAAATGTTGTTATATTAGGTGGAGGTGTTGTTGGTGAAAATGCAGCCATTATTGCAACCGGTATGAAAGCAAAAGTTCATATTGTGGATAAATCTGAAGCAAGACTTAAACAATTAAGCGAAATGTTTGGAGATAAAATTATTCCAGAACATAGTGATAAAACAGATTTAGAAAAATTAATTTCTGATTGTGACTTATTAGTTGGTGGAGTTTTAATTCCTGGAGCAGAAGCTCCAAAGTTAGTTACTAAAGACATGTTAAAAAAAATGAAAAGAGGATCAGTAATTGTTGATGTTGCCATAGATCAAGGTGGATGTGTTGAAACTAGCAAACCTACTACGCATGCTGAACCAACATATATAGTAGATGATGTCGTTCATTATTGTGTAGCAAATATGCCAGGAGGAGTTCCAAGAACATCAACTCTAGCGTTAAACAAAGCTACACTTCCTTTTCTCTCAAAACTTGCAAAAGATGGCTATATAAAAGCATTAAGAGATGATCCACACTTCCTCGCCGGCCTCAATGTTCATAAAGGAAGTGTTACATATAAAGCAGTTGCAAATGTATTTGGCCACAGTTATGTTTCTCCAGAAGAAATAATTAATTAAAGCAGAACTTAATTTATGAGTTACAGACCATTGCCAGACGGGGTGACAATCAAAAGATCTCCAATTGAAGGATTAGGACTTTACGCAACACAGGATATACCAGAAAATACTTTCATCGGACTGACACATATTTTGGATGAGAGATTTGAAAATAATTACTTAAGAACTCCACTAGGTGGATTTTATAATCACTCAGATACACCAAATGTTAGAAGAATGATTACCAACAAACTTCCAACATTAAAATTTGGTGATCCAGCTCCAATGCCAGATGACAAAAGTGAGGTTGTAAACATAGAAGGTTCAAAAGAAGATATGTATCCAACGACCTATGCAAGATTTATGTATATGGTAACTATTAGAAAAATTAAAGCTGGCGAAGAACTAGCTGCTAATTACAATTTATATACCTATCCAAAGACAGGCGTAGGAATTCAAATGATTTAATGAACAAAAAATTACCTAACAGTTGCAAGGTTGTTGTAATTGGAGGAGGGGTAATTGGATGTTCTGTTGCATATCACTTAGCAAAATTTGGTTGGAAAGATACTATTCTTTTAGAGAGAGATCAGCTTACATCAGGAACAACTTGGCACGCCGCAGGCCTTGTAAGCCAATTAGGACCATCTGCAGGAATAACTAAAATTAGAAAATATACTTTAGATCTTTACAAGGAATTAGAAAAAAAAGTTGATCATTCAGCAGGACTTAGATTGAATGGTGCACTTTCAATTGCTGAAAACCAAGGAAGATGGGAAGAGTTAAAGAGACAAGCAACTACTGCTCAACTCTATGATGTTGATGTAAAAATTTTTGATAAAGAAAGCGTTAAAGAAAAATTTCCAATTGTAAATGTAGAAAATGTTATAGGTGGAATTTTTATGCCAGGAGATGGCGCAGCAGATCCATCTGGTGTGACCCACATGCTAGCTAAAGCTGCAAAATTAGAAGGAGCTAAAATATTTGAAAAATCTCCTGTTGAGAAAATTTTGGTAAAAAATGGAAGAATTGCAGGAGTAAGAGTAAACGGAACTGATATTGATTGTGAATATGTTGTTCTAGCATCAGGTATGTGGTCTAGACAAATAGGTGAAAAAATTGGCGCGAGTATACCTTTGTATCCTGCAGAACATTTTTATATTATTACTGAACCTATAGACAATCTTTCAAAAACTTTACCGGTAATAAGAGATTTTGATAATAGGACTTATATTAAAGAGGATGCTGGTAAAATATTAGTTGGTATATTTGAAGGAAAATCAATTCCTGCATTTGAGAAAACAAATTTAGTTCCTGAGGATTTTTCCTTTGGTGAATTACCCGAAAACTTTGAGCATTTTGAACCATATCTTAAGTCAGCAATAGATAGATTTCCAGTTTTAGAAACTGCAGGAATTAGAAAATTTTTTTCAGGACCTGAGTCTTTTACACCTGACACTAATAGTTTATTGGGAGAAGTACCTGGGTTTAAAAACCTTTTTGCGTGTTGTGGCTTAAATAGTATTGGAATTGGTAGTGGAGGAGGAGTTGGAAAAGTTACAGCAGAGTGGATGATAAACGGACACATAAATGAAGATTTATTTATTTATGATATTAAAAGATTTCAAAATTTTCATTCAAACTTAGACTTTATAAAAGAAAGAATTACCGAAACATTAGGTGACCTTTATGGAATGCATTGGCCTTATAAACAACATAAGACTTCAAGAAATCAAAAGATAACACCTTATCATGATGAGTTAAAAAAAGCTGGTGCATGTTTTGGTGTAGCAGGAGGTTATGAAAGACCTATGTGGTATGCGTTAAATGGTGATAAACCTGAATACAAATATAGCTACAAGTACCAAAATTGGTATCCATCGGCTGAATATGAAACAAAAAATACTAGAAAAAATGTTGGATTGTTTGAATTAAGTCCTTTTGCAAAGTTTGATTTAAAAGGTGATCAAACTTTTGATGAACTTCAAAAAATTTGTACAGCAAATATAAAAAATATACCTGGCAAATCCACATATACACAAATGCTTAACGAAGATGGTGGTATAGAAGCTGATCTTACAGTGGTTTGTATTGCTAATGATTATTTTAGAATAATCAGTTCAGCCGCAACTAGAGAACGTGATAAATTTCACATCTTAAAACATTTATCTAAAGAAGTTAAATTTATTGATGTTACAGATGACTTTTGTTGTCTAGGGTTATTTGGTCCAAAGAGTAGAGACTTGTTATCAAAAATAAGTAATGAAAACTTATCTAATGAAAATTTTAAGTTTAGCACTGCTAAACAAATAAAAATTAAAGATATGGATGTTTGGGCTCAAAGATTATCTTATGTGGGTGAGCTAGGCTATGAACTTTATGTAGAAAAAAATTCTGCAAAGGAATTATTTGAAGCAATTGTTCTTGAGGGAAAAAATCACAATTTATCACTTTGTGGTGCACACGCCATGGACATTATGAGGATGGAAAGTGGTTTTTTACATTGGGGTCATGATATTTCACCTGAAGAAAATCAATTAGAAGCAGGATTAGATTTTGCAATCAGCTATAAAAAAAATATTGATTTTATTGGAAAGGACGCATTATTAAAATTAAAAGAAAAATCCGTTTCAAAAAAAATGATTATGCTTAATCTGAATAATTCAAAACCAGGTGAACCATTATTATTACACGATGAGCCAATTTATTTAGATAAAGAAATTGTTGGAAGAACAACATCTGGTAACTATTCGTTCAATTATGGTAAAAATCTAGCATTTGGTTATGTGAAAACAAAATTCCTTAACGGTAATAATAGTAATAAAGATTTTTATATTGAGATCGAAAAAAAATTACACCAGGCTCAGATATTAGATAAACCTTTAAACAAAAGTAATTTTAAAAATATATAATAAAATTTAGACTTTATTTTCTCAATTGTTCTAAAGATAAATGACATCTTATTAAATTACCGTTATCAGCTTCTATCCAAGGCGGAGTCTCATTCTTACATATATCACCAATGATTTTTGGACATCGACCTTGAAAGCTACAACCTTTTTCTGGAGGTCTATCTTCTACAATATCCTCTGCTACTAATTTTGGTTTAATGTCTGGATCTGGCTCTAAAACAGCTCCAAGTAAAACTTCTGTGTAAGGGTGTGATGGTGTTTGGTATACATTTTTAGATGGGCCTATTTCACATAATCTTCCTTGATATAAAACTGCTACCCTATCACTGATTGCTCTTACTACTGCTAGATCATGAGAAACAAAAATATATGTGGTTCCAAAATCGTCTTTTAATTGTTGCAATAAATTAAGTACTGCAGCTTGAACAGAAACATCTAACGCTGATGTTACTTCATCACATAAAATAATATCTGGTTTTGCTGCAAAAGCTCTTGCTACAGCAACTCTTTGTTTTTCTCCACCTGATAATTGTCTTGGGTATCTAGTCATATAAAATTCACCTAGTCGTACTTTTTCTAAAATATCTATAATATTTTTTTTAAGTTCATCACCAGACATACCAAAATATAATCTAAGTGGCTGAGCAATAATTTGTTCTACAGTATGGTTAGGATTTAGGGACTCATCAGGATTTTGAAAAATTAATTGAATAGCTCTTAAATCATTTGGGTTTCTATGTTTAACATCTGGTTGTAATATTTTCTCTTTACCAAATTTTATATTACCATCTTTTGTTTTTAGTAATCCAGCAATTGATTTAAGAATTGTAGATTTACCACTTCCAGACTCTCCAACTAGTGCAATCGTTTCACCTTTGTTGATATCTACATTAATACCTTTTACTGTTGGATTATCATCTGTAAATCTGTTTAAGATTTGATCCAGTAATTTTTGTTTAGCATAACTAATAGATACATCTGTTAAATTTAAAATTTCATTAATTTGAACTTTTTTATCATTTCTAGTAATTACGTTTTCTTTATTTTTTGTTTCTATCAGTTCTTTATGCTTAAAGCATCTAACACTAGTTTTGAGTTCCTCTATGTATTCAAGTTGAGGAGAATTTAACTTACATTTTTCTTCTGAAAGACTACATCTATCAAAAAAACTGCACCCTTTTTTTACAGTACCTGGTTGTGGTTGACTTCCAGGCATTGAATGTGGAAGACCAGCTAATGAAAGTTTCGGTATCGATTTTAATAATCCAAAAGTATAAGGATGTATTGGATTTTTTAATACACTTCTAACCGGACCATCTAAGACTATCTCACCTGCATACATTACAATAATTCTGTCACTAACTTGCGCAATAGCACCAAGATCATGACTTACATATACCATTGATGTGCCAGTATCTTTTGCGATAAATTTTAATAATTCTAATACATGTGCTTGAGTAGTAACATCCAAGCCTGTTGTTGGCTCATCCAATAAAAGTAATTCAGGTGTACCTGCGAGTGCCATTGCAACAGCAACACGTTGTTGCTGTCCTCCTGATAATTCATGAGGGTATCTCAAAGCCATCGTTTCTGGTGAGGGAAGTCTTACCTTGTTCAATAATTCTGATATTTTTTTATCTCTATCAATTTTATTTAAATCTGTATGTAATCTTAAAGCTTCATCAATTTGATAACCAATTTTTAAATTAGGTGTTAATGCTTGACCTGCATTTTGAGGTATCATTGCAATTTTACGACCTCTTATTTTTTCTAAGGCCCTTCCATCCATTTTAAGTAAATCATTTGAATTAAACGTGCATTCACCGCTAGTTGTAAAAAGACCATGCTTTATATAGCCCATCATTGCTAGTGCTAATGTACTTTTCCCTGACCCAGATTCTCCTACAATTCCTACAGTTTCACCTCTTTTAATTTCTGTAGTTATGTTTTTTAATATAGATATTTCCTCACCTTTTTGACTTCTAAAACCAATAGATAAGTTGTTAATTTTTTGAACTACATTTTCCATTAAACTGGAGCCTTTGTGGATCTATCAATTCCAAGTGCTTTAGCAAATGCATCAGCTGTTAAATTAATTCCAATAATTAAAGTGCTTAATCCAACTATAGGTGCAATTACTGCCCAATAAGCAAAGGACATTAATCCTCTAGCATTTGATATCATTAACCCCCAATCAGGAGTAGGTGGACTAACACCAAACCCTAAAAAAGATAAAGAACTAAAACCAAGTAACATCCACGACCATCTCATGGCACCTTCTACTAAAATAGCATCTCTAACGTTAGGAAGTATTTCATTCCAAATTATAGACATATTTGAATGACCTCTTGCTCTTGCTGAAACAATAAAGTCTTTAGCAATAACATCATGAGTTGCAGCTCTTGCTACTCTAACAATTCCTTTTCCATAAAAAAATCCAAGAGCAGGTATTAAAACCTCTATCGATGTTCCAAGAAGAGATACAATTAATAACATTGCTAATATCCAAGGTATTGAAAGGAAAG